>NZ_JBWYIK010000010.1:0-128820 GCF_056779735.1 Acinetobacter sp. 24-47-67
CAATGTTAATTTATTTTCCAACTCATTCTCAAAACTTAGATCCAACCTATTCAGCTAAATCCTTGTTTTTCAACAAGTTTTAATCAACATCACCGCCGATGGATGTGCATTATAGGCTATTTATTTTCTTACGCAACTACTTTTTCAATCTTTTCTATTTGTTTGTATAGTTAATAAACCAAATAAACATTAACTATATGTTTTTGATATATAATTTTTATTTGTATGAGCTTTTAACTCTTATCACTGTCTAAATAAGACAAAATCATTGCACTTAGTTCTCTTTTAAGCTGTTGTTCTGAAATAAGAAAATCATTGTTACTTACAAACCTCATCATTGTGAACAAGGTACTATTAATAATCACAAAAGATTTATGCTTGAGTGTTTCAAAGTCCCAATGACGATAGAAACGATTGAATACATATAAACCAACTTCAAAAAAATGCTTTTCTAAAACCTTTGCTGCTTCTGAATTGTTATAGCCATGCCAATGTTTCAGGACTTCAAAGAAGAAACCATTATCTTCTCTCATTACATCAAATCCGAATTGAAGACTAACATCGACTAAGGTTTTTAGATCCATTTCTTCTTGATTCATCGCCAGCGCTTTAAGTGACAAACCTAAGTTTTCACTCTTACGGCGTAACAATTCTAAAATTATCTGATCTTTATTTTCGAAATATTGATAGATAGAGCCTACGCTCACCCCTGATTTTTCAGATATTTTTGGCGTAGTGACTTGATCTAGGCCCATTTCAGAAATGCATATCAGAGTCGCTTTCAAAATACTATCGACTACCAGCTTTGCTCTTTGTTGTTGGGGTCTTTTTCTCATAGCTGCCATTCTAATAATGCGAATTGAATGCGAATAAATATTCATATTAATCTTTGATCAAACAATAACCAGATTAATTACACCATGTCAAATTTTAGCATTCCAAAACGTATGGCTTCATATGAGCGAATGAAGCGCAGCGATCTATTGTCCAAGCTTCTACATAAAATGACTGATCAAAACTTCATTCCAACTTATGCTGAATATTTAGAGTTAAATGAAAGTTTACATACGGGCGATGTGCCGATGGATCGCTTAATGGATTGGGTGATGACCAATCCACGCGAAAATCGAAAGCTTTTTGAAACAGCCTTATATCAAGGCTTAGATGCTCTTCCCAAACCAGTCCCTGAAATCAAAGCATTCTTTGATCTCGTGGAACAACAGCCTGTTTGGTTCGATCAAGAAAAAATTGATCGTGCAATTCAATTCACGCATCGTTTAGGCGCAAATGTCACTTTTATTATGCGTGATCTCGCGCTAATGACTGGATATCAATACCCTGGCTTTAATCAACCTTTGATTTTAACAGGTGCTCTAAGCAAATATGCAGGCAAGCGCTTAGCAGAAACGCATAAATGGTGGCTAGATGTTACTAAGCCGAATGGATTTCAACGCTTTAATGATGGCTTTACTTCAACAATTTTTGTGCGTTTCATCCATTCTTTAGTTCGCTACCATCTAAAAAAATCCAAAGATTGGGACTGGGATATTTGGGGAATGCCGATTAACCAATATGATCAGGCAATGACAAATATTGCTTTCAGCGGTGTAATGCTTTTAGGTATTCGAGCAATCGGTATTTTTCCAACTAAAAGTGAAGTCGATGCGATTATGCATTTTTGGAAATATACAGGCTGGTTGATGGGTGTTGACGAACACTGGCTGATTGATAAAGAGTCTGAAGGCTGGAAATTATTGCAATGGATGAATTATGCTCATCCTCAAGTGGATGAAAGTAGTCGTCAGCTTGCAGTAAGCCTATCCAAAGAACCATTTGAACGCGAATATAAACATTTTAAACGTTTCATGCAGAAGAAAGCCTACCAGAATCACTTAGATGTTACCCAAATCTTTATGGGCCGAAAAAAAATGAAAAATTTAGGGCTTAAGCCTCGAATACTGCCGTGGTATCCACTGTATCTACTGACCAAAAATACTGTGATTTATGCTGGCGCAAAAAAAATACCAAAGCTTGATCTTTATTTACAGCGTAAAGGGCGATCACAACAAGAACAAGCTCTCGATTTATATCAAAATGCAGGAAAACAGCTGGCAAGTATGCATCAATAAATAAAAAACCGAGCTAAGGCTCGGTTTTTTGCATGTATATTTTTAAGCCATTTTTAATGTTGCCTCTTGCTCAGCTCGAAGTGCTGATGGAGAGCGTGCTAGATAATCCAAAGCTTGTTGAGTATTACCTTCTTGCACTGGATGAAACTTTGGACTAAACCAACGGATAGTAGCTAAAGTTAAATGACTGAAGGTAGGAATATGATCGGTCTTACGACTAATTTTTTCCATTTGCATAATGAGTCTTAAAGTACCCATATGTCTAAACTTACCTGCATCTTTATCTTGTTTCAAAATTGTTTTGCCGCCTTCAACCCAAACCGCTGCCATAATAGGGAAGATAAAGGTCATCAAAGCATTTTTTGAAATTTGGAAATTAAACTCTGATTCAAACATATGTTTAAACAAATCATACGCAACCGTACGATGTTCAACTTCTTCAGCAAGATGCCAACGGAATAGATCAGCCATGATTGGATCGGCTTTATCCAATGAAGTATTGTCCAAGCTCCACTGCCCTGCCACACCAGTATAGTGCTCAATGGCTGCAATCACACCCAGTCGGAAGATTAACCAACGTTTTTCACCAACCACTTTTTTCATCATTTTGATACCTACTGGATTTTCTCCCAAAAGGATTTCAAAAAGATAATGCATGCGTTGAATGAACGGCTTTACATCTAATCCATGTTGATCAAAATAAACTTGTGCATGTTGATGAGTACGACCATGAATCGCTTCTTGCTGAATAAAACCTTTCACGTCAGCTTTTAATTGTTCGTCTTTGACGAACGGTAAAGCTTTATTAAATACACGGCAAAACCAAAACTCACCCGCAGGTAAAATCATATGTGCTGTATTCAACATATGGGTGGAAACAGGGTCATTTTCAATCCAATGCTTTGGAATATGATTGAAATCAAATTTTACTTTACGACCATGTAGTTGATGAACTTGACTCATTGTTGTCATTTTATTATCCATTACTTCTTTTTTATTATTTTTAAAATAATGATAACCTCATCACAATATCATTTAAGGACATTCATATTTTATGTCTGACAATTTCAAAGAAAACACCCATTCAGACGGCGATCTAAATGGGTGTTAGGCTTAATACGTCAAATAAACTGAATATGACTAGAACTTCATACTCACACGCGCCCAATAATTACGTCCTA
The DNA here is from genome assembly GCF_056779735.1 of Acinetobacter sp. 24-47-67. Lineage (NCBI taxonomy): Bacteria > Pseudomonadati > Pseudomonadota > Gammaproteobacteria > Moraxellales > Moraxellaceae > Acinetobacter > Acinetobacter sp. 24-47-67. The sequence goes on from NZ_JBWYIK010000010.1 coordinate 3,311, forward strand.
TATTATTAAATTGCTCATTCTGTGCAAAACCAAATCCAGCACTACCTGCTTTATTTAAGTGTTCCGTATAAACTTTATCCAGAACATTATCAATTCCAATACTCAAATCAACACCTTGATGAATTTGATAAGTACCATTTAAAGACAGCGTCGAGAAACCTGAACTCGTTTTAAAGTCCTTACCTACAATATTACCTTGATTAATACTGACACGATCCTGCCCATCTACCACACGCCACAATAAACCTAAGTTAAAACGCTCTTGCACATATCTTAAATTTAAACGTGCTTCCAGCGGAGATATTTGAGGTAAAGGTTGATGATCAGTTGTGTTTTTTCCCCAAGCATACATCGCACTAAGATCTGCCTGAACAGCATCGGTAAATTGATAACCTACACCAGCTTCTGCCCCTGCGATTGTCGCATCGACATTTCTAGAATCAGCAGCATTTTTACCATGACCAGTCATTTTTGCTGGGTCATAATTCAATAATATGAAATCATCGATCAAACCAGCATAAGCTGATGCCCATGAACTGAATGCCCCGTGATTATGTTGGTATCCAACATCCAACTGTAAGGTTTTTTCTGTTTCTAAATCCTTGAAGGTAGCAACAGCATTGCCTTGATAATCTGTCTTAAACAACTCCCAATAATCTGGTACGCGCTCTACATAGCCTAGACCAACATAGGTTTTAGCATCATGCTCTGGATGCTGATTTTCAAACCGTATAAAACCACTTGGTAATGTTTCCTGACGTTCTTGAACCATTTTTAAGTTTTTAATCTTAACTTGATCAACCCGAACACCTGTGACCAACTTATTATGATCATTCAATGGATATGATAATTCAGTGAACCCACCATAAGATTGAAACTTCATATCCTCTGTTAGTGGAGTATTCATCATTGGCATGCTTGAATGATACATTCCACCAGCATGTTGATTATTCTGAGTATCAACACCCGTAATGAATATTGCTTTATCCCACTCCATCGTTGTGGCTAAACGTGCATTCAAAGTACGACGTGTCACATTCATAGCGCGATCCGCGCCATCGACATCACGCAAACTAAAATTATCCATCACATGATCATTAAAGTTGTAATTGACTTGCGCCTCAACTTTTTTAACTACCTCTGAGAGATTCTTTTTCTCAAATCTTAATCCCAAGCTCTCGCGGGCAAATTTAGAACCATCCATATCTCGCCCAGCATATACAGCCTCACCATCAGCCTTACCGCCAGTTAACTCGATCCATGTATCTGCATTAGGTGTCCAGCCCAATGCTAAATCTGCATTCCATCGTTTCCAATCTGATGGTACGGTCGCCCCATTACCATCTTGATAACTATTTGAGACTGATCGGTTGCTATTGATTCGAATATATTTTTGTTCATCTCCTACCGCTGCCTCAATATTTTGGTCTAAACGCCCAAAAGAGCCCATTAATACACTTGCCTGACCTCGATAATTTTTTTCATCATTCAATTGTTCTGGGCGTCGCTCGAAAATCACTGTTGCTGCTGAACCTGTGTTGGCGTACTGGACAGTTTGGGGACCTTTAATCACCGAGATTCGATCATAGCTCTCAGGTGAGATATACGAAGTCGGTGAATCCATACGACTCGGGCATGCGCCTAAATTTTCAGTTCCATCTGTTAGAATTTTGATTCGTGATCCAAACATTCCACGAAAGGTCACATCACCGTTCGTACCTGCACCACTATTTACGCTGCTAAACCCTACAATACTTTGTAAGTAATCTGCGCCATCCGACGCAGGAATAGGCTGAATGGGTTGCTTCGGGTTTGCACGTACAATCAAGCCATTAGCATCATTACCTTGTAGAGCTGTAGCAACAATTGGCACTAAGTTCTTCATGTGTGTATCAGGTGTTGGATTTGAAGCTGTAGATTGGACTTCAGCAAATGAAGTTTGCGCAATAAAGGCAATGGAAATCGCAGCCGCTAGTGGCTGTAAATAGAATTTTGGCTGAGCCATGATATATTCACTCAAAATTTAAATATGACAATGCTAGAGTCATTCAAGACCCTAAAAATAAAGACAATATTTAAGAAAAGAGTGGCGGTGCCCGACCTTGAGGTAAAAGGAATAAACGCTGTAAGTCGAAATAAATATGTTTGAACGCTTTTTGGAATGCGATCAAACGTATATTTAAACGTACAAAAACTTCTTTAACATTCAGCTCAGGTGGCAAAATCAAATTACCAAATACAGTACAGTATTGGCATTGATGGTTTGGGTCATGATGATCGTGCCCACTATGCGAGGATTCAACATAGCGCTTAGACTCATGATGTTCATGTAACGCATGTGAAGTGGAACCATGATGAGCATGATGAGCGAGCGTTGTAATACTAGAATGATTAGGCTGTTCGAATAAGGCACGGGTGATCGTTTCGCAGACCGGCGCAATTTGATATTGCGCTGGAAGCAAAGGCTGAAGAAAAACAACGATCTGTAATAATACTGCTGCGAAACTCAGCAGCAACCCATTGCGGAACAAATTGTCATTCCAAATAAAATTTGAGCAATTATAACAAAGCCCAATCGAAATTGGGCTTTATCAATATATTTAAAGTTCTTAGAAAATTAACGCTTTACAGCAACTTTTTCTTTTTGACGCTGACGAACGACTTTTTCTACCTTTTCACGCGCTCTTTGGCGTTTTAAAGGAGATAGATAATCAACAAATAATTTCCCGTTCAGATGATCCATTTCGTGCTGGATACATACTGCCAAAAGACCATCAGCTTCTAATTCAAAAGCTTGCCCTTCTAAATTAATTGCGTCAATTTTGACGCGTGACGGACGCTCAACTTTATCGTATATTTGTGGAACTGATAGACAACCCTCTTCATAAGGTTGGGTATCTTCAGTTAATGGGGTGACTTTAGGATTAATAAAAACCATCGGCTGATTTTTATCTTCAGACAAGTCCATGACGATAAGCTGAATATGATGATCAACTTGGGTTGCAGCTAGACCAATACCTGGTGCTTCATACATGGTTTCAAACATGTCTGCAGCAAGTTGACGAATTTCATCCGTCACTTCCTCTACAGGTTTGGCAATAGTACGCAAACGGGGATCAGGAAAACTTAAAATTGGTAATAAGGCCATGCTGCTCCTCACCGGCTATGCCATTGATCTTAAAAATTAAATGAAGTTAATGCTTCATCAAATAATACGTGTAATATGCGTATTATAGCGCAAATAGATACATAATTTTAGGAATTATGATAATGAAAAAGGTTTTCAATGGCATGGCTTTTTCACATGCTCTGGGGTTAAAGCAACATTGCCTTTCACTTGCAATTTGCATAAGTGCGGGCTTGTTTACCGCGCAAATAACACAAGCCAGTCCAAATGTAAGCCCACCATCAATTAAGGCCGGTGCTCCTCACGTTTATGTGGTCAAAAAAGGCGACACTTTGTGGGACATTTCAGGTAAATTTTTGCGTTCACCTTGGCGTTGGAAAGAAATTTGGGCATCCAATAAACATGTCAAAAATCCACACTGGATCTACCCAGGTGATCGCTTACTACTCTGTACATTAGATGGGCGTCCACTGATTGGTAAAGATGAAGGTGACGGTTGTGAAGGTGTTATTCGTCGTCATCTTGGTGCTATCAATCTAAAACCTCAAGTACGTATTGAAAGCTTAGGGAATACCATTCCAATTATTCCCTTGGATGATATTCAACCTTGGCTAGAAAGAAGTATTATCGTTGCGCCTGATGCTTTGCAAAGCACACCTTATATTCTCGGTTCGGCAGATCGTCGTATCGTTGCTGGGGAAGGCCAAACAGTATATGCACGTGGTCAAGGGATTAATCCTGGACAAAGCTACGGTGTTTATCGTGAAGCTGAACCGTATGTTTTCTTAGATGAAAAAGGGAAAAAGTACACAGGTGCACTTGAACTGATTGAGGTAGCTACTGCAGTCGCTGTTGCCAACGAAAATGAAATTTCAACTTTAGAACTTAAACAAAGTTTTAATGCCGAAGTTCGTCGCGGTGATTACGTTTTACCTAAATTTCAAAATGAATTACCAAGCCTCTTCTATCCAACGGCAACAACGGATATTCAGCCAGGCGGTCAAGTGATTCGTGTTATGGGTTCTATTGGTACAGCAGCTCAACATAGTGTTGTCACCATTAACCGCGGAAGCGTTCACGGTGCAAAAAATGGTCACGTGTTAAGTATTTTCCAACAAGGCGAAGTGGTTAAAGACCCGAAGACCAAAGAAAATATTCAACTGCCTAATCAGCGTGTGGGCAACTTAATGATTTTTAAAACTTTCGATCAACTAAGTTACGCTTACGTGCTAGACAGCGCACTTCCAATTAAAGTAGGTGCTGTATTAGAACCATCACCAATGGTTGAAAATTAAAATTAGGTGCGGATATGTTGAACGAGATTAATGACCATCAGTTGGCTTATATTAAACTCTGGTATCTCGTTCAACATTCACTCAGTGCTTATCAAAAACTTATTCAGCATTTTGGTTCAGCTCAAGATGCTGTACAGAAAAATCATCTAAATCAATGGCATCAGCTCAACCTACATAAAAACCATATCGAGCGTGCATCTCAATTTTTCTCTGATCAACAGCAACAAGAATTTGAGCGAATTCTGCATCAAATTCATCAACATTCTGATTTTATGCTCACTGAGCAAGATCCAGACTATCCTCAGCAATTGATGCCCTATCATGACCGCCCCCCAATTTTATTTGGGAAAGGTAAAGCACAAAATTTATCTGAAGCACAAATTGCCATTGTTGGAAGCCGTAAACCAAGCCCACATGGCAAACAAGTCGCATATGATTTTGCGTATTATCTGAGTGATCAAGGTTTTTATATCACGAGTGGCTTAGCACAAGGCATTGATGAAGCAGCCCATCAGGGTGCTTTGCAACATGGCAGAACAATCGCCGTTATCGGTACAGGATTAGATTTAATTTACCCATCACAAAATCGCCCATTACATGATCAAATCTTGAAGCAGAACGGGACCATCATTTCTGAGTTTTTACCCGGTACAAAACCGCTTCAGCATAATTTTCCACGCAGAAATAGAATCGTAAGTGGCTTAAGTTTAGGGATATTGGTAGCGGAAGCTCAATTGGGCAGTGGTTCATTAATTACGGCCCAAGCTGCTGCAAATCAAGGTAAAACGACCTTTGCAATTCCAGGTCATATTTATAGTGAATTTCATCAAGGTTGCCATCAGTTGATTCGTGAAGGTGCCATCTTAGTTGATCATCCTGAGCAGATCATTGAAGATTTAGCCCTACCGACTCAATGGCAACATCAACAAGCATCACTGTCACGAAAAAACAATCCTAATGAAGTCCAAAATGACGAAATAGCTCATTCAGTAGACCATCTAAAGTTAAGTAAGCATGAGGATGATGAGCATTCGATTCCTATACATCTGTTAGCTGTATTTCAACAATTAGATTGGGTTGGACGCGATCTCGATCAAATTGCTGCAACCCTTGATTTAGACACCGCGACACTCACCAGTCACTTGATGGAGTTAGAACTTTTAGGACGCTGTATTCAACAATCTGGGTTATACCTTCGTTGCCGTAATTAAAATTAAGGTTCACAATAGTCTTTTCAATCAAGAGAATGGTGAACGCTTATGTTAACAACCTCAGTTGCTGAGGCTGCTCAATGTCTAAAACAAGGTCAAGTTTTGGCTTATCCTACAGAAGCAGTATGGGGCTTAGGTTGCGACCCTTTTAATGAAAATGCTTTTAAAGAAATTTTAAGATTAAAACAACGCCCTATCGAAAAAGGGGTGATCTTACTGGCTGGTCAAGTCAGTCAGGTTGAACATTTATTATCAAAGCTGCCTCAAGACCGCCGCGATGCGGTGATTGAAAGTTGGTCACAAACATCTTATCAAGATCGCGCCACAACATGGCTTCTCCCAGCTGATGAGCAAATACCACTTTGGATTCGAGGCAAACATCCTAAGGTTGCTATCCGAGTCACCAACCATCCTCTTTGCATCGCACTGTGTAACGCATTTGATGGGTTCATTGTTTCAACCAGTGCAAATCCTGCTGGTTTAGACCCCGCTCGCTCATTGCAAGAAGTCAATCAGTACTTTGGTGCTGAATTAAATTATTTAAATGGAGATTTAGGCCTGAGCCAAGAACCTAGCCGAATATTAGATGCAGAAACTGGTGATGTCATTCGTGCTTAAAAAGCATGATATGCTGAGACTTAAAACTTATTATTTAAGACAAAAAAAAGCTCAGTCATAAAGGTATTGACTGAGCATATAAAAGGATGTGCTAATCACATCCAGAGGGTTCAGAAATTCATCTGTACAGAAAAAGAGTGTATTATCGCTTTCTCTGCAGTACGCATATTATGCTACAAAAAAAAATATTACACAATTACTAAGACTTAGAGTTTCAAATCATCATTTTTCTTATAAAGATTAATTATTAGTTCAATTGATATAATTAAGTACCTATTTTTAATTATTAATTTTACTTTTTAAAAAGCCTAATGATAGTTAATTTAGATCAATAAGCTTTTATAGATTTTAAGTATAATAAAAAAATAAATCGATTGTCTGTTTTTTAAACACTCTTAGCCTTTATGAATGAAGTTTTTTTCTGTGCTAAAGCAATACCTATCAAAATCACGATTCCGCCTAAACTGTGATAAATCGTCCATGCTTCTTTTAACCAAACATAAGCAATAATGGCGGTAAAGATTGGCATTAAGTTCATAAAGATGCTGGTTCGATTTGGGCCTAAATGTTGAACAGCCAACATCCATACTAACGGCGCAATAATCGAAGGGAAAATTCCCGCATATAACACACTCAAGCCGTTATCCAGATCAATTGCATCGAGACCCAATACGGCAACGAATGGTAAGTGGTACAACACTGCAAAACCAATCTGAATATAAAGACTAATCATTAAAGGGAGCTCGAGTTGCCACTTTTTGAGAAATACACCATAAAAAGCATAGAAGAATACCGCGACGATCATAATCATGTCGCCCCAATGCCCACCCAGATGCATCAGTGTATCTAGACGCCCCTGACCGATGACATAAATCAGCCCGATAAACGATAAAATACTGCCCACCACTGCAAATCGAGTTGGAAATTCTTTTAAAATCATCAATGAAACAAAAATGGTGAAAATTGGGATAAAGGCATTAATTATGCCCATATTGGTTGCAGTTGTGTAATGTGCTGCGGTGTAAGCCAACCCCTGATAAAGCACCATACCAAATGCACTCAGCACTGCTAATTTCACTATGTTTTGTCTTACCAGATTCCGCTGTTTGATGACTTTAGGCAGGATAAAGGGTGTTAAAATCAAAAAGGCAATAATCCAACGATAAAAACTAATACTGACAGGTGAAATATACTCTGCAACATATCGTGTAATGGCTATATTCAACGACCAAATCAATACAGCAATGACTGGCAATGATAAAGCCCAGAGCAAATGCTTTTTTTCAAATGTCATATTTTCATCCTAATTTTTATTTAATCGTTAAGATCAAGTTTTCATCAATTTTTAGACTTTTTCATTCCATGAAACACACTCCCCTTCATTGTTAATGACTGCAGAACAGCCATCTAAGTCTGAGATTTTTACTTAAAAAATTAAGTAGAGTGCTGTTCTATTTTAAAACACTTTTCACTTTTTTACAGGGATTCCTCTACAAAACAACACTAGAAGCTGTGTGTGAGCTATGAGATCGTAAATGCTTGAATTTTCCCATCAACGGGTTAACTGAATTTTTTTTAATGTGCTTCATCGTGAATGTAAGTGCATTGAACCGAGCATATAAAAAGGATAAATTATGAAAAAACTTCTCATTGCATCACTATGCACTACAGCTGTTTTTCTAACCGCTTGTGATAAAAAGTCTAACGATCAATCCTCACCTACTGCCGCTGAAACGGTTCAAAGCAATACATTAAGTACCAATGTAAATGCAGATATTCAACATGACTTAGATTTACTGGATCAAATTTCAAATACAAAAGCTCAAGAGGCTTTGGCATTTCAAAACGAAGTGACACAAGCTGCGCAAAACAATAATAAAGCTGAATTAGACGCAGTGGTTGAGAAGATGGATAACTATGTGGATCAATTTAATGATGATCTGGACAAACTTGCGCTCAAAAGTACTGAAGGTGCATCTCTTCGAGATAAAATGAAAGAATCGAATGAGCTTGGATTGGACCTCGCAGAAGCAGGTGTTAAAGAAAAGCCTGATATGAATGAAATCACTGAACTACAAAAGAAAGCTGTTGAGTTACAACAAAGCTTGTTACAGGACATGCAGAATCTTAAAAACCAAGTCGGGACAAAATCTTAACTCATAGAGCAGGCCGTCAGGCCTGTTTTTTTCAATGTAGACACCTTGGTGAGATCTATATGCCATGGTATTTTCAATCTACATATTTTAAGTACTTTATGATTAGGACATTGAAATGGCTTCAGTTTATAACATTCCAGTAAATACAATTCAGGGTCAGGCTGTTGATTTATCGCAATACGAAGGCAAAGTATTATTGATCGTGAATGTAGCATCTAAATGCGGCCTTACGCCACAGTACGAAGGTCTGCAAAAACTCTATAGTGAAAAAAAACAACAAGGATTCGAAATTCTTGGTTTTCCTTCCAATGACTTTCTTGAACAAGAACCAGGAAGCAATGAAGAGATTGAACAATTTTGTTCAGTGAATTATCAAGTGGACTTCCCTCTTTTTGCGAAAATTCCAGTGGTTGGGGAGAATAAACATCCGCTATATGAAACTTTAACAAATGCCATTCCAGAGCGTCTTGGTGAGGGGCCTTGGTGGAAAGATCTGGTTGATTATGGTTTAACGCCTAATAATCCCCCTGAAGTATTATGGAATTTTGAGAAATTCTTAGTTTCAAAAACAGGGGAAGTCGTTGCTCGTTTTGCACCAGACATCACTGCAGATGATGCGCGTATTGTTGATGCAATTAATGCTGAACTGGCGAAATAATCTCATCAAGATCAAGTGACGATCTTGTCACTTGATTATTTCTTATTCAATTCAATAAATATCTTCATTAACCTGTCAAAATCATAAGTTACTCTTTCACATCAAAATTTTTGTTATTGCTTTGCAAATATTCAGATTTAACTCATATTTGTATCGTATCTTGAAATGAAGTGATTAACGATTTGGTTTTATTAATGAAAGTATTTCAAAGCATTGTTACCCCTTTTGCATTATTTGGCTTCGGTCTCGTGATGTTAGGTTGTCAGCCGCAATCACAACCCGATCAAGAAAAGGAATCAACAGCAGCTAATATTGAAGAATCTTCTCCTGTCCAAGTCACTGATCCAGCTGACTTAAAGTCAGGCAATATGTTTTACATTGTACGTGATGTGGCAGATGTACAGCTGAAAGCAGGTGGATATATTGAGCAAATTCAACAGCTACAATCTGATTTAGAAGAAGCTGTAAATAATAAAGATCCACAAAAGTTAGATCAGTCAGTGCAAAGTTTGAAATCTCAATTACTAGGATTTAATGAGGCATTGACAGGACTTGACCTAAAAAGCCAAGAAATTGCCCAGATTCGTTCTAATATTTTAACGGCAAATCAAAATGTATTAGCTTCACCATTACTAAACGGCCAAGTGAATTTAAACAACATCGATTTTGCAGCCTTAGAAAAGCAAATGGGTAATATCCAAGGTGAAATGGTGAAATTAGCCAGTATGCTTTTGACTCAGTCCGGATCATCTACAGAAAATAATCAAGCCGAGGATTGATATACATTATTCTCACAAAATAGAGATGGTGGAGTGAGGGATTTCTCTTTAATTTGGATCTTAAATAATTCAAATATCATGGAGTCGGCATGTCTACCTCACCCATCTATAATATAACTCCTATTACTTTTCGTTTAGATTTAAAAGATCCTTTCATCTTTACTGCTCATCATATTGATCACTACCCTGCCGGGAATGCTGAAATGGGACCAGTTCATCCTGCAATCAATCAAGAATTCAAGATGTATTATGGTAGTGTTGTTCCCGGCTTTCCCGAACATCCACACACGGGTTTTGAAACCATTACTTTAGTGGAACAAGGTTATGTCGATCATTTTGATTCCTTGGGTAATGGTGGACGATATGCTGCAGGCGATGTGCAATGGCTAAGTACGGGAAATGGTGTTGAACACTGTGAAATGTTCCCGTTAATTCATCAGGATCGAGAGAATCCTTTTGAATTATTTCAAATTTGGTTTAACTCATCTCCAGAACAAAAAAAACAACCTGCTGATTATAAAATGTTTTGGCGTGAACAAATTCCACAAGTGAAAGCGACTGATCACCAGTCTCGCAGCATTGATGTACGAGTTATTTCAGGACAATATCAAAATCAAAATGCATTAAGTCGCCCACCACATTCTTGGGCAGCTGCAGCAGAAAATAAAGTGAATATATACTTAATTACTTTAGAAGCTGGCGCACATCTTGAAATTCCAGCTACCACCGCGACCTCCACTCGATTTGCTTACTTTTATCAGGGTTCAACTTTAAATATTGCTGATTCAACCATTCAATTTAAACATCTGGTAGAGCTTAAAGCTGACACCGAAATTCAACTTAAAGCAGGTGATCAAGAAGCGAGAATCTTATGGTTAGAAGGTGAACCTATTGGAGCACCAGTTGCAATGCGAGGGCCTTTTGTACTGAACAGCAAAGAAGAGCTTGATGTTGCATTCAAACGATATCGTGAGACCCATTTCGGTGACTGGCCTTGGCCAAGTGATGCTCCAACGTTTTCACGTGAAACACCCCGTTTTGCCAGCTATGAAGGTGGTAAACGCAAGGAATATCCTGAACAAATGAGTTCAGATGGGGCTTAACAAGGTTTAAATATTACAGTATTCATCTTTGCCCAATGCTCGTTTAATATCCTGTTCAAAACGCGCATTGGGAAAAGGATAACGTTGAGGCAAATACAAGGTAAATCTTGTCAACGTAGGTGATAGCTTTTCTACAGTTGCCTTATGAACGTATTCACCACGTTCCGTTCGAGCAAATAGGGTTGCCATTTCAATATGCTCTTCAAGCTTGTTTTCAGTAAAGACTAGGTCATCATCACGTGTGAAACCGATACATCGACGATATGCTTGTCTCAGATTTTGAAATACGCTGAGATAATCCAACTCGATTTCAGCACTTAAACCATTTTTATACGAGTTGGCAACCAAGGCCGCTTCAGTGGGTTCATTGGGCTGACTTAAATAATAATTTTGACATGCGGTGAGCTGACTGAAGGTGAATATGCTTAGCGCGATAATTAGACTTTGACGATACATTATTTTATTTGGATTTATTAGACTTATACCTGAATTGTAGCAAAGTCTAAGCCGTGATTTAATTCAGCTTTATACTTTTAATGTAATTGAACCATGCAACTGATCATCTTCACTGGAGTTCAAGCTTCGGGTAAATCAAGCTACTATCTTTTACATTTGGCACATTCACATTTAAGAATTAACTTAGACATGCTAAAAACTCGCCATCGGGAAAACATGATCTTTGAAACCTGTCTAGCCTCTAAAACCAAAACGGTGATCGACAATACCAACCCGACCAAAGCTGACCGAGCGCGTTATATTCAAAGAACCAAAGATGCAGGTTTTGAAGTGATTTCTTATTATTTTGAAACGGATTTAACCAGTACCTTAGAACGCAATAGCCATCGTATGGGCAAAGCAAATATTCCAGAAGTCGGTGTTCGTGCAACCTATAAGAAGCTTGAAGTACCGACACCAGATGAAGGTTTTGATCAGATTTTTAAAATCAAAATTATAGGCAATGGCGAGTTTTCAGTTGTGCCCCTTTAAGCTATGCAGCAGCAATGCTCAGTTGATATTGCACGGTTTCACCTGCATCTAAACTCACTTTCTCCGATGCAATCTGCCCTGTTTCTACACAAATAAAATCTTGCCAAGCATTGTCTGCAACATCGGCAAGTCGTTGTGCTTTTTCAATCCAAGGATTCCAGATCACCGCACTTTTTGCTGTGCTTTGAATCTGAATATGATGTTCACCATTTTGCTGAATGGTAAATTTCCCTGATGTTTTCGGGTAAATACGGTCTGTTTCCGCTGTAAATTCAATGCTTTGAGAAGTTTGAATTTTGACCTTGTTTTGATCTAACTGGTCAATATAGTCTGTCTCTTGTAAACCTAAAACTGATGCGTGTTGTGTTGCTACAGGGAAATAGCTATGCCATGCAAAAGAAAACTCAAAGGCATGTTGATCTAAATTTTGCAGTTTAAATTCGAGTTTGAGTTCTTCACCGCAATGAATCAGCATTTGTAATTTAAACGCATAGTTCCAGAGTTGGCGTGTGGATGCTGAGTCGATTAGTTCAAGTACGATGTGATGCCCTGCTACATCTTCAGTAATGTCTTTGAGTTGCCATAGGCTATTTCGAGCAAAGCCGTGTGCAGGTAAGTTTGCATCGGTTGGATGTCCACCGAACCATGGAAAACACAGTGGAATACCACCACGTATGGCTTTCCTTGTTTCAAATTTGGCAAGATCGGATAACCAAAGTAGGTCTTTGTTGTGTTTTTTGCTATGGAATTTTAGGACTTGTGCACCGTGTAGTGAAATCAGTGCTTCGCAAAATGAGTTTTCTATTGATAAAACCTCAACATCGTTTATAACAATTTTTTTAGCTAAGTCTTCCACAAAATACCCATTTTATATATTTAAAAATATGTATATTTAAGATTACATCATAGATTAAGTATTTGAAATTATTTTAATAAGTTACTGTTTAAAAAGGTAATTTTGTACTGGCCAAATTGTTATAAAAATGGCAAAATAGCTTCTTATGTTTTTATGTGTTTTTTAATATGTCCTATAAAGTTGTTTCTTTCTTCTCTGGTGCTGGCGGGCTTGACTTAGGCTTTGAAAGAGCTGGATTTGATATTATCTTTGCCAATGAGTTTGATAAAGATATTTGGGCAACATATGTATTAAACCATCCAAAAACTTATCTAGATACTCGTAGCATCACTGAAATACAAGATGATGAAGTTCCTGAATGCGATGGAATTATTGGTGGTCCACCTTGCCAAAGCTGGAGTGAAGCAGGAAAAAAACGCGGCATTGATGATAAACGTGGACAACTATTCTTTGATTTTATTCGTATTCTTGAAGCTAAAAAACCTCTGTTTTTCTTAGCAGAGAATGTAAGCGGCATGTTAGCTTCTCGTCATAGCGAGCCCTTAGAAAGAATTAAAAACACATTTTTAGAAGCTGGGTATGACTTGCACTTTAAACTATTAAATGCAACTGATTTTGGAATTGCTCAAGATCGTAAACGCGTCATTTTCATTGGTTTCAGAAGTGATCTAAATGTTGAATATGAATTCCCTGAACCAACTGATGAAAAGAAAACATTAGAAGACATCATTAAAGATTTAGAAAATACAGCTGTTCCTGCAATTAATAAATCTAAACCTAATCCTGATGTCGTAATTCCAAACCATGAATACATGACTGGTGGTTTCTCATCTATGTTTATGTCACGAAATCGTGTCCGTAGTTGGGATGAGCCTTCTTTTACAATTCAAGCTGGTGGTCGACACGCACCTATTCATCCTAGTGCGCCAAAGATGATTAAAATTGGTACGGATGAATTTATGTTTGCACCTGACTCAGAATATCGCCGTTTAAGTGTACGTGAGTGTGCAAGAATTCAAAGCTTCCCTGATGACTTTGTTTTCAAATATACCGATGTAAACCATGGTTATAAAATGATCGGTAATGCCGTAAATGTCGATTTTGCCCATATCCTTGCAAAAAGCATTAAAGACGCATTAAAAAATGTACCTAAAATAGGTCAGCAATTGGATCTAATTTAGTTATTTATTAGTATTCTATGATAAAAAAGACTCTCAAGTTGAGGGTCTTTTTTTATGTCTAAATCCAACAATAATGGACGAGCGTTAGAAGCATGTCTTGTACACACATTAGTGAGTTTAAATCCTAATTTACAACTTTCAAAAATTACACAGCATGCACAAGCAAGAGATTTAAAGCATTTTGATAAGTTACCTCCAAATGAACAACTATTTTTTAAAGATGGTTGTTTAGCCTATACAAAATTATTAAATCCTAATGAGATTTTATTTATTGAAAGACTTGAAGATTCTGCTGCAATAAAAGGAGATGTAACTGATATTAGGATTACCTACAAAGATAAATCCATAAAGAATATTTCGGTTAAAAACAATCATGATGCATCAAAACATCCACGATTAGGTGCATTTATTTCAAAACAACTCGGTTTTGGGAAAGATTCACCTCTTCATTCTGAATACATTTTAAATCTACACAGAATAGAACAAAATTTTTATTCCCAAACATTTCCAAATGAATACTTATTTAATGTCGTAAAATCAAGAAATGAACAGATCATTAATAATTTATATAGTGATGTCTATAATTTAACAATTCAACAAATTAACACTCATGGACACAACTCACAAGCTACTCAAAATTATTTTCTATTCTTATTAGGTAATCGTGATTTTGAAAAGTTCAAATTGAACCCTAATCATACTTTTACATTACAGAATTTTTCTTCTCAAAATCTACCATCTTCAATGGTAGCAAGTTTAGATCAATTAACTGGTTATGCTCGAGTAGATTTTAATAATGGCTTTTCTTTTCTTATGAGAATCCATACTGCAAGCTCAAAATTTAATTCCAATGGAAGAGCAAGATTAAGTTTAAAGTATGATGTGAACATATTTATTAACCCTGACTACAACCCAAGAACTTATAATTTTTAAACATAAAAAAACCACCCTTTCGGGTGGTTTTTCAATCTCGAACCGTCTCTTATTGAGCGCGGTTTTTGATTTTGCGGATGGTTTCCAACTGTGCAGCTGTTTCTGCAAGCGCAGCCAAAGCAGCAGCAGCGTCCAAATCGCTCTTTTGATTTGCTAACAAAGTTTCAGCATTTTTACGTGCTTCAACGATTGCAGCTTCATCTAAGTTTTCTGCACGGACTGCAGTATCTGCAAGAACCGTAACAACATGCGGTTGAACTTCAAGAACACCACCAGATACATAGATTAATTCTTCTGTACCATTCTCCAACTGAACGCGAATCGCGCCCGGTTGAAGTAAAGTTACTAGTGGGGCATGACCAGGCATAATACCTAACTCACCACCAGCACCTTTAGCAATTAGCATAGTTACAGTGCCTGAGTACAAAGACTCTTTAACACTTACAACGTCACATTGCATAGTCGCCATGAGAACCTCCTAAATTAGGTAGCTAATTAAAGTTTCTCGGCTTTAGCAATAACTTCGTCAATACCACCAACCATATAGAACGCTTGTTCTGGGATGTGATCGTATTCACCAGCTAGAAGACCTTTAAAGCCACGAATAGTTTCTTTAAGCGGTACAAGTTTACCAGGAGCACCAGTAAACACTTCTGCTACGTGGAACGGTTGAGAGAAGAAACGCTGGATCTTACGTGCACGGTATACAGTAAGTTTGTCTTCTTCTGACAATTCGTCCATACCAAGAATTGCGATAATGTCTTTCAATTCTTTATAACGTTGAAGAACGTTTTGAACTGAACGAGCGATTTCGTAATGCTCAGTACCAACAACTAATGGATCTAATTGACGTGAAGTAGAGTCAAGTGGATCGATCGCAGGGTAAATACCTTGTGAAGCGATGTCACGGCTCAATACAACTGTCGCATCCAAGTGAGCGAACGTAGTCGCTGGAGATGGATCCGTTAAGTCATCGGCAGGTACGTATACAGCTTGGATAGATGTAATCGAACCAGACTTAGTAGAAGTAATACGTTCTTGAAGAACACCCATCTCTTCTGCAAGTGTCGGTTGGTAACCTACTGCAGATGGCATACGACCTAGAAGTGCTGATACTTCAGTACCTGCTAGTGTATAACGGTAGATGTTGTCTACGAACAATAATACGTCACGGCCTTTACCGTTTTCGTCTTTTTGATCACGGAAGTACTCAGCCATAGTAAGACCAGTTAACGCTACGCGTAAACGGTTACCTGGTGGCTCGTTCATCTGACCGTAAACCATCGCTACTTTGTCAAGAACGTTAGAGTCTTTCATCTCGTGATAGAAGTCGTTACCTTCACGAGTACGCTCACCAACACCAGCGAATACAGATAAACCTGAGTGCGCTTTAGCAATGTTGTTGATCAACTCCATCATGTTTACAGTTTTACCAACACCGGCACCACCGAACAGACCAACTTTACCACCTTTCGCGAACGGGCAAAGTAAGTCGATGACTTTAATACCAGTTTCTAAAAGGTCAGTAGAAGCAGCTTGTTCTGCATAAGAAGGCGCTTGACGGTGAATCGGTAAACGCTCTTCAGTTGCAACAGGACCAGCTTCGTCGATCGGGCGACCAAGAACGTCCATGATACGACCAAGCGTCGCTGGACCAACTGGTACAGAGATCGGAGCGTTAGTGTTAGTTACGTTCAAACCACGCTTAAGACCTTCTGTAGATCCCATCGCAATTGTACGTACAACGCCGTCACCAAGTTGTTGCTGAACTTCTAATGTAGTTTCAGTGCCATCAACCTGAAGAGCGTCATAGATCTTAGGAACACTGTTGCGTTCAAACTCGACGTCGATAACCGCGCCGATGATCTGAATGATACGACCGCTACTCATTGCTGTCTCCTCAATTCAAAATAATGTTAAACGGCAGCGGCACCACCAACGATCTCAGAAATTTCCTGAGTAATCGCGGCTTGACGCAGCTTGTTATAAATAAGTTGTAGGTTCTTGATCAATTCACCCGCGTTATCCGTTGCAGCTTTCATTGCAACCATACGAGCAGATTGCTCACACGCGATGTTTTCGATCACACCTTGGTATACCACAGACTCGATATAACGAACCAATAAACCATTTAAAAGCTCTTCAGCTTCTGGTTCATAGATATAATCCCAACCGTATTGGCGGTTAAGAGTCTTGTCATCTTCAGCAGCTGCTAAAGGAACAAGTTGTTCGATTTTTTGATTTTGAGTCATGGCATTCACAAAGCCGTTAGACACCAAATAAATGCGATCTAATTCGCCTTTATCGTATGCATCCAACATGACTTGTACAGAACCAGACAACTGTTCAAGACTTGGAGTGTCACCCACTTGAGTGGTTGCACCAAGTACTTTACCGCCGTAGTTTTTAAAAAACGAAACCGCTTTTTGACCAATCAAAGCAAATTGAACTTCAATTGACTGCTCTTGTTGCTGTTGAACGTGTTTTACCACTTTCTTGAACAAGTTAATGTTCAAACCACCAGCAAGACCGCGATCTGATGACACGATGATATAGCCAACGCGCTTAACTGGGCGTTCAACCATATAACGATGTTTATATTCAGGGTTCGCTTGTACTAAATGAGCAATTACACGGTGCATATTTTCGGCATACGGACGGCCCTGAGCCATGCGCTCTTGCGCACGACGCATCTTAGAAGCTGCTACCATCTGCATCGCGCGAGTAATTTTCTGCGTGCTTTTGATACTAGCTACTTTGGCGCGAATTTCTTTTAAATTTGCCATACGCTTAACCTAGTATTCGAAGGCCCTTTCGAGCCCTCGAAGGTTGATTCCGTGAACCAAACCGACACTAAATTTCAACAGTTTGAAAATTAGTAAGTTTGAGTCGCTTTAAAGCTTTCAATACCAGCTTTGAATGCTGCTTCGATGTCTTTGTTCCAATCACCAGTTTCATCGATCTGTTGCATTAACGCAGCATGTTCAGAACGGAAGTAAGAAATTAATGCAGCATCAAAGTCTACAATTTTCTTCACTTCTACGTCAGCCATGTAGCCTTCGTTAGATGCATATACAGACACAGCTTGGTCAGCAATTGAATATGGAGCATATTGTTTTTGCTTCATTAATTCAGTTACACGTTGACCATGCTCAAGTTGCTTACGAGTTGCTTCATCAAGGTCAGAAGCGAACTGAGCAAACGCAGCCAATTCACGATATTGTGCTAAAGCAGTACGGATACCACCAGACAATTTTTTGATGATCTTAGTTTGAGCAGAACCACCAACACGAGATACAGAGATACCCGCGTTCACAGCAGGACGAATACCTGCGTTGAATAATGATGTTTCTAAGAAGATCTGACCATCAGTAATCGAAATTACGTTCGTTGGTACGAATGCAGATACGTCACCCGCTTGAGTTTCAATAATCGGTAATGCAGTTAATGAACCAGTTTGGCCTTTAACTTCACCGTTAGTGAATTTCTCAACATAGTCAGCAGATACACGAGAAGCACGTTCAAGTAGACGACTATGAAGATAGAATACGTCACCTGGATACGCTTCACGACCTGGTGGACGGCGTAAAAGCAATGAAATTTGACGATACGCAACTGCTTGTTTAGATAAGTCATCATAAATGATTAACGCATCTTCACCGCGGTCACGGAAGTATTCGCCCATTGTACAGCCAGAGTACGGAGCAAGGAAAAGCATTGCTGCTGGATCCGCTGCCGCTGCTGCTACAACAGTCGTATACGCCATAGCGCCAGTTTCTTCTAACTTACGTACAACGTTTGCGATAGTTGATTGTTTTTGACCAACTGCAACGTAAATACATTTAATGCCAGAATTCTTCTGTGCGATGATCGCATCGATCGCCATTGCTGTTTTACCAGTTTGACGGTCACCGATGATTAATTCACGTTGGCCACGACCAACTGGAATCATTGTATCAACTGATTTATAACCAGTTTGTACAGGCTCATCTACCGATTGACGCCAAATTACGCCTGGTGCAACTTTTTCAACTGCATCAGATAATTTTGCATCAATTGGGCCTTTACCATCAATTGGGTTACCCAAAGCATCTACTACACGGCCTAAAAGTTCTGGACCAACCGGAACTTCTAATACACGACCTGTGCAACGAGCTTTTTGACCTTCTTGAAGGCTTAAGTAGTTACCTAAAACAACGACGCCCACTGAATCCTGTTCTAGGTTCAGTGCCATACCGTATAAGCCGCCGTCGAATTCGATCATTTCACCGTACATTGCATCAGCAAGGCCGTGAATACGCACAATACCGTCGGAAACCATAACAATGGTTCCTTCGTTCTTAGCGGTCGCGCTGGTGTCCAGATCGCCGATACGCTGTTTAATGAGCGCACTGATCTCGGATGGATTCAGTTGTTGCATTGCGCTATACCTCAATCTTTATTAAGTTCAGTCTTCTTTTTACGCAATTATGCAAGAAGACGAGTCCGCATTTTTTCAAGCTTATTAAGCGCAGAATCATCTATCACTTGGTCGCCTGCACGAATAACAACACCCGCGATTAACGCTGGGTTAACTTCTACTGAAACATTTACAGCTGCGTTGAAACGTTTCTCTAACGCAGATGCAAGTAATTGCTCTTGTTCAGCAGAAAGTGGTAATGCAGATTCAATCACGACATCTACCACATTGTTATTTTGTGATTTAAGAAGTTCGTACTCTGCTTCAATCTCAGGTAACAAAGTTAAACGATCATTTTCAGCCAAAAGTGTCAAAAAGTTAGACACTTCAGCAGTTTGATCTGCACCTAAAACCTTAGCAAATAAACTTACTTGCTCCACAGGAGTAAGCTCAGGGCGACTCAAGTAAGCGGAAAATGCTTCATCTTGCACCGCAGCACTAAGCACTTGTAACACATTTGACCAATTGTCAGTTGCACCTTGCTCAGAAGCGAAAGCAAATGCTGCTTTAGCGTACGGGCGTGCTAACGTCAAGAGTTCAGCCATAATCGCCTCGCTTAAAGTTTAGCAGCCAGCTGAGTAAGCATGGCATTGTGAGCTGCTTCATCAACTTGTTGGTTCAGAATTTTCTCTGCACCAGCAACAGCAAGAGCTGCAACTTGTTGACGTAATTCTTCACGAGCAGCATTGATCTCTGTGTCAACAGCTTCTTTCGCTTGTTGACGAATACGCTCACCTTCAGCAGATGCTTGAGTACGAGCTTCTTCAACCAATTGAGCCGCACGACGGTTCGCTTGTTCGATCAATTGAGCCGCTTGTGCTTTCGCTGCATCTAATTCAGCTTTAACTTGAGCTTGCGCATCTGCAAGATCAGCTTTCGCCTTTTCAGCTGCATTTAAGCCATCAGCAATTTTACGCTGACGCTCACTAATCGCATTGATTAGTGGAGGCCAAACGAATTTCATACAGAATGCGACAAAGATCGCAAACGCAATCGCTTGACCAAACAGAGTATAGTTAATATTCATTGCTATTCCTCAAATAGTTGATTTCGGAATTTAGCTAATTAACCTACTAGGCCGATGAACGGATTTGCAAAGATAATGAACAAACCAATACCAACACCGATCATAGGCACAGCATCAAGAAGACCCGCGATTAAGAACATACGAGTTTGAAGTTGTGGAGCCAATTCTGGTTGACGAGCAACAGCTTCAAGGAAGCGACCACCTAAAAGACCAAAACCGATCGCAGTACCTAAAGCACCGAACGCGATTAAAAGAGCAGCTGCAACAGCAGATAAGCCAACTACTAAATCCATGAAAAAATCCTCAGAGGTTGAGTTTAAATCAAACAAAAAAACTTTAGCCCAACTACATAGTGTAGTCGAGCAAATATTAATTAATGCTTCTCGCTAGCCATACTCATATACACGATCGTTAACATCATGAAGATGAATGCTTGTAACGTGATAACAAGAATATGGAAGATTGCCCAAGGCACAGACAACGCCCATTGAATCCAGAACGGTAATAATGCGATCAAAATGAAGATCAATTCACCCGCATACATGTTACCGAACAAACGGAGAGCCAATGAAATTGGACGCGCGATAAAAGTTACTAATTCAAGAAGAATATTTACTGGAATTAATAATGCTTTTAAAAATGGGTTACTTGGATTGAATGGGTTAAGCGCAAATTCTGCACCGAAACCGACAAGACCTTTTTCACGGATACTATAGAAAATAGTTAACGCAAATACTGATAACGCCATACCAAGGGTTACGTTAGGGTCAGTAGATGGAACGATCTTGAAGTAAACATGATGCGGGTCGATACCGAATAGCCCACCAATTATGTGTTGAGCTGTATAAGGAATCCAGTCAACAGGGATAAGGTCCATCAAGTTCATGAGGAAAATCCACACGAAGATGGTAAGAGCTAGAGGCGCGATTAAACGTGATTTACCATGAAAGGTATCACGAACACTTGAGTCAACAAACTCAACGATCATTTCAATTGCAGCCTGGAACTTGGTCGGAACACCAGAGTTTGCAGCTTTCGCTACTAACCAGAACAACAAACAGAAAATGACGCCAAGGCCGATTGACCAACCCATAGAATCCAAGTGAATAGCAGTGAACCCCATCTCTTTCGCTTCTTCAGCAGTCTCAGCTAACTTCCACGTACCATCTGGTGCTTTACCATAGGTCATGTTCGTTAAGTGATGCTGAATATACTCAGACGAGGTAAGGGTATGTTCTTCAGCAGCCATAAATCACACCTGGTTAATGTCAAATACAAATTAGAGTTAACGAATATCGCGTGCTGCTTGATATCTCGTTAAACATCTAAAAAACTTTTCAATTTTTCGTTGCAATTCAACTCATTTTGATAGACGCGACGCCCAAAAAGGTGCGACCCACGACATGGTCTGAACGAGTATGAAACCACAAAACAATGCGACCGCTGACAACGGTTTCACATTGATTAAAATCAAAATGAAGCCAACAATCACAATTCCAAACTTACCGAGCAACCCCCGATACATATTCGATAGAACCTGTTTCGAAGCTCTTGCACCTGCAGCTCTGAACGACTGCCATGAAAAATAACAACTGGCTAGCCAACATACGAATGCACCTAATGCTGCACTCAAAGCCGCAGTCGAGTCTTTCAAGACCCACGCTATCAAGGCTGAAACAGGTATCATACATGCTTGCAAGATGACTAAAGCTTTCGCTAATCGTCGGTCAATCAAGCGACTAGTTCGGCTCATTTATTATCCACTCACAGCAATAATGCTTGACAAGTTTAGCTGATGATTATTTTTAATCGCAGGCATTATAGAGTTACACCCCTGAACATGCAATCTTTTCCCGACCTAAGTCTGGTATTTTTAGATCGTTTATTGCTGAGCACTTATACAATTATCGGCTGTTTTTACATCACTTTTGTGCTTTTTCTACACATGCACGTACTTGTATCGCTAGTGTCTGCCATGCTGTTATAAAATTCTGGTGTTTAGCAAAACTCTCATCAACTGCGAGAAAATTCACATGACCTAGAGACTTATATTGATTCTTATTAGCTACAGTTTCAGCCAAAAGACACATCTTTTGCTGAGGGCGATGGTCTTTTAAATATTTGATTTGAGCAATTGTAGGTGCCATATGTGGGTCTTCTGTCATCGCACCAGCGAATTTTAGCAACAGCGCACGCTCCAAGTATTGGTATGCATCATGTAATGACCAATACGGCTGAACACCATGATTGAGTTTTACACTTTGTGAGGTTTTCAGCATCTCATGTGCAAAAAGTTTAGCATTACTCCAATACTTGTCTTTAAACTCAGGTTGTTGTTGTGAGCGTAATGCCGCTATAAAAAAGCCAATACGAACTGCATTATTTGGT
This sequence comes from Acinetobacter sp. 24-47-67, assembly GCF_056779735.1. Lineage (NCBI taxonomy): Bacteria > Pseudomonadati > Pseudomonadota > Gammaproteobacteria > Moraxellales > Moraxellaceae > Acinetobacter > Acinetobacter sp. 24-47-67. The sequence goes on from NZ_JBWYIK010000010.1 coordinate 26,089, forward strand.
TCTAACCATACATGAGTATCGACAGTTCCTTTTACTACGTCCCCTCGACTATTTCTAAGCGGCAATGTTTGCAATATTCCTGTATTCAATAAGGCAACTGCTTTAGAGTTTTTCGCCAAAATACTCTCTAATGGCGCTTCATGCGCTTTACCAAGCCAAATAACCAATCCTGCATCTTGAATTAATTTGCGGTGCGCAGGGGTCAGATGAACATCATGCCCTGTTTGATTTTCTAGCAACAATTTTGGTTCTTCAATACCTTGAGTGATTTCTTTTGCAATCAAATACACTGGGTGTGTCGAAACCACCAAGGGTGCTTGTGCCCAAGCCAAGGTTGTGAATAATGCTGTAAAGCATAGTGCTAGCAGACGCAACATGAAATTAATTACCACTCGAATTTTGACGTTATAATATAACAAACAGTTAAAAATGCCTATGCTGTTCGTAAGTTGCAAGGTCTCATGATACTATTTATGAGATATCCCCTTCCCTTTTCGAAGTCTTGAGGTCAGTCCATGAGCGCATGTTCACACGAACATCATGATACTTTACACGGTGTGCATGATCACCCGAATGTTGAAGCTCGTTTATTAGAAGCTGAAGCAAGCTGCGCTGCTTCAGGCGCTAAATTGACTCCGCTTCGCAAAGAAGTTTTAGAGTTAATTTTAACGGCCTCAGGGCCTATGGGCGCTTATGACTTGTTGGCGAAATTAAAAGGTAATGCTGAACGTCCAGCAGCACCTCCAACTGTTTACCGCACCCTCGATTTTTTGCTCGAAAAAGGTTTTATTCATCGTTTAACTTCAATTAATGCCTATATTCCATGTTGCCATCCTCGTGCTGGACATCAAGCCGCATTTCTCATTTGCTCTAAATGCAATACAGTAAAAGAGGCTTCAGCTCTTGGTTTGATTCAACAACTTGATCAATTGGCTTCCTCTGATCATTTTCAGGCTCAACATAGCATTATTGAGATTTCAGGATTATGTCAGCAGTGCTCTCAGTAAGTTCTGCATTGCCATTAATTGAACTGCAGCAAATTAATGTGCGAATTGATGAAAGAGACATTTTAAAGAATGTTGACTTTCAGATTCATGACAAAGAAATTATTACCCTCATTGGTCCCAATGGGGCGGGTAAATCTACGCTTATCAAAGTGATTCTCGGAATTGTGAAGGCCAATTCTGGTCAAATTAAACATCATAAAGCCTTAAAGCTTGCTTACGTCCCTCAAAAGTTCAATCCATCCCACAGCTTGCCACTTCGAGTGAAAGATTTACTTGATTTAGAAAAGTGTGATCTTGCGATTAAACAAGAAATTATTCGAGATACTGGGATCATAAAATTACAAGATTCGAAAGTCCAACAGCTGTCTGGTGGGGAACGCCAGCGTGTACTTTTAGCACGCGCTCTGCTGCGCCAACCCAACTTATTGGTACTCGATGAACCGATGCAAGGTTTAGATATTCAATCTGAAGCTGAACTTTATGATTATGTTCGAAGTCTACCTGAGCGCTACGGCTGCTCGATCTTAATCGTCTCTCATGATTTGCAGTGGGTGATGCAAGGTACACAGCGTGTGGTATGCCTCAATAAACATATATGTTGTAGCGGCTTGCCTGAAAATATTCAACAAGACCCTGAGTATCAGGCTATTTTCGGCACTAATCGAGTGTTCTACCAACATCATCACGATCATTGTGCACATGGTGATACAGCAACGCCATGTCAACACGATCCTCGCCCCCATATTCATCCAGAACCGGAAGCTTAGATCATGATGGAATGGTTACAACTTCTATTACCCGCATGGATTATGGGAACATTATTAGTGTTTCTAACTGCACCGCTCGGTTGTCTTATGTTATGGCGCCGTATGTCATTCTTTGCAGACACAATGGCGCATGGAACTCTCTTGGGTGTGGCGATTGCTGGCTTACTCACCCTCCCCTTATGGATGGGGGTTACGTTTACCGCGTTACTCTTAGTCGCAGTCCTTTGGGTATTGCATGATCCTCGCCTGCCCAACGATGCATTACTTGCGTTATGTTCAGCAACGCTGCTTTGCTCAGGACTATTGGTCATCCAACACCTCCCTGCGCTAAGACCTGAGTTGCTGAGTTATTTATTTGGCGATCTTTTAACAATATCTTGGTCCGACTTACCGACATTTGCACTGGTGATTGTCATTGCACTCTCTGTGCTCTATAAAAGTTGGCAATCTCAAATTCAAATTGCGATTGATCCTGATATTGCGGTAAGTGAAGGTGTGAATGCGAAATGGCAGCGCCTTATTTTTATGCTGCTTCTTGCCTTATTTACAGTACTTGCGTTACGTGCAGTAGGTTCATTACTCATGGGTGCTTTATTGGTTATACCTGCATTAACCGCAAGACTTTTAGCACATTCACCTAAACACATGGTGCTATGGTCTTTTATTGTGGCTCAAGTTGGTGTGACTGTGGGTTTATGGTCGAGTGCGGGTTTAAATATTGCGACAGGTTTAAGCATTGTATTAACCATGGCAATCGTATTTGCTGTAATTTTTATCATTCAAAAATTTAAAAAGATAACCTGAATTATTTAGGCTATTCATTAATCTTGCTGCTTTATAAAATATTTATGAAGACAGAGAAAGATATAACAAGAGAATAAAAAAACCACCATAACCAATAAATTAATGAGGCCTTTTATCCATATCACATGCCAAAAGCCAAAAAAGGTCTCGGGCATAAACCAAGATTCAACAATATAGAAAGGTAACCATTCGAATAGTAAACCGATTGCAGCCGTCATAAATAAGACTACATTGATCCATATCAAATAAACCATTTGTTTGAAAAAAATCTTATATTGCGAAGTATCATCCACAATCATTTTTTTTATAAGGGTGGTGATCAAAATTAAAATCACTGTAAGACCAAATGTGGCGCATATGCCAACACCCGCGCCCCACATCACAAACTTGATCCATTCCCACACACTTTCAGGCTGTAAATAAAAATACGCCCAGATATAGGGGGTTGAAATTAAGCCGAGCCCCAACAGAATAGTCAAAATTAATATTATAATTTTCAATAAAATAACCCTCATTCGTTATTTTATTGTGTCTTATTGATGCACTAAACTCAATAAAAAAGCCGCACCTGCAAATAAACCTGCAAAGGTACGATTCATCACTTTTTGTTGACGAGGTGATTTAAGTAAACGCAATACCTTCGCTGCAAGACCTGTATATCCAGCCATAACGATAAGATCGATAGCAATCATTGTACAAGCCATGATGAGGTATTGTGGCCATTGAGGCTTTGAAAGATCCAGAAACTGTGGCAATACTGCCAATAAGAATACAATTGCTTTTGGATTACTCATATTGACAAAGAAACCGCTGATTACTAGCTTCATCGCTGACTTTTGCTTTAAATCAGTCTGAATTTCGATGGACTGTACTGGGGCTTTCCACTGTAAATATGCCAAATATAATAAATACCCAACCCCAAACCATTTGACGATCAAAAATGCCAAAGGAGTCGTAGCAAAAAGTACGCCTGCTCCCGCAGCGACAACTCCAATTTGAACCAAAAGTGCAAGCTGCAGACCAATTGCATTCCAATAACCTCGTTTGAATCCATAATTCAAACCACTAGACATTGATGCAATAGCACCTGCACCAGGCGAAATACTAATAACCCAACATGCAAGCATGTAGGCAAACCACATTTGATAAGACATAACGATTTGGGAGATTTATTTTGATGAGATTATATGACAATTCGACTTTTTTAAGATTTAAAATTTGAATGTTTTTTTAAACGTCTGTCTGTTCAGCACTATGATGATCAGGCACAATGTGATCAGCAAAATTAGGATATTATAATTTCAGGAGCCATGAATGACTTCCCAATCCGTAATCTTACCATTACCTTCAGATCATGCTCGCTTTATCACTTTGCGTTTAAAAGATTTATCAATAGATCAACTAAAAGAAAAACTTGAAGATCTCTTTACGACTCGTGATCGCTTAATTACTCAACATCCTCATGCTCAAATTAAAACTGCGGTGGCTTTTGGACCAGAACTTTGGTCACAACTTTACCCTCACCAACCAAAAGGTTTTAAACAGCTTGAACCAATTCAAGGCTCTTTCACCATGCCTGTGGTCCCTGCTGATGTTTTAATCCATATCGCAGCACAGCGCACTGATATTTGTTTTGCCTTAAGCCAAGCTTTTTTTGAAGGCATTCAGGATTTAGTTGAGGTTTTAGATGAGCGCGTGTGCTTCCGAAATTTTGATGGTCGAGATTTAACTGGTTTTATTGATGGCACCGAAAATCCTCAATTTCCAGATGATCGTGCTGAAACAGCTTTATTAGGTGAAGATGCAGGAATTTTCACTGATGGCTCATTCGTTTTTGCTCAACGTTATCGTCATGATTTAGATAAATGGAAAAAACTTAAAGTTGATGCACAAGAGCAAGTGATTGGGCGCACCAAACTCGAAAGCATTGAGCTTGATGACGATGTTAAACCTGACAATGCACATGTGGCTCGAACCGTTGTTGAAGATGATGAAGGTGAGGAGCTTGAAATTCTTCGTCATTCTTTACCGTATGGCGATGGACGTGGTGATCAAGGTTTGTATTTTATCGCTTATACGAAAGATTTAACACGTATTGATCGCATGCTGACACGTATGTTTGGAACTAGTGGCGATGGTATTCATGATCGCTTATTGCACTTTGTGGCGCCTTTAGATGGAGCTTATTACTTCGCCCCAAGTGAAGAATTGCTAGAAAAGGTATTGGAAGGTTAGACAATAGAAAGCCGACGAGAGTCGGCTTTTATAGGGGAGGTAGTAGTTACATACAAATATATGTTAACAATTCCCCTAACCACATCGCCCTCTATAAGTAGAGAAAAAAACCTTTGAATTAGACATGCAGTTTATTTTTTTAGGCTTTTCATTTTCCTTTCCATTTAATTCATTAACTAAATAATTATCTTGAATTACAACTGGTTCATTTTTAGAGTCGACTCTAAATGTTGTATATCTATGACCTAACATAGAGTTATCTGCACAAGTATTATACTCTAATGTAAAATTATTTTCACTGATTGCTATATTCTTAAACTCACTATATTGACAATTATTAAAACTATCATCAAATAAAATATTATTTTTCCATAATGTTTTATTATTAAGACCATCCCTAATAACAATTGATTTCAACGAATCTTTTCCGCCTAAAACCTCAATATAGTCACTAACCCCATCTTTATTAACATCCATTTTTCTTTTTAAAAAAGCACCGCTATAAGATAAAACCCTATTTTCAACAAAATCATTCATTTGATCTAATTTAGAAACTTGACTATTCTCAACCCAACCTTTCCCAGAGTTTAAAAAAACTTTAAATTTATAGTTTGCTTTAGGTATATAATTGGAATCGGAATTATTTGTCTTAACTAAATTATCTTTTGGAATTAAAAAAATAATTTTTTCCTTAACTGCTTTTATACTCTTGTAATTTAGATCTTTTTTTTGATCAACAGTTGGAATCAAAAAAACAAATGCATTCCCAAGCTTATTAGTCTTACCATTATATATACAGCCATAATCTGGCAAATAATAATAACCATCCAAATTTGTATATTCAGTATTCTCACCATAACAAGTCAATAGACTATCTAACTGAACATTATTTAAGTCTTTTTTATCCGCATTAGCAGTACAAGCTGCTAATACCATGATAGAAATAACTACTGCACTTTTTTTCATATTCTCTTTCCACTTATATTGGGTCTAAAATATCCTACCCATCCAGCATGAGATGCCAAAGCTTTACCCGAAATCGTATAAACAGCTGTTCTACTGCACCCCTTCTTAACACAACCACCATTTTCTGTATTGAACCTTTCTTCAGCACTACCAACAAAGCCTATAGCCTCTAAAATTGTTACAGTTTTATTTTCAGTATCGACTGCATAAACAATTCCACAATGTCCAGCACTACTCCTCCAAACGAAAATATCACCTACTTGAGGAATGAAAGAAATTTCTTTACTACCTGAAACATAATCTATTTTATTAGAGTGTATTGCTCCTCTAAATGCTTTCTCAGTTAACATTATTCCTGTATGAATTGAATAAAATTTATCAGTAACTCCTAGTTTCATTAGATATATTGCGACAGTTTCTGAGCAATCTAAACCTTTTAAATCCTTAGCAGTAATTTCAGAAGTCGCAGTTGCAGGAGATAGCCCCCCTCTGGCACCAGCTTGAGAGTAAGGTATATTTCTATCTACGAGTTCTTTCATTTCATTTAGAACTGAGACCAACTGTCCTCCAACAGGTGCAGTAGGTGCAGTAGGTGCAGATTTATTTAAAGAATTGGTTTCTACAATAGAGTTCTTGCACTCATTTAATTTAAACACTTTTGATGTAATATCTTTAAAATTATTTTTTCTTTGTTGTCTAGATGCTGTTTTACTATTTATTACATCAATAAGTTTATCTACTATAACTAATTGTGATGTTAAAGTTACTTGTTTTTTATTAACTAAAGCAGACAAACCAAAAGATTTCCAATATGCCATGGATGCTAATGTTCCTTCTTTCAAATTATTAATATTATTAGCATCAATAACAATATTTTCTTGTGGAAAGCATTTTTTTATTTCATCATTAATTCTACTATATTTATCTTTTCCAGTAATTTGTATTATACCTCTCCCTCTGTACTTCCAACCATCACCAGAGTTTATATCTCCATTACCATTTCTATTAGCGTAGGCAATATTTGCTATCATCTCTTGGTTAGCTGGATGTTTATCATTTCTACCATATTTATCACATAATTCCTTATTCCCACGAAAGGCCTTAAAAGGCCCTCCATGACTTTTTTTAGCAACTCTTTTTCCATTCTCTGTTATATATATATTTCTTGGACTATTTGTATAATCAGCAACTAAAATATCTGAATGATAATTTAAGCTCTCACCATTTTTTACTGTAATTGAGGTACCAACCTCCTCAAGTACTTGTGCAAAAAAATGTGCTTTGCTTACACAATTTTTCATCAAAAACTTTTCTGCATACTGATTATAAGAATCCACTAAAGCTTTAATCTCAGATACAGTTGCATTTGTAAAAATTTGCTTTAACTCGTTTTCCGTAATTTTAGAGCAATTATCGCATCCATTTACTGATACTTGAGCAATTGGTTGGTTTTCATTATTAACCCTATGTTGAGTTTGAGACTGTGTTGTATTGAGAGTTGTGTTATTACTTGGATGAATATGATTATCTGTTTTAGCTTCAAATTTGATTGTATCTAAGGAAATACCTATTCCTAAATTTCTAGGCTCAGTAATAAATCTATTACTAATTACTTTATAACTACTATTTGTTTTGGACCAACCTTCAATTACTATATCCTTACCAGCCTCCCCTTGATTTAGAATTATCAACCCCTTTTCATTTGTTAATCTTTCAATTTTCACTTTACCACCAATAATAATTTTGATTTTAAAATTACTTATTGGTTCCCCTTTCCTATTAACTACTGCAACAGCCAACTTGGCTGTATTTGTATTTGTATTTGTATTTGTATTTGTATTTGTATTTGTATTTGTATTTGTATTTGTATTTGTATTTGTATTTGTATTTGTATTTGTATTTGTATTAGGAAGCTTTAGCTTCTGACCAATATAAATCAAATTTTTATTTTTTATTCCATTTAGACGCGCTAATTCATCAACACTAAACCCTTTTTTCCTTGCAATTCCACTTAAAGTATCACCTCTCCTTATCGTATACATCTCAATCTCCCAAAATTTCATTTATGTTTTCAATATTAAAATCTGTATATTCTGTTTCATAGACGATCAATTCTAATTCTTCTTCTTTTTCACTGAAAACTCTCTCTGTTTCAAAATTAGAATTAATAACACCCTGAATAAGTATTTCTTGAGTTTTTTTATTGATAATTTTATAACCTGAACCAATTAAGTCACTATGTTCACTTGATAAGGATTTTAAGTTAAATTGTTGACTATAACCCCCATCCAATATCTTAGGTATAAATGGTAACTGAAAATTAACGTTAGCCCCACCCGTAAACAAATGCTGCCCTGCCTTACTCTCAAATTTTCCACCCGTCGTGCTAAATACTCCACTAGCATTAATCTTGAGTTGCGAGCCACCTGCGGTCAATACGATTTCTTTTGGACTGGTAATTTCAATTTTATCTTCGGTTGAAATAAGCTTAATCACCTTACGTGCAATAGCTTCAATCGCATCATCTTGCGCTTGTAATTCAACTTTTCCTTTAGCTGCGAACGCTCGAAATCCTTTCTGTGCAGCAAACAAACTGATCTTGTCTTGAGCATGCCCCACAATATTTTTTTGCGCACTTAAATTAATTGAACCCTGTGCACTCTCCGCAATATCTTGTGATGCTTGAAGAATAATGTCCTCAGGCGTTGTTAATGCAATCCCATTGGGTGAAGCCAAAAGCATGAGTGCCTGTCTAAATAAACGTCCTTGCTCTTGTTTTTTTTGATCAGAACTATTTTCTAATCCTTGAGTATATCCCTCCATAAAACCTGTCAGTGTGCTTAAGGCTTTTACTGGATTAATATCATCTTTTTTGTTTGCACCACCAAAACCAGTGCATAACACCAGTTGATCTTCCACATTCAAGTCAACGCTCGAAATTGCTTTACTCACATCTTGAAGTGCTTGAAATGGGTTATCTTTAATCCCATTTTTAATACTTTCAAATTTCCTCTTTATCGCTTCAGAACCATATTCTTGTACGTTATCAATAAATTCCTTGAGATTATCAACCGCTTCTTGAGCATGCTCAAAGTAACTATTAAACTCATCCACAATTCCAGCAGTATTACCACCTAAAATACCAATATCCTTAATAAAACCACCACAATCTTTCAGTGCAATTAATGGATCCTTCGCTATTCCCTCTTTAAATAAATTCACTGTAGACTGCAAAGCTTGAGTACTACTTTTGATTTCTAATGATTGAATAAATTTAGGTAATCTACTAATTACATTTAATGCATCCGATTGTTGTTTTACTGCAATTTCACTGAGCATTTTCATACTCTGCTCACTCTGACTCAACAATGATTGAGCCTGTGCAGCTTCAAGATGGTCAGCAATTGCTTTTTCTTGTGCATAAGTCGTAATGAGCATTCCTTTCCCTGCACGAACAGCACCATAAGCATCAGTTCTCAGCTCAAATCCTTCTCCACGTCCATCACTTTTCTCCTTATCCTTAGGATGACTCAAATTACCCAGATTCAATTGAGTTGCCGCATGACTACTTTGCAACTGAGTACTAATTTGTCCTGTCGTATCATCAAATCGGAGTTGGTTAAATCCAGAGCCACCAACTTCTGCCGTGCGAATTCCGCTGAGTTTTTTTGTATCAGGTAACTGCCCCTTAACATCAAACTTAGTTTGATGACGTTCAGCCTCATGTAAACGCCCAACAACGAAAGGTCGATCAACATTTCCATCAAAGAAATCAATGACTACAATTTCACCTATACGTGGATGGAATCTTGATCCATAACCCTCCCCAGCCCAAGAAGTTAAAACATCAACCCATGCAGAGTCTGTATCATTATCATTCGACCCTGCACCACCATCATGTTGATGATCATCATTACGTGTAAATACGAAGCGAACCTTAATACGTCCCCACTGATCCACATAGATCGTTTCACCTTCAGGACCAACCACTTTTGCCCGTTGAGGATAAGCAACTGGACGATGTTTCAATGGATCATATTCTGGAACAATAGGTATAGCTCGGCGCACTAAACTCAGTTCTGTAGATAAACGCTCATCTGTTTTTGTCTGTTTCCAACGACTCAAATCAATTAATGTTTCAATTTGATTATTTAAATCTTTAGGTAAATTATTTTGATTAAAAAATTGTTTTCCTAAAATAATAAATTGGCGATCTGCCCCTTGATGTTGATCTATTTCTGGATGACCCATAAATTCAAACCAATACCCAACATTGGCATCTCGAACGCTACTCACCGCAGTAAAGTATTTAGCCTGCAAATCTTGGTATTGATTGAGTTGTGTATTCAGTTTTTGCAGTTGTGAATTGTTTGATAGAGTGGCTTGATCTTCACCTTTTAAATCAGCAATCCAAGCAGGACTCACAGTCCATGCTTGTTCTAGACTTAAGGTTTCATTATCCAACTGGTCACTATGTTGATGAGCACTGAGTTGATAATCATCTTGATCTTGCGCAAGTATATCGCCCTGCCAACGTTGTACCTGAATTGCTGTAGATTGTATTGAGCGTTGAGCAATAAAGCTGGTAATCGCATCAAAACGTTCTGTTGCATGACTGCGATGGAATCTGAGCGTGCGTCGATCTAAAGGCTCGTACTGACTATTTTCATCTATTAGCCTTAATTTTTGTGATTGAATTTCTTTCGCTGAGAATGGCACAGTTTGATCTGTCTCATCAATCAACCAATTAATGCCTTCACTCCGCCATAAGCGTGTTAGAAAATCATAGTCTGATTCGTTGGCTTGCATCACAAATGGACGTATATCATATGATGCTTTTAAACCCGCCGTTGACAGACTCAAAGCGGTACTAAATAACACGCTTTTCGTCTGCCACTCTTTAAAAATAATCTCAGTGATATCAACCACGGATTTGTTCATAAATACGCGACTGTTACGGCGTTTGTGCCAAAGTGAAGTTGCATCTTCAACAGTCAACTTATATAAGGTCAACGCTCCATCACTTTGACCTTGGCTCACCCCTGTCACAATCCCAGTAGTCCGAGCTAATTTTCCAAGATCCGTAACTTGATCGACAGCCACTAAACAACCAATGAATTGCTTAAGTTGTAAATGCGCATTCGTCGATAAGCATAATACTTCAGCTTTTAAGCCTTGATTAATAAAGTGTTGACCCTGAATTCGTTGAATGAAAACTTGGCTATCTAATATTGGATTAGAAAATTTAATATGTAAGGCGCGCTTTTGCGGGCTAAGACCCAAGCCTTCTATAATTGAATTGATATTATTGAGCATAGAATGATTAAAGCTATTATTATGATTTTTGAAAATTGTAGCGTATTCCGCTCAATCTTGCTTTTAAATATTGTAATTATTCTAAACAAAAAATAGGAACCAACGCATTGATTCCTATTTATTTCCAATGAATTTATATTGAAAATTCAAGTTTTTTTAAAATGGAATTCGCTTATAACGGCGATATTCAGGCTTCCAGAAATTATCTTCAATACTTTTTTCGATCAGCTCATCACTCAATGGCAAAGCAACACCATCCTCAATTGCCGCTTTTGCAACCTTAAACGCGATGATTCGGGAGACTTTCTGCAAATCATTAAGATCAGGAAGTAAGTCGTCGTCAGGGTTTTGCAATTTTGGAGAGCAATCTGCTAACGCCATACTTGATGCCATCAGCATATTGTCTGTAACACGCGTTGCCTGCACAGCAATCACCCCTAAGCCAATCCCTGGGAAAATATAAGAGTTATTACACTGAGAAATATTGTGTAGCTTATCTTGATAATTAACAGGCATAAATGGACTACCAGTTGCAATCAAAGCGCGACCGTCCGTCCACTGAATAATATCTGCTGGTACAGCTTCTACACGCGACGTTGGATTCGACAATGGTAATACAATAGGATGCTCGCAATTGGATGCCATAGTTCGAATAATTTCTTCAGTGAATAAACCCGGTTGTCCAGAGACACCAATTAACACAGTCGGGTGTGCATTTTTTACAACATCTAGCAATGAAATGATGCCTTCCGCATCAGCCCACGCGGATACATTTTCTGAACTTTGAACCAGTTTACGCTGAAAATCTAAAAGATTTGGTTGATTATCGGTCAATAACCCAAAACGATCGACCATATAAATTCGTGATCTTGCCTCAGCATCACTCAAACCTTCAGCCACCATTTGTGCAATGATTTGCTCAGCGATACCACAGCCCGCTGAACCAGCACCAAGGAATGCCACTTTCTGGTCACGTAATTGTTTTCCTGCAGCTCGACTTGCTGCGATTAAGCTACCGACTGCAACAGCAGCAGTGCCTTGAATATCATCATTAAAACAACAATATTGATTACGATATTTTTCCAGCAATGGCATTGCATTTTTTTGAGCAAAATCTTCAAATTGAATCAAAGCTTTTGGCCAACGGCGTTTAATCGCACGAAGTACGTCATCCACAAAGTCATAGTATTCATCGCCACTAATACGAGGCTGATTCCAACCTAAATAAATTGGATCATTTAGCAACTGTGCATTATTGGTTCCTACATCCAATGTAATGGGTAATGTATACGCTGGGCTAATACCACCACATGCGGTATAAAGAGATAATTTTCCGATTGGAATTCCCATCCCACCAATCCCTTGGTCACCTAACCCAAGAATGCGTTCACCATCTGTGATTACAATGACTTTGACGTTGTTCTTATTCACATTTTGTAAAATATCGTCGATGTTGGCACGATCAGGATATGAAATAAATACACCACGATGACGGCGGTAAATATCAGAAAATCGTTGGCAAGCCTCACCTACCGTTGGGGTATAAATAATCGGCATCATTTCTGATAAATGATTTTCTATGAGGTGATAAAACAAAGTCTCATTGGTGTCTTGTATATTTCTCAGATAAATATGCTTATTAATGTCGTCATGAAATGACGTAAATTGTTGATATGAACGTTGGTGTTGCTCTTCAATCGTTTCAATCACATGAGGCAGCAAACCGTTTAGATTAAAACTTGCTCGCTCCTCCTCAGTGAACGCAGAGCCTTTATTAAGAAGAGGTAGTTCAAGCAAAGTAAAGCCAGCATAAGGGGTATAAAGAGGGTGTTTTACTTCAGTGTGTTCAGTTGTCATCTCTAATCTCATGGATCAGGCCTAAATTCAGACCCTTTTCATTTCATTTTTACCATTTATTTAAGAAATAGCTTAAGCCGAAATGAAGACAAATGTATATTTATAAAATTGATAATAATATTGGCAGTATTTTTAAATTTTATAACTTCAATCCATCATTCTATTGATTGAAAAATAGATAAAACTGTCACATTTCAAATGTATTATTCATGTTTATTAACTTTTTTTTGCAAACTAATCTGAACGATTCAGCTAATATCGGATTCAATCGTATTTTTACTTCATTATTAGATCCACATGAAAATTACAGCTAAAATTGCCATTTTGCCATTAACTATTATTTCACTGCTAAATGTAACGGGTTGCCAAACCATCACTGACACGACCTCAAAGGTCGGTGATAAAGCACTTTCAATGGTGGGCTTAGCACGCGCTGATAAAACCCCTGAAATTGATAAAAAAGGCATTGTCGATATTAGTAAAACCACACTCGAGCAAATTGAGAAATTTAAACAAAATATGCCGATTGGTCAGTGGGTATATATCGAAAATGACCTTCAAGGAATTTATGACTTACAAAACAAAGCTGTTGATGGTCACATGCTGTTCCTGCGTTTAAATTGTAAGAATAGTGTCCAAAAACCAAGTCTCAGCATACAAAATGTGGAAGGTTCGGAAATTTTAAATAGTCTTCAGCCTGAAGTTGGAACGATCCAAGTACTACTCGACAATAAGAATTACGGAAATCCTTTTAGTTTGGCGAATCAAAAAAAATTAGGGACATTTCAATCTGCTGCTCAAAAAGCCAAAACCATTAAAATCTTCCATGCATCTAAGTTATACACTTTCCAAAATGGTAAAGCAGAATTATTAAATAAGCCTGTCACGTGTATGGCTTAGTTTCGAGTCATAAAATTGCCTGATTTCTATTTAAATTCACATTAAATGAGATAAAGAAATCAGGCTCAATTCAATCATCGATATGCATTAGATGTAAAAGATTAAATTCATCATCGTTAATTCTGCAAATAGCGCATAGTGATTAAAAAAACTGATTTTATTATTTTTATGTCGGATAAGTTTTATTCAACGCAAATCTGCTTCGCTAATGAGCGCTAAATTTGCTATATTTGTCGTTTTTCTGCGACATTAATTTTTCGATAAATTATGAATACGGCAATACAAGCAGCTCTCGATCATGCAGTGCAATCTCTTCAAGCTGAAGGGGTCCTCCCATCTGACTTTAACAACAGCGGAAACTTAACGCGAACCAAAGACCGAAGCCATGGTGACTTCGCTTCGAATATCGCAATGATCGCGTCTAAAGCTGCAGGTATGAAGCCTCGTGATTTAGCAGAAAAAATTCTTGCTGCACTGCCAGAAGTTACGGATATCAGTAAAGCGGAAATCGCTGGTCCTGGTTTTATCAACTTTTTCTTGAATGCAGACCAACGTTTTGCTGTTCTTGATGCTATTCAGGCACAAGCTAATGATTTTGGTCGTACACAAGTAAATGCTACGAAAAAAATCCAAGTTGAGTTTGTCTCTGCGAACCCGACATCAAGCTTACATGTGGGTCACGGTCGTGGCGCAGCATATGGCATGACGGTTGCGAATTTACTTGAAGCAACTGGTGCTACAGTCGATCGTGAATACTATGTGAATGATGCTGGTCGTCAAATGGACATTTTAGCGACGTCTACTTATCTACGTTACCTTGAGTTAACTGGTCAAACATTAGTATTCCCTAAAAATGCCTACCAAGGCGATTACGTTAAAGAAATTGCACAAAGCATTATTGATCAAGACGGCGATGTATATGTTCGCCCTGTAGCTGATGTTTATAAAGATGTGCCAGAAGATGTGCAGTATGCTGAAGAACTTGATGCCGAAGGTAACAAGGTTGTAATTTGTGGCGATAAAGAAAAACACATTGATGGTCTAATTTTTAACTCGCAGACGTTAATAGGTGAAGGTTATCGCGTTTTTCATCAAGCTGCGTTAAAAGCAATTCTTGATGATATTAAAGATGATCTTGGTGAATTTGGTGTGACTTTCAACCAATGGTTCAGTGAAGCATCATTGACTGAAAAAATTGAAGAAGCATTACAAACACTTGATCAACGCGGCTTCCTCTATGAGAAAGATGGCAACATTTGGTTCAAATCAACAGAATTTGGTGATGAAAAAGACCGTGTTGTAAAACGTCGTAATGGTCAAACCACTTACTTCGCTTCTGACATTGCTTACCATCTGAATAAACTTCAGCGTGGTTATACTGACATTATTGATATTTGGGGTTCAGACCACCACGGTTATATAGCACGTGTAAAAGCAGCGATTGATGCGATGGGATATGACTCAAAAAAACTGACTGTGTTATTAGTACAATTCGTCAGCCTATGGCGCGGTGGTGAGATGGTTCAAATGTCATCTCGTTCAGGTCAATTCGTCACATTGCGTGATCTACGTAAAGAAGTCGGCAACGACGCTGCTCGCTTCTACTATGTCATGCGTAAGTCTGAACAGCACATCGACTTTGATCTAGATCTCGCGGTTTCTCAAAGTAAAGACAATGCGGTGTATTACATTCAATATGCTCATGCACGTATTTGTCGTATGCTAGAAAAAGCAAGCAGCTTGAACATCAACTTCGATGCGACCACTGCGCGTGGTTTTGCCGCAAAGCTTGAATTAGAAGCTGAAACTGAAATCTTAGCAAAACTTGCAGCATACCCTGAAATTCTTGCACGTGCTGCAAACAACCATGAACCGCATCAAGTAGGTAACTACTTAAAAGAACTTGCAGCATTGTTCCATGGTTGGTACAACGAAAATAAAGTACTCGGTGATGATGCTGATCTGACCCAAGCACGTTTGTTGTTATCGGTAAATGTTCGTCAAGTCTTGAAAAATGGTTTAGAGCTTTTAGGCGTTTCTGCACCTGAAAGCATGTAAGTCATCGAAGGTGAATCTTTTTAAAAGATTCACCTCTTTAGACTTTTATTATTGAAAAAAATGAGATAAAAACTCCATGTGATGGTAATCCAATTTTCCATTGCATGATCTTAAAATAAGAGAGGTTTCCAAGTGTTTGGAAAAACGCAGCGTGGTGTATCAGAAAGACCTAACAAACCTAAACAACCATTAATACCAAAATGGTTAGGTATGCTTGTTCTGATTTTAATTGTACTGAGTTTTGCCGTAGCCTTAATGCTATGGAAACCGTGGGCGCCAGTCCAACCCAAAAGCAATGATATTCAATCTGAACATTATCAAGAAGATACGAATAAAGATTATCGCTTCTACGATTTATTGCCTCAACAACAAGTGACTCCAATCCCCGATCAAGCTGTACCTGAAAATCAGCAAGTGAACACCGCACCTGTCATCGTGGAAGCACCTGTGGTTGCTGATGCTACAACGACAGAGGGTGAACTGATTGAAAATGCAGAACCTCAACCCGTAGCGAGTAGCTACCTTTTACAAGTCAGAAGTTATCCAGATCCAGACAGTGCTGATGCACGTCGTGCTGAAATTATTCTCAACGGCTTATCTGCAGATGTCATTAAAACCACGGAAGGCGGTCAAACCTGGTATCGGGTTGTCTCTGGACCTTATGACTCTCAAGAAGCTGCTGTCATCGCTCAGCAAACCCTACAACACAGCGGTATTGATTCAATCGTTGTAAAACGATAATCAAAAAAAAGGATGCGATTAGCATCCTTTTTTAGTCTAGAGCAAACCTAAAATTTTGCTAAGTAGCGTTGGATAAAAGAAATACACTCTGACGCATAAACTTTAGCTAAATCATGTTGTCCGTTCGGGATCACATTCAGCTCTGAATACTTAAAAGCGTGATTTAAATACTCACCTACTGCGACAGGACTAATGTCATCATCTCCGCCCCAGATTAATAGTACAGGACATTCAATTTCAGCAAGCCGTTCATCTAATTTGGTTTCATCATCAATAAACCAGTGCGGCACTTCATATTCATTTTGATATTCTGCACGCCAATCTTTAACATGAAATGGTGTTAAATCAACGCCACCTGACGTAGCGACCAACACCAAACCTTGAATCAATTTTGGATACCTCAACGCCGCTTGAACAGCAATGACCCCACCCATAGATTGAGCGATCAGAATACTTGGGCGCTGAAGATGATCAAATACATAATCTTGTAAATCTGACATTGAATTTACATGTGGATGATCAGGATATTCACCAAAACTGGGATAAGCAATGATGTGCGTGTCGTACTCAGATTCAAAATGTGATTGAACAGGTTTCCAAAATGCAGTACTGCCAGATGCTCCGGGCAGGAAGATTAATTTCACTGCCTGATCTGCCATCTTAATCACCACCCTTGATGACCGCTCGCTGATAAGCAGGTCTTTGTTTTATGCGTTTTACATACGCATGAATGTTCGGATATTTTCCATTTAAGCGCTCATCCATCGCGATTAAGGGAAAACTCATTTGGATATCTGCAAATGAAAACTGAGATATAAAAAATTCATGTTGCGCCAAATGCTGTTCTAAAAATTCAATATGTTCAGCGAGACGCGGTTGTATAAATCCATCAGTCACCCCATCAATAATTTTATTGGCAATTGGTCGAATCACAAAAGGTACTTTAGGAGGTACAAACGAGAGAACTAAGGTCATCACTAAAAGTGGCATTAATGAGCCTTCAGCGTAATGCATCCAATACTGATATTGTGTTAAGTCCGGCTGTGACTGGGGTTTAAATTGATGCTGAGTATCATAGCGATCTGCCAGATAGTCTAAAATCACCGCCGATTCTGCGATCACTAAATTATCATCAGTAATCACTGGTGATTTCCCCAAAGGATGAACCTTCTTCAATTCTGGTGGAGCGGCGTAAGTTGGCAATCTTTTATAATGTTGAATTTGGTATTCAGCACCCAACTCTTCTAGCGCCCAAATAATTCTTGAAGAACGTGATTTTTCTAAATGATGTAATGTCAGCATAAGACCACCTAATTTTATTTCTCTCTATATAGCCATTTTGAATAAAAAAAAGACATCCTGCTTTACACAAAATGTCTTCTTTTTAGCTGTAAATTACAAAAATACAGAATGTTGATGCCTATTAAGTTGTCTATATTTAAATAATTGTTGTTTTAATTTCGACACTTCTGAGCATTGTTTTAGTAACTGGTGTTTTTTGGCACACATTTAAAACTTTTTCTTGTAGCGCTTCATCCAAGTTAGTTTTAAAACTTAAACGACGCTCAATCCATTCCTGCCCTTCCTTATTGGCTTTAAAATCTGCCTCGACACTAAATTCGCCTAAATCCAGTCCTTTATGCTCAGCATACATCCGTAATGTAATCATTGTGCAGGAAATTAATCCTGAACAAATAAAATCATACGGTGCAGGCCCACGATCTAAACCTTGGAATGATTCAGGTTTATCGGTGAGAAATGTGTGCTGACCAGATTGAATTTCACCACCCCATTTTTCAGGTAGTGTGGTGACCTTTGCATTTGCGATCGTTGCCATTTTATTTTCCTTCTTTGTCTTATTATTTAGATGGACGCATGCTATCAGGCAATATCGGAGCTTTCAAACGCTCGCCTTGGTATGATGGAATTGACCCAAAACGTGGATCTTCTGCTATCCATTGATCACGTGCAATTTTGATTTCTTCTTGCGTACGTCCAACGAAATTCCACCATAATAAAATTGGTGACTCAAATGGCTCACCGCCCAAAAGCAGTACACGACTATTGTCATGGATTTCTACTTCCACATATTCTAGCCCTGGCTCTAAAATCACCATATTGTCTTCATCTAAATGATGACCATTAATAGTTGCTGTACCTTCAAGCGCCATAAATCCATATTCAAACTTTGGATTTAAAGGTAAACGTGCTTTTGTGGCTGCTTGCGCAAATAAATCAACACCTAAAAGCTCAGTATGTACTTTGACTGGTGATACTGTATTTAGATACTCACCGACCAATACCGTAAATTCGATACCTGACTGATTAACCACGGGTAATTCAGGATAGTGATTAAAAGCTGGATCGATGGTAAGTTTGTCATCAGGCAATGCAATCCAAAGTTGGGCCGCATGCATTTTTGTTTCATTCGCTGGCGCGACTTCAGTATGTGAAATACCTCGACCTGCGGTCATGAGGTTGACTTGCTTGGGCTGAATCAGCTGATCTGTTGTCCCTAAGCTGTCGCTATGCAACATGGTCCCTTCAATCATCCAAGTAAAGGTTTGAAGACCAATATGTGGATGTGGCCCAACATCTAGACCTTGTCCAGCTTCAAATGTCACAGGACCTGCATGATCTAAGAAGCACCATGCGCCAATCATACGCTTATGGCGACTTGGTAAAGCGCGTTTGATCACTGTCCCTTGACCAATTTCTGCACGGCGCAGTGGAAATTCCTGAATCAATTGGTTGGCGTGCTTTTCACAGTCTTCTGAATGAGACAATTCGGTATAAATATTATTGGTCATGTTGTTATCCTAAAAGTTTGGCAAATGGCTATCTTTGTTATAGATATTAACAAGGTCATGCAAATTGAACCACCTTAGACTTAATACGCTGAATACTATAGGTAGGACAATTAGAGTTTTGTATGTATTGAAAATAAAATGCTTGCTCGCCCTTGATTTAATAGTTTTGGAAATAAATGTGATAAAGGACACTCATGCTCTAACGTATAAATAATTTTATCCAATCCAAATTGATCTGCTGTTAGATCAACTATATATCTACTTCTTACATTTAAAAGCCAAGCAGACTTTCTGTTTCCTTTATATTTTTTCCTAAAATATATTGGAATTCACCATATCCTTTAGATTCTAAGTAAGTAGCAATCAAATGGCTTGCATTGGCACAACAAGAGTTTGGGAAATTTCTTAAAACAACGTTATTTGGGCTAATGATTTCCTATGCTTTACGTATTTTGACTAATTCTTCAAACATAGAATTCTTCTGAATTAAATTTTAGATAATAAATAGAAAGGACGCCTAAGCGTCCTTTTTTATTGGATGTACCTTTTCAGGTACTGCCGCGAGCATAGCTCTTGGCGTAATTTAGGCATGAACCGTTGTTTCTTGAAAGCCCTCTCTGCCGCGAGCATAGCTTTTGACGTAATTTAGGCAAGAAACGTTGTTTCTTGAAAGCCCTAAATTACTCCCATTCAATCGTAGCTGGTGGTTTAGAAGATACGTCATAAACAACACGTGAAACTTCTGCAATCTCGTTCATGATACGAGTAGAGATTTTATCAACAAGATCATAAGGGAGATGTGCGAAACGAGCCGTCATAAAGTCAACCGTTTCAACCGCACGAAGTGCAATCACCCATGCATAACGACGGCCATCACCGACTACACCCACAGATTTTACTGGTTGGAATACAGCGAATGCTTGTGCAGTTTTATCATACCAACCACTTGCACGAAGTTCTTGCATGAAGATATCATCGGCTAAACGAAGAATATCAGCATACTCTTTCTTCACTTCACCCAAGATACGAACACCAAGACCTGGTCCTGGGAATGGATGACGATAAAGCATCTCAAATGGCAGACCTAAAGTCGTACCCAAACGGCGTACTTCATCTTTAAATAAATCACGAATTGGCTCAACCAATTCAAAAGCGAGATCTTCGGGTAAACCACCCACGTTATGGTGTGATTTAATCACATGCGCTTTACCTTGTTTGCTTGCAGCAGATTCAATCACATCAGGATAAATCGTACCTTGCGCAAGGAAGTTTACGCCATCAAGCTTACGTGCTTCTTCAGCAAATACTTCGATGAACTCACGACCAATAATTTTACGTTTTGCTTCAGGATCAACTTCACCTGCCAAAGCGTCAAGGAAACGTTGTTCAGCATCAGCACGAATCACACGGATACCCATGTTTTTCGCAAACATTTCCATCACTTGATCCCCTTCATTTAAACGAAGAAGACCATTGTCAACGAATACACATGTCAATTGATCACCAATTGCTTTGTGAAGCAATGCAGCCACAACAGATGAATCTACACCACCTGAAAGACCAAGAAGAACCTTCTGATCACCAATCTGTTCACGTAATTGTTCAACACGCAAATCAATGATGTTTTCAGAATTCCATAGGCTACGGCAACCACAGATCTTTTGTACAAAGTTCTCAAGTAACTCTTTACCTTTAGCAGTATGGGTTACTTCAGGGTGGAACTGGATACCGTAGAAACGACGAGCTTCGTCAGACACCATTGCCACTGGGCAGCTTGGTGTACTTGCAGTAATTTGGAAACCTTCTGGAATTTGAGTCACTTTATCGCCATGACTCATCCATACTTTCAATTTGTCTGCTGAATCTTCAAGATCGCCAATTAGAGCATCACGTACTTTAATATCGACTTCAGCATAGCCAAACTCATGAACTGTACCCGGTTCAACTTTACCGCCCAACTGAGCAGACATCGTTTGTAAACCGTAACAAATACCCAATACTGGTACGCCTAAGTTAAACACAACTTCTGGCGCACGTGGGCTGCCTTCAACGTGAACACTCTCAGGACCACCTGAAAGAATAATCCCTTTTGGATTAAATGCGCGGATGTCCTCTTCCGACATATCAAAAGCATACATTTCAGAATATACGCCTGATTCACGTACACGACGTGCGATCAATTGGCTATATTGAGAGCCGAAATCCAAAATCAGGATACGATCTTCGGTAATTTGAGTATTGGTAGTCATGATAACAACTATGAAAGGCTAACGAAGGATTAGCGCGCTATTCTATCATTTTTATTAAGCTTACGCACACTATTCAAATCTCTCTATATTTCAATACATTATTATTAAATATTGTCTTTTTATTCAACAATTTCAGTTGATTGCTTTGATCATACAAGCTTTGGCGTTACATTCAGATCACGATGCAGCAGGCGAATAATTCTTTCATTTCACCTGCATTACGTATTCGTTATTTATTTTTCAAAACGCTGATCAACACTCCATTGACCTGCACCATGCAATACGAGGAAGACTAGACCACCCGCCATAGCAAAGTTTTTCATGAAATGTATCGAATCTTCAGGTGTACCATGAAAAAGAAATGCGGTAACTAAACTAAAACCAGCTAAAGCTGCTGCGAATAATCGTGCATGCACTCCAAACAACAGTGCTAAGCCTCCACCCAGTTCAACCAAAATGGTTATTGGCAATAATGCACCTGGCACACCCATCGCTTCCATATATCCAACTGTCGCGCTATAACCTGCGAGTTTGCCCCATCCCGCCACAATAAAGATATATGCTAAAAGGGCACGTGCGACGAAGGTTAAAGTTGCATGCACTGTGGGTTGAGCAACAATTTTTTGAATCACTTGATTTGGATTAAACATTGGGTTGACCTATCTATGTTTTGTTTTTGGTAATGACCTTAGATTAGTAGCTTTTATTTTTAGGATAAATAATCAATATAAAGAATCAGCGTTGCATAATCAGAACAATAATTCACCTATAATTTAAATCAATTGACTACTGACATCAGCGCCGATGGCTGTTAGCATTTGAACACATTTTTGCTCAGTTCACCCCTCATGGATTTAATCGATTTTATTCTGCATGTAGATGATCATCTACTTGAATTTATTACCAATTATGGCATTTGGATTTACGGAATTTTATTCCTGATTATTTTCGTAGAAACGGGCTTGGTGGTCATGCCTTTTCTACCCGGGGACAGTTTACTGTTTGCAGCAGGTGCGTTAGCAGCCTCAACAGGTGCAATGGATCCGTGGCTTTTGGGCGTGTTGTTATTCACGGCAGCAGTATTGGGTGATACCTTAAATTATCATATTGGAAAATATATCGGACCACGCGTTTTTGAAATTGAATCTCGATTTATCAATAAAAAACATTTGGTCTATACGCAAAAATTCTTCGAAAAACACGGCGGTAAAACCATTATTTTTGCGCGTTTTGTTCCTTTCGCGCGTACATTTGCACCCTTTGTCGCTGGTGCAGGAAGCATGAATTATAAATACTTCATTACTTATAATGTCGTTGGTGCTTTCTTGTGGATTTCTTCGTTTATCACTTTGGGTTATTTGTTCGGTAATATGCCGATCGTGAAAGATAATTTCACCCATTTAATTTTCGGAATCATTATTCTGAGCGTATTGCCGGGGATCATTGGCTTTATTCGCCACAAGTTTTTCCCAAAGAAAAATCCCGAAATGATGTAATGATCTTAGACTTCAAAAAAAGCATATTCCCCACCAAGAATCTGCTTTTTTTATCACTACAAAATATTGAATGGCTTAGAAAAATCCAATAATGACAGGTAACATACTGAGCATAAGTAACATGGCAGAACCTTTGTATAAGCGATCTGCGCTGACCACCGTCTGATTCCCTGCCAAGACTTTACGACCAAAATACATCCAAAATAAAGCACATGGAATTAAACATAAGGTGAATACACCCAAAACTAAAAAATAGTTTTGAAAAGAATCCCAAGTCCATGCTGGAAAAATACCAACTGCAAACAAAATAGATTTTGGATTTTTCAGAGTCGATTTAAAAAGATGACTGCGACTCATTCGAATGTTTTTTTGGCTCAATTGCTTAAGGTGTGAAGCTTTCCATAAATGAAAAGCCATCCAAATCACATAAACTGCACTCACCAAATGTAAGATATGAATCAGCATTGGCCAAATTGGTAGGGTTAAATGCACCAACAGTGCCCAAATGCTAATGCCGTAGATATAACCCAGTAATTCAAGAGGTACGAAATAGAATGCTTTTAATACGCCATGGTGATGTGCTGCGCTAGCCAATAATGCATTGGTTGGACCGGGAATAAGTAATACCGCGAACACTGCAAAAATATAAAGCCAACTTTCTACCATAGATTAAAATCAGAGATTTAGAGGAGGCACACCTTAAACGAAAAACGAATTTAAAGACAAGTTTTTAAAGTGAAGGAATGATGAATGTCACGTCTATTTTCAGTTAATAATTTTATAAAATATTGATTTTAATAAATTTACATTGAAACATTTTGCTAAAAAAAAGCTGCTCAAACTCAGATTGAACAGCCCTTTTAAATTACTGAGCTTGCTGTTGACGCTTAGGAACATAAGGACAATTTTTAAATGTTGCCGCTTGTGAGATCGCATCTTGCTCACCATATAATCGCGACAATTCAGTATTTTTGGTATTCGATGACTGTCCCATATTGACGGAAACTGAAGGACCAAAGCCCCAACCGCCACGGCCCCAGCCACCACCAACACCTAGACCAACGCCAACACCTGTACGTTTAGGCGGTTGTACACCATTATTGATATACTGCTGAATACGATTGAATTCAGCACCAAGTTGTACACAGTTCAATGCTTGATATTGCGTCGGAGAAACATAACTCGGTTTAACCGTCGTCGCACAAGCAGTCATCAATACAGCAACCGTACCGACTGCACTAAGTTGCATGACCATTTTCATCGCGCGTGAGTTCATACACTTCTCAAATCTTATTTATTCTCGATTTCATTGAACAATGATTGGTAGGCCTGCGTCAATTTATGATCTGTATTTAAATAGATTAACGGCATATTTTTATGATGAGACTCTTTCATCAATACCGACGGTGGCAACATCGCATTGAGCACAGGTAGTTGCTCATCTCTGAGCTGCTGTACCACTTCACGAGGAAGTTTTGCTTGCGCTTGAAACTGGTTAACGACGATACCTTCAATTTCCAAGCGATCATTATGATCATCTTGGGTTTCCATGATGTTTTCGATCAACGTGTTTAAAGCACGCTTAGAAAAGACATCACAATCAAATGGAATCAACACTCGGTCTGCTGCAATTAATGCCGACAAAGTAAAAAAATTAAATGCAGGCGGTGTATCGATATAGATCCGATCATAAGTCCCTGCTAGATGCTGAATCGCATCACGCAGCTTATAAATTTTATGTTTGGATTCGAGGCTATGCTCTAAAGCACCAAGCGAGGGACTTGCAGGCAAAACATCGAGAGATGGGAATGGTGACTGATGTATATAGGCTTCTAAGCCTTTATTTTTATTTTTGAGTAAATTTCCAATGGCTTGACCAATCAAACCTTTGCTCGACTGATTCGCCAATACATCTTCGAAAAAATTTTCAATATTGGGTTCTAGTGCAGGTTTATCGGCATTATAAGTCGCATCATCCCCCAATAGATACTGACTGGAATTGGCCTGAGGATCGAGGTCAATGACAAGTGTCTTAAAACCCTGATGTGCACTCAGTGCAGCCAAGTTTACTGTAATACTGGATTTACCAACGCCACCTTTTTGATTAAACACCACACGTGTACGCATCATTCCCTCTAGGCTCAATTCATTCTATGAATCAAGTTTAACCTAGAGGGGTGAGAGCCTAAGCGATTGTGTCTAACAATTAACCGAAAGTTGGCTTAATCATCACAATGCCAATAATGGCCATAAATGCGACACAACTAATCAGTACCCCCGCACGACGTTGAATTAACAATACAGACGCATCTTGGCGGTATGCTTTAATTAATGAAGATAACATTACGATCACTAAGACCACTTTGGCATAGAACCAAGGCTGAACTTGAAAATTATTCAAAAACAATAAAATCAAGCCTGTCCCAATGACCAAAGTAAATGCCAAATGTTGAAGCGCAACATAAGCCTTACGTCCTTTCGGATTGGGTTGTTGATTTTCGACGCCAAAATATAAGGTTGTCGCACGTGCTAATACAGCAATGATCAACAAGAGCAAACTCGACATATGCACGATTTTAATGACTAAGTGTGTATCCATTTCAGCCACTCTCCTACTTTTAAAATTTAAGCTTTCGGTGCATGTGCACATTCAGGACTATTTGGCGCTTGACCAGTCCATTCAGTTGGCACATAAGCATGAATCGCCAAAGCATGAATCTTTCCTGGACTCAATAGGTCACCCGCCAGTGCATATACTTTTTGATGGCGTTGTACTAAACGTAAGCCTTGAAACACTTCACTTACAACAGTGACTTTAAAATGCGATTCTTTACCAGGGAAATAGCCACCATGACCTGATGACTCATTCACCACGTCCAAGTGCACAGGAGACAATTGTTGTAAACGTTCAATTAATTGTTGCTCTAAAGTCATGCTTACATTCCACACGCATTCATTGGTTGCCAGCAGTATACCGTGAAGTTTTAGAATAAAAAGTAAATAAAACACACCGCCATTGGAGAGTTACGCTTTAATCTTGAGCTTAAGACCTATCAAAAATTAAGCGAAATACATTGAAATGCTTTAATTTTATTCAATCACACGATATTTTTTTATAAAGTTGTTGACCCTGATTTTTCATGCTGTATTATACACGGCATGCGGGAATAGCTCAGTTGGTAGAGCATAACCTTGCCAAGGTTGGGGTCGGGAGTTCGAGTCTCCTTTCCCGCTCAAAATTTTTTCATTCAGTTTTTTCACTTAAAAAATTGATAGACTCCGCGGGAATAGCTCAGTTGGTAGAGCATAACCTTGCCAAGGTTGGGGTCGGGAGTTCGAGTCTCCTTTCCCGCTCCAGATTCAAAAAAAGCCCTGATATTCATCAGGGCTTTTTTATTATTAAAATTTTTATAAATTCATTTTTTAAAACCAATAAACGTTAACTGCACTTTTTCCAAAAAAATTCATCCACTTATGAGCGCTGCTTTACTTACAATCAAAAATAAGCATTATAAAGTAAATTAATTTACTGAATTTAAATGTAATTTTTCATCTCAACCCATGCCTGACTTACATAAAATCGCTATAATTTTCGTATTCAATTTACTCAATAGATTAGAACCTTAACATGGAAAAATTAACCTGTTTCAAAGCCTATGATATCCGCGGAAAATTGGGCACAGAACTCAATGAGGATATCGCATACCGTGTTGGACGCGCTTATGGCGAAATTTATCAACCTCAAAAAGTAGTGGTCGGTTGCGATGTTCGCTTAACCAGTGAAGCACTGAAACAAGCTACCATCAATGGCCTGAATGATGCGGGCGTTGATGTTTTAGATTTAGGCATGACTGGGACTGAGGAAGTTTATTTCGGTGCATCCCATCTTGATGTGCAAGGCGGGATCGAAATAACAGCCAGCCATAACCCAATGGACTATAACGGCATGAAGCTTGTACGCGAAAATGCTCGTCCGATTGGTGCAGACTCGGGTTTAAATGATATCCAACTTCTTGCGGAAAAAAATCAGTTCAAAGCAGTCGAAATTAAAGGCACAACTCAGCATTATAATATCTTGCCTGAATTTATTGATCATTTGATGACCTATATTGACCCTGCTAAAATCAAACCACTAAAACTCGTAGTCAATGCGGGGAATGGTGCAGCAGGTCATGTGATCGATGCGATCGAAGATAAATTTAAAACCTTGAATATTCCAGTCGAATTCATCAAAATTCATCATGAAGCGGATGGCAACTTCCCAAATGGTATTCCCAACCCTATCTTAGTTGAAAACCGTGCAAGCACCTCCGATGCTGTACTTCAACATCATGCTGACATGGGCATCGCTTGGGATGGTGACTTTGACCGTTGTTTCTTGTTTGATGAAAAAGGTCAATTCATTGAAGGGTATTACATCGTCGGTCTCTTGGCACAAGCCTTTTTACTGAAACAAAAAGGTGAAAAAATTGTGCATGATCCGCGCTTGGTGTGGAATACCTTCGATATCGTTGAACAATATCAAGGCGAAGCTGTGCAATCGAAATCAGGCCACTCTTTCATTAAAGATAAAATGCGTGAACACAATGCAGTGTATGGTGGTGAAATGTCAGCGCATCACTACTTCCGTGATTTTGCCTATTGTGACAGTGGTATGATTCCGTGGTTATTGGCAATCTCAGTTGTCTCTGAAACAGCAAAACCACTCTCTGCTCTGGTTGAGGAAATGATTGAAAAGTTCCCTTGTTCTGGCGAGATTAACTTTAAAGTTGCGGATACAAAAGAAACCATTCAAAACATCTTTGATCATTTTGCTGACCAAAAACCCGAAATTGATGAAACGGATGGGGTCAGCTTAGATTTTGGTGCATGGCGCTTCAATGTTCGTGCTTCAAATACAGAGCCTCTTTTGCGATTAAATATTGAAAGCCGTAAAGATCAGAACCCAAAGCCGATGCAAGCTTATATCGATGAGCTCACTCAACTCATTCAGTCTTAAAACCGCATAAAAAATGGAGCGTTGTAATGCTCCATTTTTTTATTCACGATAGCCATTTGGATTTTGTTTTTGCCAATTCCAACTATCTGCCAACATATCCTCCAGATTCAATTTTGGCGTCCAACCCAATTCAGCAACTGCGCGCGCATTATCTGCAAATGATGTTGCGACATCCCCTGCACGACGCGGTGCAAATTCGAAAGGAATCTCAATACCATTGACTTTTTCAAAGGTATTTTTAATTTCTAGCACCGAACAGCCATTACCTGTCCCAATATTCCAAGTACGACAGCCTTGTGCATTTAAACGATTTTCCAGTGCACATAAATGGGCATTCGCCAAATCCACCACATGGATATAGTCACGCACACCCGTGCCATCGACGGTATCGTAATCATGACCAAAAATGGATAGTTTTTCACGACGACCCACAGCCACTTGAGTCACATAAGGCATTAAGTTGTTTGGAATGCCTTGTGGATCTTCACCAATCTGCCCACTTTTATGCGCGCCAACTGGGTTAAAGTAACGCAGTAAAGCAATTGACCAGCGTGCATCGGCTTGTGCGAGTTTCTGCAATAACTGCTCAACTATCAGTTTGGTATAGCCATAGTTGTTACTTGGCATGCCTGTCGGCATCTCTTCATTGAGTGGCGATACATTGGCTTCGTCATAAACGGTTGCAGAAGAACTAAACACCAAATTAAAGACATGGGCACGCTCCATCGCTTTAACTAAGCTAATCGAACCTGCAATGTTATTTTCAAAGTATTTCAGCGGGATTTGCTGACTTTCACCTACTGCTTTTAAGCCTGCGAAATGAATCACAGCATCAATCTGATGATCTTGAAAAATTTGATCCAAAATGGCTTGATCAAGAATATCACCTTCGATAAAATCTAAAGATTTAGACGTTAAAGCTTGAACGCGATTCAAAGATTCTGATGAGCTATTTGATAAATTATCAAGAACAACAACTTCATGCCCTGCATTGAGCAACTCAACACAGGTATGCGAACCAATATATCCTGCACCACCCGTCACTAAAACTTTAGACATTGTCTTTTCCCATTAATATCTGAATTAAACCTTGTGTCGACGCATCAAGCTTAGACAAATCGTTTTGTTCACCATTTAGAATCGGCAAGAGTTGATTGGCAATTTCTTTACCCTTTTCAACCCCCCATTGGTCAAAAGGATTAATATTCCAAATGACAGATTGCACAAATACTTTATGCTCATACAAAGCAATCAACATACCCAAACTATAAGGATTGAGCTCATCCATCAATATCGTCGTGCTGGGCTGATTACCTGCATATTGTTTATAGAGCGGTAAACCCTCAAGCTCTTGAGGATTTAAAGCATCATTCCCAAAGGCTAATAATCGTGACTGCGCCAAACAATTGGATAATGCGAGATAATGCTGTTGCTTAAGCGCCTCGGCATTATCCACATAGGTATATTGGTCACCATTATAACGTTTGATGGGTGCTATAAAATCACTGCTGACCGCTTGTGTACCCTGATGCAGTAACTGATAAAAAGCATGTTGCGCATTGGGGCCGACTTCACCCCATACAATCGGGCAGGTATCTAACGTAGTCTTCTCACCATTGCGTTGTACAGATTTACCATTGGACTCCATTTCCAATTGTTGCAAATACGCAGCAAAATATTTAAGTCGTCCATCGTAGGGTAAAACTGCATGGGTTTTCGTTGCTAGAAAGTTACTATTCCACACTCCTAGCAATCCCATCAACACCGGAATATTATGTGAAAAGGCGGTGCTTTGAAAATGTTGGTCAATCGCATAGGCCCCTGCGAGCAGTTGCTTGAACCCCTCTACGCCAATACTTAATGCGATTGGTAATCCAATACATGACCACAGTGAATAACGACCACCCACCCAATCCCAAAGCAACAGCTGGTTTTCAGGGGAAATTCCCCATTCGGTCATTTTCTCAGGCTTGGTTGACACCCCAATAAAATGGTGTTTTAGAATAGCAAGCTCTTCACCCAATGCTTTTTCGAGCCACAAGCGCGCCGTTTGCGCATTGGATAAAGTATCAATGGTGCCAAATGACTTGGAAGAAATAATAAACAGCGTGGTTTCAGGACGCAGTTTATGCAGCAAGTCAGACAACTGACTTCCATCCATAGTCGACACAAAATGCACATTCAATGGCTTTTGAGTGGTTTGTTTAAAATCCGAGAGCGCATGGCTGACCATCAATGGACCTAGGTCTGATCCACCCACCCCAATATTGACAACATCTTGAATCACTTCACCTGATGCACCACGATACTGCCCCATATGTATCTTCTCAACCAAAGCATACATACGATCAAGTTGCAGATGCACTTGATTGGCGATCTCTGAATGCTCAGCATGATCTTGCGGCAAACGTAATGCCCAATGCATGGCTGCTCGACTTTCTGTGTAGTTGATTCGCTCTTCAGAAAATAAGCGCTTAATCCAACCCGATAAGTCACAGCTTTGAGCTAGATTGACCAAGGCATCCAGCACAGATCGATCAACACGCTGCTTACTATAATCAAAAATGAGTGGCTCGAAATGAATCGCACAATTTTGAAAGCGATTAGAATCTTGCTGAAAAAAATCACGTAAATGTTGACGTGCAATTTGTTTTTTTAAAAGCTCGAGATTAGAAAGCGCTTGTTCAACAGCGACTGAATTACATTCCTGGTTTGGCTGTTCCATTAACGCCCTACTCCTTTATAAGCAAAGCCCTGCGACTTCACATATTCGGGATTTAAAATATTACGACCATCTAAAATTAAAGCATGTTGCATGGTTTTCTTAAGGATTTGATAGTTTGGACACCAATACTGTTTCCACGCGGTGAGGATACAAAGTGCATGCGCATCATCCGCTGCTTCATATTGATCTTGGCAATAAATTAAATCATCGCGCTGACCATATACCTTTTCAATTTCGCTCAAGGCTTGTGGATCATGAAGTTTCACGATCACCCCTTGTGCCCATAAAGCTTTTAACATGGCATGAATCGGGGATTGTTGAATACGAGCCGTATTTTCTTTAAAAGAAGCCCCCCAAACCGCCACGACTCTGTCTTTCAGATCCCCCTGAAAATGATTCCATAATTTTCGAAAGAGGATTTCCTTTTGCTGTTCGTTAATTTCCCAGACTTGTGCTAAAAGTTGACTTTTGGTTCCAGTACCAGAAACAGTACTGGCCAATGTCTGTACATCATGCGAGAAATTTTCCCCACCAAACCCTGCACCTGGATATAAATAAGAAGGACCAATACGACTATCTGCCGCTAAGCCTTGGCGTACATGCTCGATATCAATCCCCAATTTCTCGGCAACAATAGCTAAATCATTGATATAACTGATTCTGGTCGCCAGCATGCCAGATACGCTTAACTTGGTAAATTCCGCATCTAACACTGGCATAAATAGATATTGTTGCTCACGTGGAAAGAGCGGTCGCAATAACTCTTGTAATACACGTTTAGCACGATCACTTTCACAACCAACAACCAGTTGTGATGTTTGCGTCAGGCTACGTAATGCATTTCCTTCTTGAATCACATCTGGTACATAGACCCAATCATCTTCAGGCAACAGTTCAGCAAATTTTTGAGTTCCTTGTAAACCCAATGTGGATGCATTAATCATTAATTTAGGATGACTGATTGTGCGTTGTTTGAGGGCTTTGAGTATTTCAATGCCTTGCAATTGCTCAGTCGGATTAAAACTAAAAAAATAGGCATCCACATCAAGGGGAATCGCTGCAAATGTGCAGTATTTTATTGCACCAGTCTGATGTAATTTCTCAAGCAAGTCTTGTACAGATTGATCCTGAGCATATACCTGTTCCGATGCTGGTTTTTTTAAAAGATCACACCAGAAGACTTGATGACCATATTCAGCTAACAATGCTGCCATAACCCCTGCATACAAGGTCTGACCAAATACTGCAATATTCATAGTGATACTCGTTTTAAAGTTTTAAGTCTTTAATCATGACTTTAAAAGCTTCACCTAAACTTGGGTGATCCATACCGTAATGCAATACCGCTTTTAAATAACCCAACTTGCTTCCACAGTCAAAGGTTTGACCTTTCATACGATAGGCTTCTACCATGTCTGTTTGTTGAAGCATCGCGATCGCATCGGTGAGTTGGATTTCATTGCCCGCACCTTTGGGTGTTTGCTCAAGCAATTGCATGATTTTCGCAGGCAAAATATAACGTCCTACCACAGATAAGTTCGATGGTGCTGTACCCACTGCAGGTTTTTCAACAATCCCTTGCATTTGGATACTTTGTCCCTCAAGCGGTGACTCCGCAACATCCACAATGCCATATTGATCGACCATATGATCAGGCACAGCTTCAACCATAATTTGTGATGCTTTTGATTCGTTATAACGCTGAATCATCAAACTCAAGTCATTGGTTTCAGCTGTATCTTTTACTAACACATCAGGGAGTAGCACTGCAAAATCATCATTACCTACCACATCTTTTGCACAGAGCACAGCATGCCCTAAACCTAAAGGCTGTGGCTGACGCACACTGATCACACTCACATGCGCGGGCAAAATTTCGGTAATTTCTTTCAATAAATCAAATTTCTTTTTTTGTTCTAAGGTCGTTTCCAGCTCAAAACTACGGTCGAAGTAGTTTTCAATGGATGCTTTTGAAGCATGTGTGACTAAAATAATTTGTTCAATACCCGCAGCAATTGCTTCTTTGACTACATATTCAATTGCAGGGCGGTCAACTACAGTGACCATTTCCTTAGGAATCGATTTGCTCGCAGGTAAAAAACGTGTACCAAGACCTGCGACAGGAAGAATCGCTTTTTTGATCGACATATTTAAAGCTCTACAAATTTTAATTTACTTAATTAGTTAACGCGAATTTCAGCACCGCGTTGATATCCATCTACATAGTATTCTAGTTGAGTTAACACCCAATCAACATCTTCATGTGTTGCAGTTAAATCATAGAAACGGTCAAATACAGGTAAAATTTCATCCAAAGGATACGATTTTTCAAACGATCTGAGGATCCTACTATGCTCGGTAATCTGTGTATCCTCTTGATCGATTAGCAATTCCTCATATAACTTTTCACCCGGACGTAAACCTGAATATTGAATCACAATATCACCTGTTTGTGATCCTTCTTCACGGACGGTTAATCCACTGAGTGAAATCATTTGTCGCGCCAAATCTTGAATACGGACTGGCTCTCCCATATCCAACAAGAATACATCTCCCCCCTCACCTAAAGCACCGGCTTGAATCACCAACTGAGAAGCTTCTGGAATGGTCATAAAGTATCGCGTAACATCAGGATGCGTTACTGTAATTGGACCACCCTTCGCAATCTGTTGCTTGAAAAGCGGAACCACTGAACCTGATGAGCCCAGCACATTGCCAAAACGCACAATACTCACCTGAGTATGATCTTGAGCTGCTGCCATCGCTTGACAATAGAGCTCCGCCATACGTTTGGTAGCCCCCATCACATTAGTAGGACGAACCGCTTTATCCGTTGAAATCAGGACAAATGTTTCCACTTGATTGCGTACAGCAGCATTTAAACTAAAGGCTGTACCGACTGCATTATTTTTCACACCCGCAATCGGGTTACATTCCACCAAAGGGACATGTTTATAAGCCGCTGCATGATAAACGGTTTGTACTTGATATTGTGCGATGACACGCTCGAGCTTCTGCTGATCCAATACCGTGCCTAAGATCGGAATAATGGTTAACTCTGTTTTTTGGCGTAATTCTTTATCGATACTATACAGTGCAAACTCTGTCAGTTCATATAACACCAACAGCTTAGGTTGGTTTTTGATAATTTGACGACATAGTTCAGACCCAATCGATCCACCCGCACCAGTGACCATTACAATTTTATTGGTGATATTTTTTGAGAGTAAATGGGCTACAGGAGGCACAGGATCGCGACCGAGCAAGTCGATAATATCGACTTCTTGAATATCCGATAGTCGTATTTCACCATCAACCAGTTTTGTTAAGCCTGGAATCTCGGTAATTTTTAAATGTGCGGGTTCTAAATTTTTTATAATTTCGGTTTTACGTTGACGACCCACCGAAGGCAACGCAATCAAAATTTCATTGACTTGATGCTTGTTCAGCACTTTTTGTGCATCCGCTGCATGATAGACTTTTAATCCACCAATATTCTTCGCAGCAAGTGTAATATCATCATCTAAAAATAGGACAGGTAAATGTTCATCAGAATTGTTCAGCATAGCTGCGACTTGTTGACCTGCAAAACCAGCCCCATAAATGGCAATTCTTTTACGCGGAATATCTGCATGTAATACATATTTGACTAGGGCCCTAATGATCCCTCGACTGAGCCAAATCCATGCAAACATCATAAATCCAAACATCAACGGAATTGAGGTCGGTATAAATGCATGAGTGAAATAAGCTAAAGTGTATAGTGCTAAAACAGTGAATGTTGTCGCTAAACCCAACTGAAAAATGAAGGCTTCGTTAAAAGCTCTTACAATAAAACTATAGATTCGTGCTAAACCTAGTGCGCAGACTGCAATCAACGACACCCAAAGAGATCCAAAAGCCAGATTCGGCACTACTTCAGCACCCAAGTCAAATTGGCGAATGGCATAACATAGCCAAATCAGAATTGGAAATACTAAAAAATCCAAACAGACTAGAAAAAGTTGTTTGGCCCCCCTTGGTGCTGATGCTAAATTTATAATCGTTGATTTCACAGTCTAGATCTTATCACTCTATATGATCGCTATTTAGGAGGGGTATTGAGAATATCCCTCCATGCCTTCAAATTTATATATTACAATATCACTTTTATCACGATATTTTTTTAATCACGACTTTAATAGCATTTACTGTTTTGGCCA
The DNA here is from genome assembly GCF_056779735.1 of Acinetobacter sp. 24-47-67. NCBI lineage: Bacteria > Pseudomonadati > Pseudomonadota > Gammaproteobacteria > Moraxellales > Moraxellaceae > Acinetobacter > Acinetobacter sp. 24-47-67. The sequence goes on from NZ_JBWYIK010000010.1 coordinate 61,221, forward strand.
TACTATCCTCACTCAAGGTTGGATGTACCAAGAACATTAAGCTCATTTCACCTAGCTTTTTCGCATTTTCTAATCGAGTCTCAGGGCGCCACGGTGTATCATCAAATGCATGCTCCAAATACACCTCAGAACATGAACCACTAAAGCACGGCACACCCAGTGCATTGATTTCTGCCATAATACGATCACGCGACCAACCTGATGGCAATTGTTCGCTATTCACTTGAACATAGCACTTATATGCTGCATGTAGATAGTCTTCTGAGGGCTGATGCACAGTAAAATAAGAGCTATTGGCAAAAGCACTATAAATTTTTTGCATATTTGCAGTACGTTTTGCAGTCCATTCTGGCATTTGCTTTAACTGTAAACGACCAATGACCGCTTGCATCTCCATCATTCGCCAGTTGGTGCCAAATGAGTCATGTAACCAACGGAAACCTGGTGGATGTTGTTTGTTGTAAATACTATCGAAGTTTTTACCATGGTCTTTGTATGACCACATTTTTTTCCACAGCGTTTCATCATTGGTGGTGACCATGCCACCTTCACCACCTGTGGTCATGATTTTATCTTGGCAGAAAGACCATGCACCAATGTGCCCAATAGAACCTGCCGATTTACCTTTATACTTTGCGCCATGTGCCTGTGCACAGTCTTCAATCACATAAAGACCTTTTTCCTGAGCCAACTCCATAATTGGATCCATATCACACATCCAACCGGCCAAATGCACACAGATAATAGCTTTAGTCTTTGGCGTCAGTACAGCTTCGATGGTGCGACGTGAGATATTTTGTGAATCTAGCTCTACATCTGCAAATATAGGGTTGGCACCTGCGGTTACAATCGAACTTGCTGAAGCTAAAAAGGTTCGTGAGGTGACAATCACATCATCTCCTGCCCCAATACCTAATGCTTTTAAAGCCACATCGAGCGCTACGGTACCATTAGCCAGTGCAACTGCATATTGAGTTTCGGCAAATTGTGCAAACTCTTTTTCAAACTCACGGCATTCTTGTCCCGTCCAATAATTGACTTTATTCGAGAGTAAGACTTGCGATACAGCATGTGCTTCTTGTTGACTAAAGCTTGGCCATGGTTCGAATGCAGTGTTTAACATTTACGACTTATCCTATTGAATGTTTTTTCTATCGAGCACTAAAAAATTTTGAATGTCCTGCCAAGTGTTAAAGCAGTAATCTGCTTGATACGGCTCAGCAATAGAGAAATCTTGTGCATGAATATTATGGCCTTGGTCTTTCAAGCAAATGGTAGTCCATCCTAAGCGCTTGGCGGTCACAAAGTCTTTTTTTAGGTTATCACCCACATAGATATAATGCTCGCACTGTAAGGCTTGCATTACGGTTTCATAATTGGCAGGCGCAGGTTTTTCTGAACCCATTTCTTCTGAAATGACAATGCTGCTCAAATACGGCATCACCCCTAAGGCATGCAGTTTGTTACGCTGAGTTTGCGCACGTCCATCGGTAATAACTGCATACCGATAGTCACGGCGACCCAGCTTCAAGGTATCCAATACATGCGGATAGAGACAGATGTCAGGCGTATGAAAACGATACCAATCGAGTAAGGTCGTTTTATCTACAGAATAATCTTGTGCTAAGCGTTCAAATACATTTTCGCCTGTATGGTATTGCTGCAACATCTGTGCACTCAAATGCTCAGGCGCATCACTCAGCTGAGCGGCAATAAACCGATAAGCCGAGTGTAAGTAACTGATTTCAGCGTAGAGCGTATCATCAAGATCTAATACGAGGCCCTTAAGCGCTGTAGTCATTGACCAATACCTCAGCATCGTAACGCAGCATCAACAAGTTATCTTTCCACGCTGAGAACGGTGCAATCGATTGATCCAATAAATATTCTTGAATCGCCCATTGGCTATAATTCGCACCTGCCAAATAGCTCAGTGGGTAACCGCCACCAAAGCGAGGATTGATTTCAATGCCTAAAATTTTATCTTCAGTTTTATGTAAAAACACCTGAATGGTTAAGCAACCACGTGCGCCAGCAAGATGCTGCAATTTTTGCTGAAACTCAGTTACGATTACATTGTTTTTAGTGACGCCTTTGTTGACTTCACCCGCGCGTACAAAAATACGTTTACGCGGCACAACACATTTTAAATCAGACTGACGATCGTAGTAACAATCAACAGTAAACTCGTCATAGGCTTCGGGTGCAATGTATTGCATAAACATGAGTTTCGGATCAGCACGGTGTTCAGGCTTAATCTCATCAAGACTATGCGCAGTAAAAATACCTTTACTTAAACTGCCATCATAAGGTTTTACGAACACGGGAAATTCTAAATGATCCAGATCATATTGCTGAGGAATAGCGATTCCATGTTGTTCAAAGAATTGATTAATTTGACGTTTATCACGGCACTGCTGTACCAAGGCAGGATCACTTACCAATAAATGAATCCCGTGCTCAGCAAAGCGTTGAAGCTGTTCACTGAGTACCATCAGTTCTGTATCAATAGTGGGTACGACCAACTTGATGTTCTGTGCCACACACAATGCAAGTAACTGCTCAATATAGTCTGGGCTAGTCACACGCGGTACTGCAAAGCTTTGATCTGATACATGACAAGCCGGTGCAAGTACAGGGTTTAAATCAGCTGTAAAGACTTTCCCTTGAGCAAAGTATTTTTTTAGTTCAGTTTGAAAAGAACGAACTAATGAAACACGTTGACCTGCTGAAGTAATTAATATATTACTCATCTTTTTTGTCATTTCCTGAAAATTTAGGCATTGTCACATCATTGGCAGCATTAATATCATCTTTTGCCATTACTTTATATACGGTTTTAAACATGATTTTAAAATCAAGCCACACGGACTGATTTTCAACATACCATGTATCAAGCTTAAATTTTTCTTCCCAGCTAATGGCATTACGACCATTGACCTGGGCATAACCAGTCATACCAGGACGTACATTATGACGCTTTGCCTGCTCCTGATTATACAGTGGCAAATACTCCATCAATAATGGACGAGGTCCAACAATACTCATATCACCTTTAATCACATTCCACAATTCTGGCATCTCATCCAAACTGGTTGCACGTAACATTTTGCCAAATGAGGTTAAGCGCTCGCTGTCAGGCAAGGGATTCCCTTTGGCATCTACGGCATCTTTCATGGTCCGAAACTTAATCATTTCAAAAGGTTTACCATTTAGCCCAGGACGTACTTGACGGAATAATACAGGAGAGCCAAGATTTTTTTTCACTTTATAAGCCACAAAAGCATATAGTGGAGAAAGTAGAATTAAGGCGATTGAGGCAATAATTATATCGAGAAGACGTTTTAACATTTATAGACCAAGGATACGTATTAAGCGTTGATTAACTTTTTCAGCATCAAATTTATTAACTGCGATTTTATAACTTTCAGCACCCATTAAACAAATTTGTTCTGGATGCTCTATAAAATAAATCATCTTTTCAGCCAATACTTCTGGATTCCATTTCGGCACTAAAAAACCATTTACACCATCAATTACAGTTTCTCGGCAGCCTGGTACATCTGTTGTAATAATAGCACGTCCAATGGCCATTGCTTCTTGTGTGCTTCTTGGTACACCTTCACGATAGTATGAAGGCAACACAAATACACTCGCCTGTTCTATCCATTCAGTGACATTATTAACATGCCCTGGATATTCAATAATATTATCCTGAATCAAAGCTTCTAATTCACTCTCTTTTAATCCACCTAACGCGACTTTATCGATTGCACCCAAAACAGTAAATTTAACATTTGGATATTTTGTTTTTACAAGTTTCGCTGCTTTTATAAAATCATGAATTCCTTTTTCAGCAAGCAATCGAGCAATAAAAATAAAAGATATAGGCGTAGAACTGATATTAGGAACAAATCTATATTTATCTAAATTCAAACCAATACCCCCTAAAACATCAACCTGTTTTACACTAATAAAATATTTATCTAATAAGTCTTTTGGATCATCTGAGTTCAAAAAAATAATTTTATCGAGCTGAGGCAAAGAAATTTTGTATAAAAGAATCTGTATTTTTTTTATGAGTTTAGTTTTTTTGCTCAATCCTTCAGGCTGATCTGTAAACGTATAGCCTAAACCTTCCAGCATACCCACAACCTTTGGTACTTTTGCAAGTCTTGCCGCTAATGTACCAAAAATAACTGGTTTAGAAAAATACGAAAAAACTAAATCTGGATTAATTTCTTTAATTTTTTTTGAGAGTCGGTATGTTGCCATCATATCTGCAAATGGATTCAATCCACCACGATTTAATGTATATGTAATTGGTATAGCACCTAATTTTTCTATTTCTTTTAGATCTTCTGTAGTAAATTCAGACGTTAATGCGTAGACTTGATGACCTTTTTTTAAAAGTGAACAGATTAAATCTGAACGAAAACCATAAAAACTGGAAGCTACAGTACCTATTAGAGCAATAATCATATAATTCCAACCACTATACTAAAGTAAGAAAATGATATAGCAAAAGCAACAAAAAGACCTATTGGAAAAAAAGATTTACTTCTCGAAAATATATAATAAAAAATTAAAGTATTTAATAATATACTAAAAAACCAAGCAAACAAACCATATCTATTTGAAAAACCGGCGAAACCAAATATAAAATATGGCATTAGTAATAAAAAATAGATTTTTACTAAACCACATAAACCCTCGCTTTTAATAAAATATTTTGAGAAAAAGAAATAAATATATGCAAGAGCTAAGCTATATAAAAAAAGATCCCACTGAAAACCATATCTATAGGAATTTGTATCTTCAACATAGTTTTTAATACTATCATATAAAGGAACACCAAGAACACTAGATATTATGTAGACTATTTTTTCACTTACCCCTAAAATATAAAAAATACCAAGTACATTTAGCAAAAAAAACAATTTATTCAGATTTAATTTAATCAAAAAAATAAAAGGAATAATCAAAACAGATGAGTAATGAAATAATATAGAGCCTAGCAAAAACAAAAATGAATAAAACTTATTAATATTAAAAACTAAATAGACAAAAAACAAGTATAGAAGAGCCAATGATAAACCTTGCCTTAATCCATTTGCAGCTGCCACTTGATACCAAGATGACATACAAAGAAAAGAAAAGAAAAGAAAAGAAAAATACACTTTATTTATCTTTTCTAATTCAGATATTTTCTTTGATAGAAAAAGCAATATTAAATTCAACACAATATTTAAAATAAAAAAATAGACTATATAACTATCAGTAAACAATCTAACTACAAAGGTTAAGAGATCAAATAAAAATTCATAATGAAAATCGTTAATAGACAATTTATAAATAAAATTTTGTGCATAAATAAGGTTATCATCTACTAGACTTAAATCTCTAATAGAAATAAAATACGAAGTAAATAAAGTAAATAAAGTAAATAACAAATATAGAAACATATTCTCTTTGTTAATTTTAAATTTCATTTATTAGCTATCCGATTAATAAAATCACCAAAATCCACTTCATTTAAAATATTATCCCACTTAAATGAATCCATTTCAGGAATATTATTTTCTATATAAATGTTAGAATCAATTTGATCCAACCAAACAGGCTTATAATTAATATTATTGAAAAACTGTTCTACCCATAAATATCTATTTGAAATGACCTGCAGTCCTGAAGCCAAATACTCCAATGTCTTTGTACTTGTCTGAATATTGTAAGGATATATATCTGGCGTATAGTTTAAACCAAAACGAGCGTTTCTATAGAATTCAGGTAAATTACTACGTTCTATACGACCCAATAAAGTAATATTCTTATTTTTTAATAATATTTTATCACTTTCAGAAACTTTGCCTATTATAATGATTTTATACTTACTTGCCAAATCTATAAGAGTATCTATCAAGCCAATTCTGCCCGAAATAGAGCCTGAGTACAAAATATCATATTCCGGATTCTGTAAAGGAACTTGAAAGAAACCCTCATCAACTCCCATATCTCTATAAATATAGGGAGTATTATCATTAAAATAAAGTTCTCTACTAACTATGCTATTTAAAAAAATTCTTCCATCCGGTTTACTATTGATGGTTTTTTTAAATAAGTTTTTAAATTTTGCATAAGGAGGAGTAGAAAGACTTTGATATTCATGAATCTCTTTAGCCGTACCATTTTTTTTATTCCAAAATGGACGTGTACCCATAAAGTAAATATTTATATCATTATCTGGATCAAGCTCATAGTCTAACTGGACTATATGCCCTTTTAATTTTAAATATTTTTCATATGCATAAGCTTCTGGGGTGTAAGCATATTGACTTAATGGTATTCCAATAGTATACATAAATTTTATCTGCTCTTAACTTGACAATAAGCTTTATAAATAAAGAGATATAATTTACTAAAATTCAAAAAAATATATAGTTTTTTATTTAGACCTATATATTCCTTTTGAACTGAATAAATACACGTAACCTTCTTATAGAATTCCACATAATGAAATGAATCTTTTAAGGAGAATCGTCTACATGAATTTACACATAGTAAAAAATAAGCTTGAAAGATAACCGCACTTAAGATTACCTTATTATTTTCACTACATCTTTCATACTCTTCAAGATAAATTTTTAATATTTTCTCAAAACTTGCAATTGTTTTTTTATTAGCCTTATAATCCTTTGAAAGTGTTATCCCTAGTGGATTTACTCTATACCAATATAAACATTCATTAATATGTTTAATCTTTTTAGTTTTTATATATAACATTGGAATTAAACATAAATCCTCATAATATATACCAATTGTGAATCTAAGGTGTCCTAATAAACTTTTTCTCACTACTCTAGCACATGCAAACCAAAATCCGTTTCTTATTAGATTTTTTAAACTATATTTTGAGTCATGATAAATTGAGATTTCTTCATTAGATGATTTCATTAAATTGAAATCAATAAGGTCATAATTTCCTTTTTCAATAAGGGTTAATATTGTACTTATGTAGTTAGGCATAAGCTTGTCATCAGAATCTAGAAATCCTATATACTCACCACTTGCAATATCAATTCCTGTATTTCTAGCAGCACTTAATCCCTTATTATTTTGATCTATAAACTTAAATTGAGACTGTACTTTTTCACTTTGCCTTTCTACGATAGACCTAACTATATCCATTGATAAATCTAGTGTACCATCATTTACACATATAATTTCAACACCATCTTCTAATTGAGCTATTACGCTTTCAATACACTCTCTAATATATAGCTCTACATTATAGATAGGTATAATAATCGATAATTTCATAATTTATTTAACCATTTTTTTAATCTAGAAATCATTAAAATTAAATTAAAAACACAAAATCTACTTAAAAATAAATATAAAATTTTATTTAAACCTACCTTATAACCGTAATCTTGAAGTTGTGTAAATAATATTTTTCTTTGATCATTATTTAAATCAAATTTTTCTACAAAAATTTTGTAAGCTTTATATATTTTTTCTTTTTTTTGTAAAGTTAATCTCTCATGTAAATGTGTAGTATCAATAACATAACTATTCGAATTAATTAAACATGCTCCTCCCCCATTATTAAGAAGACTATACCAAGTACTTAAGTCCTGCCAAGCAGGCATATTGATATCAAAACAAGTTTTTCTTAAAATCTCTGTTTTTACAAAAATTTGATTACCAACTGAGTTAAAATATAGCAAATCCTCTTTTTTTGTATTTTTTTTACAAAAACTTTTCAAAATATTAGTTTTTGAATTTCCTAGGTTATTATGGTCTAAATAGCTTGTATATATAAAAACATTTTTTTCAAGTAAATCTATATATGTTATAAATTCAGCAATCCTATTTTTTAAAAAATAATCATCATCATCTAAACCTGTAATAAATTCTCCTTTAGCATTGTAAATCGCAATATTACGACTTACACATGCTCCACTATTCTTTTCTTTGATAAAATATCTAAGACGCGGATCTTCTTGACTAATTGCTTCTAAATATTTATGCGTACCATCTTTAGAGCAGTCATCCACTACAATTATTTCTAAGTTTTTATAAGTTTGATTACGTACAGAATCAACAGCCCGCTTTAACAACTCTACGCGATTAAAAGTTGGAATATAAACGGTTACTAATGGATTAGATTGTTTTAAGCTCATGATTAATTCTCTCTAAACAGATCACGTGTATATAACTTGAATTGATGCTCTTCTAGATCTTTATGCATTCGATTAGCAAGGATCACATCAGAACTTGATAAAAATTTATTCAAATCATTTTTTAGAGAATAATTTTCAAATTTTTCTTGCTGTAAAGTAGGTTCATAAATTTGAATTTGGATATTATATTCTTCTAACTCACGAATAATATCTTGAATAGCTGAATCCCTAAAATTATCTGATCCTTCTTTCATAGTTAGACGATAAATTCCAATTACATTTGGTCTTTTCTTTAAAACCTCTTTAACAATAAATTTTTTACGAGTTTTATTTGATTGGATAATGGCTTGAATTAAATTTTGTGGCACATCTTTATAGTTTGCCAGTAATTGCTTCGTATCCTTAGGCAAACAGTAACCACCATAACCAAACGAAGGGTTATTATAATGTTGACCAATACGAGGATCTAAACCCACCCCCTGTATAATATCTAGACTACTTAAATTATGTTTCGCACAGTAAGTATCAAGCTCATTGAAGTATGCAACACGCATAGCTAAGTACGTATTAGAAAATAATTTAACTGCTTCCGCCTCTGTAGCATCTATACATAAAATTGGAGCAGTGCGTTCTACAGTAGCATTTAAATAAAGTTGGGCAATTTTTTCAGCACGTTCTGATTTTTCACCCACAATAATCCGAGATGGATGTAAGTTATCATAAAGTGCTTTTCCTTCACGCAAAAACTCAGGACTAAAGATGATTTGTTCTGTTTTAAAAATTTTTTTTACGTGTGCTGTATAACCGACAGGAATAGTAGATTTAATAATAATCGGCGCAGTTGTATTTACTGGTAAAATATCAGCAATAACACTTTCAATTGAAGATGTATCAAAAGAATTGGTCTCTGAATCATAATTGGTAGGCGTGGCAATTATAATATAATCTGCATGTTGATATGCGTGCTTTTTATCAGTAGTTGCTATCAAGTTCAATTGACTTTCTTGTAGTGCTTTTTCAATATACTCATCTACTAAAGGTGAAATTTTCTGATTAATTTTTTCTACACGGGATAAATCAATATCTAGACTAACAACTTGATGCTGATGTGCAAATAGCACTGCATTTGACAAACCAACATATCCTGTCCCAACCACACAAATCTTATGTTTCAACATTGGAAATCACTTCACCATTTAGTTGTATATTACTAAAATCATTAAAGAATATTTTAGCATGACCTGTGAATTAACAACTTGTCGAGCCACACCTTTAAAGCAATTTTAGTCTAATGTAGAGTTAAATTCTACTTTTATAAAACAAATTATATACTAGCTCATATATAATAGTAGTTATCCTTTAAATATCATTTTCAAAAATATTTTTTACATTCTCTCTGATTAGAAAAATCAAAAAAAATACGTGTATAATAAAAAGAATAGCTTCAAAAATAGTTAAAATCTGATTAGCTAACCATATTTCCCTTTAAATTTGCTTAAAAACTTATGAATATAACCCAAAAAACCACAATAGGCATTTTGTGGAACTTTAGTGAACAACTAATACGTCGCGGTATAGGCTTAGTTACAACCTTGTTGTTAGCTTATTTTTTAACGCCTAATGCCTATGGTCTTATGGCAATGATAGCTGTTTTCATTGCTATTGCTTCTAGTTTAATGGAGTCAGGTTTTCGCCAAGCCTTGATTCGCCTGCAAGAGGTTACTCAAGATGATCTCAATACGGCCTTTTACTCCAACCTAGTGTTGGGAGCCTTAGCTTATTTACTCCTTTATTTTTCCGCGCCCCATATAGCTATATTTTATAATGAACCACAATTAATTAATTTAATTCAAGTACTTGGATTAGTAATATTAATTAACTCTTTTGAGGTTATACAAGTCGCTATTTTTCATCGACAAATGAACTTTAAAGCTCAACTAATGATCGGCTTGCCTGCTGCCCTAATTTCTGCTTGTATGGCGATTGGCTTAGCATATTGGGGGGTGGGTGTGTGGGCACTAGTGGCTCAGATGTTAATTTCAGCACTTATTACAGTAATTTTATTATGGTGGATAAGTGAATGGCGACCAACTAAAAGTTTTAGCCTATCCTCATTCTGTAGTATGTATAATTTCTCTTATAAACTATTTCTATCAAGTCTTTTAGATACTGTTTTTAGAAACCTATACATTATTGTAATTGCAAAACTTTTTTCAACTTCTATTGCTGGATTATACTTTTTCGCAGAAAAAATAAGAGAGCTTATACTCAATCAATTAGTAAGCGCCATTCAGAATGTCACATATCCTGCATTAGCAAGTATTCAAGATGACAATGTAAGGTTGAAAGCAGGCTATCGTAAAGTTATTTCTATTACCACTTTTCTACTATTTCCCACACTGACCCTCTTAGCCGCTTTAGCTCAACCACTTTTTAGTCTTCTATTCCCTGAAAAGTGGTGGCCTGCGGTTCCCTATTTCCAATTGCTTTGTCTTGCTGGATTACTTTACCCACTTCATAGTATAAATTTAAATATTCTTAAAGTAAAAGGACGTTCAGATCTATTTTTATATTTAGAAATTAATAAAAAAATTATATTGGTTGTAGTCTTATTTATTAGCTATCGCTATGGTGTAATTGGTATTTTAATTGGACAAATAATTAGCTCTATACTCTCATATATACCTAATAGTTATTTTTCAGCCAAACTAATTAATTACTCTACTAGAGAGCAAATAAAAGATTTTCTACCAGCTCTAGTACTATCTATACTAATCAGTGGAATAATTTTTTATACTATTCAAAATATTGAGTATCATCCCGTTATAATACTACTTATTTTTGGATTAAGTGGTGGATTAATTTATTTAATTGGCTCCCATCTCCTCAAAACACCTGCATATGATTTAATTCTTAGTCTTGTTAAATCAAAAATCAAACATTAGCCTCTATTAAGTGTACATAGAACTTCTAGCTCTAAATTGTACTACAAGGATTATTATGACTCTTAAGTTACTCCATATTATTACTGATGAAAAATTTCCAGATGCTGCATATGAACAGTTTGAAGAAATCTTACCAGGAGCCAGCACTTATCTATTGCCAGGCAGAAAGAGTCCTGTAGTCTATCTAAAAAAAATTAAACCCGTTCGTGTTTCTCACTTTTCCTTTCTTAACCCGTTCTTTATTCAATCCTTAAATAATTATGATGCAATTATATTACACTCTATGACTCCTTTTACACTTGAGCTAATCGCCAGAGCAAATAGTAAAGTTATTTTTGTTTGGATTGGTTTAGGCTATGACTATTATGATTTAATCTATCCTAATCCATATGATATGTTAGAAGAAGAAACAGCTAAAATTGTTAAAAAAACTATACCTAGTTTTGAAACTCCTAAGTCACCAAGTTTTTTGAAAAGTATTTTAAAATCTTTAATTTATTCAAATCAAAAAAATAAAATAGAGGTTATTCAGAAAGTTAAAATATTCTGTCCTGTTTTACCTGAAGAAAGCGAACTTCTAAAAGAAAAGGTTGGAAATTTAAAACCTAAAATAGTTCCATGGAATTATGCCTCTCACGTAAGTTTATTCAACTATAATTTAGATAAGTGTACAAGTAATAATATTTTAGTAGGTAATAGTGCAACTCCAACTAATAATCATTACGAAATATTTAAAGAACTTAGCAAATTAAAATTATCAAAAAACACGAAAGTAATTGTTCCTTTAAGCTATGGCGACTCAAAATATAGAGAAGAAATAATTAAAGCTGGATATAATCTACTTGGTCATCACTTTAAACCTGTAACCAACTTTCTAGAAATAAATGAATATATTAAAATAGTAAAAACTTGCTCTATAATAATTATGAATCACATAAGACAACAGGGAGTTGGAAATATAACTATCGGATTATACATGGGAGCTAAAATTTTCCTGAATGAAAAAAACCCATTATATAAAAACTATATTAACAAAGGGTTTACAATATATTCTATTAAAACATTACATACTATTAATAATAGGAATATAAATAGACTACCCCCAGAAGAAACAAAAATAAATCAGTTATTATTACAAAAGCACTCAGGTACAGAAAAAGTTAAAATTAAAACTGAAAATTTAATTAAAGAGATAAAATTAGCAAAAAGCTAATTGAATTTAGGGTGTTAAAAACACCCTAAATTTAAAAAATTAAATACTATTCAGATATTTTATTCTATCTATCTCTAAACAATCCCTGTTATCACTATACTTCTTATTAAAAAACTTCTCTTGTTGATAAGTAACTAACTCATTTAAATTTTGGCTAATTTTATTTAGCGTGGTATTTAAATCAGTTTCAATAAACTTATGCTCATCAATTTCAATACCATCAAATACTCTTCTTATTAACCCAACTGCTTTACTATATGAATACCGCATATCATTATTTGTAGGTAATGTCCGATATATAACTGGTGTTTGTGCAGCTAAAGAAAGAACCAACCCATGATATCTAGAAGAAAGCATAAATTTAGCATTCTTTATTATATGAAATGCGTCCTGAATTGGTAAAAATCCAATACTTTCAATATCTATAAGTTCAGAGTTTGAAATATTTTTATGCAAATATCGTGCTTGATCTAATCCATAAAAAACTAAATCATAAGGAAGTAAAACTATATCTAAATTATACTTTTCTTTAATTTCTTTAGCAAATTCTTTAATTTTATTAATATTCTGCTGTAAAATATCCATAGGATAAAACATTTCCATAACAATATAATTCAAACTTTTGACTTCAAAATTTCTTTTAAAATTAAGAATGCTTTTATTAATTATATATAGGTCATCTGGTAAATACTTTACTTTATTTTCTGAAACCCCTATTTCTTTCAAATAATACGTTGATGTAAATTTATCTCTAACTGCCAGTTCTGCTGAATAAATATAGCTAAAAAAATATTGATAAAATTCTTTAGTATCATCAAATGGACCAATACCATTAGCAGTAAAAACAATTTTTTTATTTAATTGTTGAGCTATTAGTAAAGGTGTCATAATTTTAAAAACTTTATCTTTACGTTTTGCCCAAAAATGGTTCAACCAGCCACCTCCAGAAACTATTAACACATCTAGTTTTTTAATACTATTCTCTAACTCTTCTACATTCTCCAAACAAAACAATATATCCATAGGAGTTAAATTATTATTTTTATTTAAATAATCCCATTCCAAATCATCTTTTAATTTAGGTTCAATATATTCAATATTGTACTTATCACAATATAAATCTAATGATATTTTAGGGAATTTTTGAGAGTATGTAAATACGGTAATATTATGACACTTAAGATCATAAATATTATTTACTAACATTGCATAATCACCAAAATTCGCAGTAGAATAAGGACCTACAAAACCCACTTTCATATGATTATTCACTTATATAATACCTATTAAACCACCCAATCCATTAAAACTTCTATAGCATCTACATCGAAGACTGGAATATTATGCATTTTATTTACTTCTAAACGCTCTTGAAAAGCATTATCAATAAAAATAGCCTTATTTGGATTCATATAATAACTTTTTGGTTTACAATCAATGATATGAATGATTTCATAAAAAAGATCTTTGCTAATTTTATATTTCACTAATGTTTTGTTTAAATCACCTTCATGACGAGTAATTAGAAATACTTTTTTTCCTAAATTATTCATTTGATATATTAACCACATAGCGGGAAGATATACTTTTCCACGAATAATTATAGTATCATCGAAATCAATATATACAGATTCAAACTCATAATCTATTTTGTAACGTGAAATAAGAGTTCTATCCATTTGAACGTTATAATTTTGATGTAGCGGCTTCACATCATATCCCATAGCAGTATAAATACTCATTAAAGGGAGGTTATAACCCAAACCTCTTGTTAAAGACATAGAGCTAGCACATCTAGTTGAAATTTCTAATAACTTCCAATCCCCAAATTTATCTTTCTTAATTTGAAAAAACCATAAACCTAAAAAGGTTATTTTAGTATTTATACATTCTGCTATATATTTTATTTCATCTGATATCTCTATATTACGTCCAGCAACACTAATGCCTGCCATAGTCCTTTCACGTAATCTTGGAGAAACTATCAATAACTCTCCATTTTTATCTGTAAAACAGTCTACAGATAGTTCTTCTCCAGGTAAGTATTCACATAGCACATAATTATCTAAATTTATAGAAACTGGTATTTCACTTTTGTCTTTTATAAGAAATGCATCTTTTCCTCCCTGACCATCATCTGGCTTAATAAATAATGGAAATTCATCAAAATCATTAAAAATTTTAGGAATAAAACTATAATCTTCTAAAGTTTTATAAGTTAGTGACTTATATCGACATACCTCCGCTGTATTTCCTTCAGGCACCAGAATCTTGCTCATAATTTTATCTCTATTCTCTGAGAAAAATAGAACTACAGAGTCATGAGTTGGGATAACAATATCAATCAAATTATCTTTTAATATAGAGTTAAAATTATCTATGAAGTTACTATCATTGATATTAGGTAATCCACAAATATAGTTTTTAAATTTATAAGACCCATGCCGCTCTACAGATGATGCACCATATAAATCTATATTTACACATGCTGACAGCGCATCATGTAGTTCTAGAGAATTTACCTCTCCTGCTGGGAAAACCAGTACTTTTATTAGAGCCATAATCTCACAACTTTAATTTTTTAACGAATAATGATTTAGAATTTTTTTTACACTCTGAATATCGTTATTCATAAGTACATCTATAATTGATAAATATGGCGTAAATTCCGTTACCATATATTGCTTATATTCCAAAAATTCTGATTCAATAAACTTCAATTCAATATTATATTCTTCAAACATCTGCTTCGTATATAAAGAACGCCCGCCAGGGCTATTAATATAAACATTTGCATCAAGAGTTTTACAAATTGAAACTAATTTTTTTGATGCACTTGCTCCTCTGTCATAATTTAAGTCACTTGATAAAATAATTTTTTTTTCAATTTGTAAATATTCAAATAATTTATTTAACGAGTACTCACACAATTTTGGAATACTCCTATTATCATAATTGATAATGTCTTCAATAATAGGAAATACTTTATTAAAGTGTTCTGACTTACCATATGCATACTTTAGTGTTTGTAATAATTTATTAGTATCTTCAGCATAAGATAACTTATTAATTAATATATTTTGTGAAGCTCCCGGTACAGCCAAATTGATTCTTTGAACCTTACCATTAAATAATATATTATTTCTATTTATATAACCCTTTTTTATATAATTGACATCATCATATAAAACAAATATATCAGAAGCCAAGATTAAATGAAAATAACCAATATAAGGAAACAAATATGGTTGCATAATTGCAATTTTATTACTCATTGATAATCTCCACTATTTGTTTAACTTGATTGATTCCTAAACTTGGAAATATTGGCAAACAAAGTATTCTTTTTGAAATTACTCTAGAGTTATTGCAAATTGTATCATTTCTTAAAAATTCCAAAGTATCTAAGCTTGGATAAAAATATCGTCTTACTAAAACCCCTTTCTCTTTAAGCTTAGACTCTATTTTCAATAACTGCTCTTCATTTTTAAATACAATAGGAGCATATGCATAATTATTTAAACTACAATCATTCCATTTTTGTCGTATAAATTTTTTATTCAACTCAAGAGTATAGCTATTCCATATAAATTTACGTTGCTGCTTAATACTTTCTATTTCATCTAATACACACAAGCCCATTGCTGCATTAAACTCTCCCATTTTTGCATTGATACCTAATTCATTAATACAGTCAGGTGAAGAAATTCCAAAATTAATTAATTTTTTGGCTTTTTCTAAGTCTTCCTTTCTTTTAAAAATAATTGCACCACCCTCTATACTATGAAAAAGCTTAGTTGCGTGTAAACTCAAAATAGATGCATCACCATATTTTAAGATACTTTGACCTTTGTAGCTCACATCAAAGGCATGTGCTGCATCATAAATAACTTTAAGATTATGTTTATCAGCAATATTCTGGATGGTTTCGATATCACATGGATTCCCAAACACGTGTACAGGTACAATCGCTTGAGTTTGCTTTGTAACTGCTGCTTCTATATTTTTAGGATCTAAACACCATGTTTCATAATCAATATCAACAAATACAGGGTTTATTCCTTCCCATTTCAGTGAGCTTGCTGTTGCTATAAAACTAAATGGAGTCGTAATTGCTTCAGCAAGCTTACCCTCAACTAGTTTATTAACTCCTAGTGTTCGATAAGCAATTTGTAATGCCAAAGTTCCATTTGAAACTAAAAGCAAATTCTCCACACCTAAATATTTTTCTAATCGTTTAGTCAACTCTTGTACTAAAGGCCCATTATTCGTAAGCCATTGTCTTTCATATATACCATCGATATATTCTTCAAGTTTTTCTCTACTTGGGAGATAAGGTCTACTTACGGGTATCATTTATTAACCTTTTGCTATATCAATTAAGTATTGACCATAATCATTTTTACTCATGCTTTGACCAATTTCTAAAACTTGCTCTTTACTGAGCCAACCATTATTCAAAGCAATTTCTTCCAAACACGCCACTTTATAGCCTTGACGCTTTTCAATAGTCTCTACAAACTGTGCTGCTTCCAATAAGCTTGAGTGTGTCCCAGTATCCAACCAGGCAAAACCACGCCCCAGTAACTCCACACTTAAATCACCCCGTTCTAAATACATTTGGTTTACGGTGGTGATTTCTAATTCCCCTCGTTCAGAAGGCTTAACTTGCTTGGCGATCTGAACCACATCATTGTCATAAAAATACAAACCTGTAACCGCAAAATGTGATTTCGGTTGTTTAGGTTTTTCCTCTAATGAGATTGCCCGTTTTTGTTCATCAAACTCAACAACCCCAAAACGCTCTGGATCTTTAACTTGATAGCCAAATACTGTTGCACCACTTTGACGAGCAACAGCCTGACGTAACATTGGCGTAAAACCTTGACCATAGAAAATATTATCGCCCAGTACCAGACAAACATTACTATCACCAATAAAGCTTTCACCAATAATAAAGGCTTGTGCCAAACCATCTGGACTAGGTTGCACTGCATATTCAAGCTGAATCCCAAATTGAGAGCCATCACCCAACAAACGCTTAAAGCCATCGATATCTTCAGGAGTACTAATAATTAATACTTCACGAATACCTGCAAGCATCAGAACCGAAAGTGGATAATACACCATCGGCTTATCATAAATAGGGAGCAGTTGTTTTGAGACACCTTTAGTGATTGGATATAAACGTGTACCCGAACCACCTGCTAAAATAATACCTTTTGTTGTATTTGACATTATAAACTTACACCTAATCTTTCACGTTGGTAACTGCCATCTTGTACACGACGACACCAGTCTAAATTATTTAAATACCACTCTACCGTTTTACGGATTCCGGTTTCAAATGTCTCTAAAGGCACCCAACCAAGCTCTTTTTTAATTTTACTCGCATCAATTGCATAGCGTAAATCATGTCCTGGTCGATCTTTGACAAAATGAATTAACGTTTCATAAGATCTACCATCATCTCTCGGTCTTAGCTCATCCAAAATTCTACAAATAGTTTTCACAACTTCAATGTTTTGTTTTTCATTATGTCCGCCAATGTTGTAAGTTTCACCATCTAAACCTTCAGTAGCTACTTTATATAATGCGCGCGCATGATCTTCTACGAATAACCAATCACGAATTTGTTGACCATTACCATATATAGGTAAAGGCTTACCATCTAATGCATTCAAAATTACCAAAGGAATCAATTTTTCAGGGAAATGATAAGGCCCATAATTATTTGAGCAGTTGGTGACTATAACAGGTAGACCATAAGTTCTGTGCCAAGCACGTACTAAATGGTCTGAACTGGCTTTAGAGGCAGAATATGGAGAGCTTGGCGCGTATTTAGTTGTTTCTGTAAACAAATCTGTCGTGCCTTCTAAATCGCCATAAACCTCATCAGTTGAAATATGATGAAAACGAAAGTTTTGTTGAGTTTCAATGTCTAGGTCCAACCAATAATTTCGAGCAGCCTCTAATAAAGTATAAGTTCCTACAATATTAGTTTGAATAAATGCTGCAGGACCATCAATTGAGCGATCTACATGAGACTCTGCGGCTAAATGCATAATTACATTAGGTTGAAATGCATCTATAGCAGCTGTAATTTGTTCTTTATCACAAATATCAATTTGTTTGAACTGATAGTTTGAATGCTGTTCAATTTCTTTTAACGATTCTAAATTACCCGCATAAGTTAGTTTATCAATATTAAGAACTTGATTATTCGTATTTTGAATAATATGACGAATGACAGCCGAACCAATAAATCCTGCACCGCCAGTAACTAAAATCTTCATTTTTAATTGCCTACATTTTTACCAAAGCTTTATACTTTCAATTCATTGCAAGAAAACAAAACAGAGTGAGATCGTAATAAGTCTTTTAATCTCTCTACTATATTGGTTTCAAAATGACTTACCTGTGGAATGGAAATCACAATTCAAAGCTTCTTTCATAATCAATTCAAAATTTTCATTTAAGGCAGCTCAAAGAGCATATACCACTTACTAAGCACTACTATAGTGATAAGTATCAAAACTTCTAGATTCACTTTTTCTAAGTTAAACTGCCATAATAAACCAACTTAACCTAATCCAACCTGACCAAATTTTAAATTTCTTACTTTCAGCATCCGTTATACCTTAATAGTATTTAATATCAATTTAACGGCACCTAATATAACAGATCCCAAATTAAATATTGATGTAAAATGATCACAATTGAAAAAAATAATTACATAACTCCATGATCTTAATCACAATCAAGCAACAAAAAAGGGTTTTATATTCACATTGGCGCTAGGCGTCATGGGTTTATTCCTATAATATAGCTCAACAAATATCAGCTTAGATTTTTGAATCTATTTTAAATATTCTACTAATTAAAAATGATAGGAATTCGAGTGAGTTACTACCGCTATAGTTTATTATTAGCACTCAGCTTAAGTTTTACAGGTTGCGCTGTGACTTCAGGTCTGCAAACTTATGATTTACCAGAAGAAGGGGTTTTTCAGACGGATTTGGGTACGCTAGTCAATGTTATCAAACTCACTCAAGAGTCCCTTTTTGCTGTTCAACCTGCACAAGTCAATGTTCACCAAGATTTAGGACATTTGTTTCTACAAAATCAAAAACAATACCTACTCAGTGCTGGTGATGTATTATCTATTTATCTATGGGCCTATCCAGAAATTTCAGGGGCTAATGATGAAAAAAAAGGATATCAAATTGACTCTCGTGGCTATATTCAATTTCCAATTATTGGACGTTACAAGGCGGCTGGCAAAAGTTTAGATCAGGTCAATCAAGAACTTCGTCAGTTACTTGCCCGTTATTTAAAAACGCCAGATGTCATCGCCCGAGTGCTGTCTTACCAAGGTCAACGCTATTCAGTACAAGGCAATGTGATGAAAGGTGGTCAATATACACTGAATGATCAACCTACAAGCATCTATACGGCGCTTGGTTTAGCCGGCGGTGTCAATACACAATTTGGTGCAAATACGTCGATTAGTCTAGTTCGCAATGGCCAAACTTATAATTTAAATTCGATTGAGCTCGAAAAAGCAGGGTTTTCGCTACACAATCTTTTGATCCAAGCCAACGATACGATTTACGTGAACTCGCGCGAAAACCAAAAAATATATGTGATGGGTGAGGCGGGGAAAAACCAATCCTTGCCGATGCGTGATCAAGGCATGACTTTAAGTGATGTGATTGGGGAAAGTTTAGGGCTGAATCCATTATCTGCAAGCAGTAGTAAAATTTATGTCGTCAGAAGTCAAAGTGACTCTCCGATGACTGAAATCTTTCATATGGATCTGTCTAGCATTGCTAATTTTGGTCTTGCCAATCAGTTTAAAATGCAAAGTAATGATATTGTTTATGTCGATGCAACGGGTCTAACGCGCTGGCAACGTGTGGTCAACCAGGTGATTCCTTTCTCCAATGCTTTATATAATTTAGATCGTTTGGGGAATTGATGAATTTTAAAAATATCTTAGTGGTCTGTATTGGAAATATCTGTCGAAGCCCCATGGCAGAGTATTTACTAAAAGATGCTTACCCTGATCGAAAAATTCACTCTGCTGGGATTTCTGGTCTAGTTGGCCATCCTGCAGATGATAAAGCATTACAATGTATGCAAAATTTCGGTATAAATATGCAAGATCATGTGGCGCGTAAACTGAATGCTGAATTGGTCAAAAATGCGGATTTGATTCTTGTCATGAGCCAGAACCAACAGAAGCATATCGAACAAACATGGCCCTACGCAAAAGGAAAAACCTTTCGCTTGGGTCACTGGCGTGAAAGAAATATTGCGGATCCTTACCAACACGATCAAGCATTCTTTAATGACACCTGTCAGTTGATTCAGGATTGTATCGCTGATTGGAAAAAACACCTTTAATATTTTGAATAAAGATTATGAGTCAAACCGCGAATACCGAAGATACAATTGATTTAAAAGAATTATTTTTTTCATTAATCGCACAATGGAAATTGATTGCCTTATGTGTGATTTTGAGTCTGGTCTGTGCCCTACTCTACTTACGCACAACACCCGATACCTACTCTGTTGATGCGTTAGTTCAAGTTGAAGAAAATAAAGGTACATCAGCTGCGCTTTTAGGTGATCTTTCAAGAATGATTGATCAGAAACAACCCGCTCAAGCTGAAATTGAAATCCTGAAATCTCGATTAGTCCTCGGTTCAGTGATTGAGAATTTAAATTTAGATCTTAGAGTATCTGGTACACAAAACTCTTTCTTTGATCGTTTATTTTCACCACATGACTATTCGACCAGTTATTCACGTCAGTCTGTGATTTTTAACGATGACGAAAAATCTTTTGCTATTCCCCATTTCTATGTTCCTCAGAAATTTCGTGACCGTGCATTGGCGCTGAATTTTACTGAGAAACAATTTACCCTGACGGATTTAAGAACTGAAGAAGTGGTCCTGAAAGGTTTACTGAACCAACTCAATCAACGCTCTACACGCGATGGTGTATGGAAAGTTGAGATTCGCACACAAGATCAATTGAATGACAGGTATCTCATCACCAAACAATCTTTACCTGCTGCAATGAAATCACTTTTGGCCAACTATTCAGTGGCTGAAAAAGGCAAAATGACTGGTGTGCTAGGTCTAAACTATCAAGGTCAAGACAAAGAACATATTACAAAAGTCCTGAATACGATTTTAAATGCGTATAGTCAGCAAAATGTAGAACGACGTTCTGCTGAAACTGCGCAAACATTGAAATTCTTGGATGAACAACTCCCAGAACTCAAACAACAACTGGATGTCGCCGAACGTGAATTTAACAAATTCCGTCAAGGCTTTAATACGGTTGATGTCACTAAAGAATCTGAATTATATCTCACGCAAAGTGTTGCTTTAGAAACAAAAAAAGCGGAACTTGAGCAAAAAGTGGCTGAAGCGGGTGCGAAATACACCAATGAACATCCAATCATGCAACAGATGAACGCTCAACTTGGCGCGATCAATAAAAAAATCAATGAATTAGATGGTACTTTAAAACAACTCCCTGACTTGCAACGTCGCTATCTACAGTTATTCCGTGAAGTTGAAGTCAAACAACAGTTATATACAGCTTTGCTGAATTCGTACCAACAACTTCGCATTGCAAAAGCGGGGGAAATTGGTAATGTTCGTATTGTTGATACGGCCGTAGAACCGATTGAACCAATTAAGCCTAAAAAATTACAGATCCTAATTTTGTCCATTTTCCTTGGTGGTTTCCTCGGAACACTTCTGGCCCTGTTACGTAATATGATGCGTTCAGGCATCAAAGATTCTAGTCAAATTGAAAATGAATTAGATCTGCCGGTTTATGCAACAGTACCGCGTTCGCCAGTACAAGAAAGCCGAATTAAGATGCTGAAAAAGCATAAGAAAATCCCAATTCTGGCGATTAAGAATAGCGATGATATTGCGATTGAAAGTTTACGCAGTATGCGCACGGCGATTCATTTTGCGCTGAGTTCAGCTCGAAATAATGTGATTATGATTTCAGGTCCTGCACCTGAAGTGGGTAAATCATTTATTTCAACCAATTTAGCAACAATATTAGCGCAAGCCGACAAACGTGTTTTGATTATTGATGCTGACTTACGTCGTGGTTATCTACACAAATATTTCAATATTGAAACACAGCCAGGTTTGACTGATTACATGACTGATCAGCACTCTCTACAAAATATTATTCGAGACACTGAAGTCGCTGGTTTAAGTGTGATCACCCGTGGTAAGAGTCCGAGCAATCCATCTGAGATGTTGAGTTCTGAAAAATTCAAACAGTTGCTTGAACAGCTTTCAACACAGTTTGATCATGTGATCATTGACACGCCACCTATACTTGCGGTGACTGATGGTATTATCATTTCGCAATATGCAGGTGTGAATATTGTCATTGCTCGCTATGCGAAGACACAAATGAAAGAACTCGAAATCACAGTCAATCGTTTCGAACAAGCCGGTGTTAAAGTGAATGGCTTTATCTTAAATGACATTCAACGTAATGCAGCAGGTTATGGCTATGGTTATAACTATGCATATGCGTATAAAGCCTCAAAGGACAATGATTAATTATTGTTGAAAAAAAGCCTGATCTATTCAGGCTTTTTTTATGCCGATCAAGCACTGTATATTTGTGAAATTTTGTTGATTTCATTGAAATTCTATATCGCTGAAAGTGAATTGACGCTATGCTGTTTTGGTTCCGCGATTTTAGAATGTCGCACATAGAATTGAAAAAAATTGGAAATCTCATGAGTAAAGCTTTACCCATCGCTGTTGCTGTCGTTTTAGGCGGTGCTGCGCTCGTCCCTGTTTATTATGCAAGTCAACATCCAACATCTGCGACAGTTTCTAGCATGACTGCTGATGCAAAACCGATTGATAAAATCAGTTATGCACTGGGTTATGAAGTTGCCAGCCAAACTCCTCCTGAAGTTGCCATTGATCCGTTTATTGTCGGTGTCCGTGAAGCGCATGCTAAAAAAGAACGTGCCTATACCGATGAAGAACTACAAACTGCTTATGTGGCTTTACAAAAAGAATTAGAAGAAAAGAAAGTCGAAGACTCTAAAGCTGCCAATGCACAAAGCAATAGCTTCCTTGCTGAAAATGCAAAAAAACCGAATGTTAAAACAACTGCTTCTGGTTTGCAGTATCTCGTCAGCAAAGAAGGTACAGGAAAACAACCTGCTGCAAATTCTGTGGTTAAAGTGCATTACACCGGTAAATTACTTGATGGCAAAGTCTTTGATAGCTCGGTTGAACGTGGTGAACCGATTGAATTTCCGTTGAATCAGGTCATTCTTGGTTGGACCGAAGGCCTACAATTGATGAAGGAAGGCGGTAAAGCAACCTTATATATTCCATCAAATCTGGCTTATGGTGAACAGGGTGTTCCTGGTACGATTCCACCAAACAGCACACTCATTTTTGATGTTGAATTAATCGAAGTCAAATAAGTTAATCAAAAGGAGAGCCCTCAGCTCTCCTTTTTTGGATTTGAATGATGAAAAAAATCTCTATATTAAGCAGTCTGCTGATCCTCAGCTCTGCCTCATTTGCGGCAAACATTAGCAATAAAAGTACTGAGAAAGATCAGCTCGGATATAGCTATGGCTATGTGATGGGACGCACTAATGCGGATACATTAAAAGATATTAATTTGGATGCCTTTATTGAAGGATTGAAACAAGGCTCAACTGGTCAAAAATCGAGTTTAACCGATCAAGAAATGGCGCAGGCTTTAACCAAATACAAAAAGCAGAGTGAATCCAAACAGCTGATCGAATTTCAAAAATTGGCTGCAGAAAATTTAAAATCTGGGCAGCAATTTTTACAAGAGAATGCCAAGAAAGCAGGTATCGTCACACGACCAACAGGTCTGCAATATCAAGTGATTCAGCAAGGTCAAGGCAAAACACCTAAAGCGACGTCAAAAGTGAAAGTTCATTATGAAGGGCGTTTGATCGATGGCACAGTATTCGATAGTTCGATCGCGCGTAATCAAGCGGTTGAATTCCAAGTGAGTCAAGTCATTCCGGGTTGGACTGAAGGCTTACAACTCATGAAGGAAGGTGCTAAATACCGCTTCTTTATTCCTGCTGATTTGGCCTATGGTGAGATCGGTTCGGGCGATGCGATTGAGCCGAACAGCACCTTAATCTTTGATGTCGAACTTTTAAAAGTTTTGCCTTAATGTTCACATGACTTATAAAAAAACATCGCTTCCGCGATGTTTTTTTGTTTTATTTAGGGTCTGGTTGAAACACTAGCCATGTTTTAATTGTCTTGGTCTAAAGCCAGTCGCAAATAAACCCAATACATAAGCAACCACACCCAATACACAGAGACCAAGCACTTCAAATACACGCATCCACGGTGCTACATCTGGGTTATACCAGCTTAGACCATACCATAAAGCTGTGATCATCACGGCGTTACCGACCATAAATTGGAAAAATAATTTTTTCCAATGCGGACCAAATCGGAATATTTCACGCTTGTGTAAATAGAAATATAGCATCCCTGCATTGACTAAAGCAGAACCTGTAGATGACAACGCCAATGCCATATGGAGTTCTTCCCAGCCCATCCATTTGAAGATACCAATAAAAACCACATTGAGAATGGCATTGGCTGCAACTGCCATTAGGCCAACACGTACTGGGGTTTTGGTATCTTGAATCGCATAAAATCCAGGAGCAAAGACTTTAATCAACATAAATGCCAAAACACCACCACTCATACATTGTAATGCCAAAGCGGTCATTTCTGTCGCTCGTGCATCAAAAGCACCGTGTTGGAACAGCGCTTGAATAATCGGTGTAGACAACATAAATAAAGCGATACTGGCTGGGATACCAGCAAATACGATGACACGTGCAGCCCAATCTAACATGGCCTTAAATTTAGTTTGATCCTGTTCAGCTTTACGCGCAGAGAGTGCAGGCAGAATCACCGTTCCAATGGCTACACCAATTAAGCCCAAAGGCAATTCGGTCATCCGTTCTGCAGTATAAAGCCATGACACAGAACCATTTTGCATAAAAGACGCCCAAATGGTATTGAGTAGTAAATTAATTTGTGTGACTGAAACCCCAAACAGTGCAGGCAACATTAGTTTTAAAATACGCTCGACACCTTCGTGCTTAAAATCAACTTTAGGTGGGATCAGGAGTTTTTTGCGCCACAGTTCCGGAATTTGTAGGGCTAATTGCAAAATGCCAGCAAACACCACTGCCCAACCCAATGCCATAATGGGTGTTTCCATATGTGGAGATAACCACAAAGCCCCTGCAATCATAGCAATATTCAACAATACTGGCGCGAATGCCGGTGTGGTGAACGAGCCATAACTGTTTAAGATACTGCTAGCAAATGCCGTCAGCGACATAAACATCAGGTAGGGAATGGTGAGACGGAATAAGTCGACTGATAAATCAAATTTGGCTGCATCGGCATGAAATCCTGGCGCATAAACATACAATATCGCAGGTGCAACAATCATACACAGCAAAGTTAATGCAGTCATCACGGTAAGCAAACATCCAAATACCCGACTAATTAGGATCTGAACTTCAGCATGGAGTTTGGTGGTTTTATATTCTGTGAGAACAGGAATAAATGCTTGGGAAAATGCACCTTCGGCAAAAAGACGCCTAAAAAAGTTGGGAATACGAAACGCTACGACAAAAGTATCGAAGTCTTTACCTGCCCCGAACACATTTAACAGCACCATGTCTCGAATAAGCCCCATGACACGAGACAACATGGTCATTGCACTCACAATAAAGGTGGATCGCCAAAGCGCCATCATATTCACCACTTAAAAAGATTGACGATATTGTAATAAAACTTCGCTTTTAAATTGTTATTTCATTCGACAAAGCATCACATTTTTCGTTGTTTTAATTGATCTCTAAAATAAGCCCATTGAAAATGCGGTCCTGGATCGGTCTTTCGTCCAGGTGCAATATCTGAATGCCCTGCGATATGACTTTTAATTTTAGGATAAGCGTGTTGAAGTGTTGCCACGACCTCAACTAAAGCTTGATATTGTTGTTCCGTAAAATCTTGATCATCACTACCCTCGAGTTCAATGCCAATCGAATAATCATTGCATTCTGGATTTGCCATGTACGTAGAGCGTCCTGCATGCCAAGCACGGTCTTTAAAATTAACAAACTGTAAAATTTCGCCTGACCTTAAAATCAATAAGTGTGCTGAGACCTGCATCCCTTCAATGGTTTTAAAATAAGGGTGTGCATTCCAATCTAATTTATTTTGGAAAAACTGCTCAATATAGCCTCCTCCAAACTGTGAGGGCGGTAAGCTAATATTGTGGATGACCACCAGTTGAATGTCAGTATGGTCTGGTCTTTGATTAAAATTTGGTGAAGCAATAAATCTTGCACCTTGTAATACACCATCTACCACTTGAAGCTTGGGTACATTCGACATGTGTGATCTCAATCCGTGTTTGCAACTTATGACAATTCATCCACGCTCATCTTTGGAAAAGACTTGGACGAAAAAAACAGCACCATTACTTGAGGTGCAATGGTAATATATTGCTCATTTTTCTGGTGCCTACAATAGGGATTTTATGAGCATACCGCAATCTTTGCTTGAACAATCAATTCAAATCAATATCCAACAAGCATTGCAAGAAGATATTGGTGAGCGTGATATCACCGCATTGCTGACACCTGAAGATGAACAAGCAACAGCAACCATTATCAGTCGCGAAACGATGATTCTTGCAGGGCAACCGTGGGTGAATGCTTTAATTAAAGCCTATGATCCAAGCGTTGATGTGATTTGGTTAAAGCAAGATGGCGATCAAGTTCAAGCCAATGAGGCATTTTTAAAACTTGCCGGCTCAGCACGCAGTCTGTTAACCGTTGAACGCCCAGCACTTAATTTTGTACAAACCCTTTCTGCTGTTGCTACAAAAACGGCTGAATATGTGAAACATTTGGAAGGTTTAAATACCAAACTACTGGATACACGTAAAACATTACCAGGCTTACGTATTGCGCAAAAATATGCGGTGGGTGTAGGTGGTGGTCAAAACCATCGTTTAGGTTTATTCGATGCTTTTTTAATTAAAGAAAACCATATTATGGCTGCAGGTGGCATTCAGCAAGCAATCGACAAAGCGCATGCCATTGCACCAGGTAAACCTGTGGAAGTCGAAGTTGAAACTTGGGATGAGTTAAACCAAGCTTTAGATGCTGGTGCCGATATCGTTATGTTAGATAATTTCAGCCAACAACAAATGATTGATGCAGTCAAGCATGTGGCTGGTCGTTGTAAATTAGAAGCTTCAGGTAATATTACCATCGAGAACTTACGTGAAGTTGCTACTTCAGGCGTCGACTTTATTTCAATGGGTGTACTGACTAAAGATGTCAAAGCCATCGATTTATCTATGCGCTTTAACGCTTAATTGATTCAATCCTATCTCTCAATAAAAAAGGGGCTTTGCTCCTTTTTTTATTTGCTTAAAACTGTGATGCTACATTAACTTTATCGCAAGAATACAAAAAAATTTGAATTTATAAGGTCCTAGTTGATACCTTCCACGCTTTAAGATTATTTTTTAATCAAAATCATAATATGCCTATAGAATGCAAAGTAAATCATTAAATTTCAATTATTTATTTGCCTTAATTTTACAATTATTCAATTTTCTGTCATGGAATACTGCCTAATTTTCATTCATAGTGAAGCCAATAAATACAATTAAACCATGAGTTCGCATTGTCTAAATAATAGGAGGGTGTCAACGCATAGACCATGCTGAATGTCAGTGAATAAATAAAAAGAAATGCAGTCATCGGATCGATTGCATCCACCATGTTGTACATTAGGGAAATCACATGAAAACGCAAATGATCTATACGCTTTTAAGCGTCGCGATTAGTAGCAGCTTACTCCTCGGTTGTAAAAGCTCCAGCGAATCTGGGGGGAATTCAGGCGGTGGTAATGGATCACAGCCAACTCCGACCAATCCAACTGATCCTGACAATCCAACGAATAAAATTGAAAAAGAATTCGTGACTGTTTTATCAACTCGCCCCGATCTTGTGACAGATAATGATGTATTGATCGAATTAGACCCATCGATTAATTTTAATGACGCAAATATAAGCATTCATTTAAATGGACAGGACATCAAATCTCGCTTTTCCAATGCTCAAAATAGAGTGCTATTGGATGGATTACAGTTAGGGGAAAATCTACTTAAAATTGAAACACCAAACGCAATTCAAAATTTATATTTAAAAAATTTCAGTACCACAGGCCCTCTTTTATCTGGACCTCAAATTAATCCATGGACCTGTACCAACGGCTCGACTGATTTATTTTGTCGTAAACCTGTTCAATATAATTACTACTATCGGAATTTGGTCGGAACTTTACAGACCTACAATCCTGAGAAACCACCTTCGGCGGGTCTAATTTCCAAAATTAAGACCGATACAGGCGTAGAAGTACCATTTATCATTCGAGAAGAAGTCGGCTATCAAAATCGTGATGAATATCGGTTTGCTGTATTGTTTAATCCTAATCAGCCTTGGACTGCGCTGAATCCACAACCCCAATTTAATAATAAGCTGTTAGTAACCCATGGGCAAAGTTGCGGAAATGATTATCAGTCTGCAACCGCGCCTACCGTGGTTGCGACATCAACTTCTATTTTGCCAGATATTACCATCAAGGCTTTGGGCAAAGGTTATGGCGTCATGTCTACGGCGCTATCCAACAGTGGACATAACTGTAATTTGGCGGTTCAAGCTGAATCAATCATTATGGCCAAAGAACGTTTTATCGAACAATACGGTACTTTAGACTACACGATTGGACAAGGCTGCTCAGGTGGCGCGCTCGCATCTCAATGGGTAGCTAACGCTTATCCAGGTGTATACCAAGGTTTGTTAGTAACGTGCTCCTTCCCTGACGCATGGAGTACAGCGTCTCAGTTTGCTGATTATCATATTATGATCAATTATTTTAAAACAGTAGAAGGCCGCTCTTTCCTCCCTCATCAAATTAACCATATTCAAGGTCATATTTCTGAGATTAATGGTTATGTCAGTGAACTTGCGCAATTCGATGTTGCTCGACCAAATACAATTTGTAGCGGAATATCAGAAACACAACTGTACAATGCCACCTCAAATCCGAATGGGACACGCTGTTCAATTCAAGAGGCTGCTGTAAATTTGTTGGGTCTCAGAAATCCAACTGAAGTTGATCCAAATACACAACAGCTTAGACAAATTTGGAGTCCTGTCGAAAACCAGCGAAATATTGGGTTTGCTAACCTACCAATTGATAATGTCGGTGTGCAATACGGGCTTCAAACCTTATTTGATGGTGTGATCAATGCTGAAAAATTTGTTTTATTAAATGAACGCCTCGGTGGAGTTGATATTGATATTAATCCAATTCCCGAACGGTTATATGCCACGGAGCAAGGTTTAAAAAATGCTTATCGAACTGGTTTAATCAATGTTGCCAATAATTTAGATCAAGTGGCGATTATTGATTGTCGTGGTCCAGATCCAGCAATATTCCATGATGCTTACCGAGCATTCGCGATTAGAGCACGTTTAGACAAAGCACATGGACATCATAACAATCAGCTTCTGTATGGAGGTGATACCATTATGATTGGCGATCTTAAATGTTTAGAAATCAGTTTCGATGATATGAACCAATGGTTGGATCGCGTAAAAAATGATACAAGCAATTTACCTCTGCCACAGAAACTCACTCGCAATAAAGTAAATCTTAACGACTCATGTATCACATTAGGAACGATTCGAAGATCTGGGTTCTGCAATAACCTTCGTGTACCAGTCTATAAAACACCGCGAATGGTAGCAGGTGATCAAATTAGTACCTACGCCAATAAATGTAAACTACAACCACTCACACGTCGTCTTTACCCCAATATTAACTTTACAGATGAGCAATGGGCTCGATTACAAAAAGTTTTTCCAGATGGTGTTTGTGATTACACCCAAGATCCTGTTGGGTTTGGTAAAACCTATCCTTGGTTAACATATCAAAATCAAAATGGACAGATCAATGATGTCATTTATGGTGGTAAGCAACTGGATGAAGATCCAAATCGCCCTGAGGAGCTTATAATGCCTCAACTTCCGAAAGGTTGGATCTCTAATTCATTTCGACTGTCTTAATGCCTGAATTTTTCAATTGTAAAAAAAGCCGTGAACATTCACGGCTTTTTTACTTCGTGTTTAAGATTTAGGTTGCAATAATCCCATCATAGGATCGGTACATGTATGCTGCCCTGTTTCAATACGTCCAGCAAATCGACGTTCATAAGCCTGCTCTCCCTGCTGTTGGGCGATTACCACATTAAAATCATACCATCCCCAAGACTCCGTTAAATCAAGATGAAGTTCAGCCTCATTCGCTTGAGTTTTGACAGTCCACATTTTTTGATTGTAGTACGCATTGTCCTTGACCATCATCTCCACAGCTTCAGCACCATCATGCCGTATTTTTAAAATTATTTTAGGTTGACAGGCTTCATAGCAAATTCGAATTTCTGGCAAATGATCTCTTTCAATTTGATGGTGAAGATTTCCCTTGAATGCTCGATGATAACCATTTGGTCCAAGTATCCAAAGATCATATTGATCATCTACTAGTTCCCAAACATCCTCAAGCTGTTTGCCTGCCTCCACCATAAAACGTCGAGGAATGGCATTTAAATCTAGTTTGTCATAGACATGGAAAACCGCACCTTGTTCTCCACCATTTGCGAAAATCAATTGTATGTTTCGGGTTGCAACCTGTACGCGCGCGCTGGTATGTAATAAATAAGGTAATGCTCGAGAATGACGTATTCCAGATTCTTGCACAGGAAATTGTTGATTTGCTGGGACTGGAACCTTGCTAAGTTGCTCTTGCGAATGACGCGTATTGTCAGCTTCTTGTTTTGTTCTTTGCCCATTAAGTGTTGGCAGAATATTAAAGTTAGGTGTCTTAAAGTCAAACGCCGACGTAAGGTCACCACAGACTGCTCTACGATAAGGGCTAATATTAGGCTCTTGCACGCCAAAACATTGCTCAAGAAATTGAATAATTGAAGTATGATCAAATACCTGAGAGTTGACCCATCCCCCACGACTCCACGGTGAAATGATATACATTGGAACACGTACTCCTGGGCCATACACACCATGCCAGAAGTTTTCATTCTTACCATTTTTAAATTTTAATTCAGGCTGTGCTATCGAACCTGATACACGTGGGTGATTGAAATATTCATATGATATCTCTTGTTCTGATAACGTGGTTTTACCATGAACTTTAACGATATCACCTGCTTCATTGATTTCTCTTGATGGTGCAGATGGCGATGGTACATGATCAAAGAAACCATCATTTTCATCAAAATTGACCAGTAAAACCGTCTGACTCCATAACTCTGGATCTGCCGTTAAAGTGTTTAACAGTTCTTGAATGTACCACGCGCCTTGAACAGGACTTGATGGTCCCGGATGTTCACTATACGCTGCCGGTGCGACCACCCAGCTCACCTGTGGCAATTTACCCTCTAAGATATCTTGTTTAAATTGTCCTAATAAACCGCCGTCCTTAGGCATCGTATTGGCAATACCCTTATAGAGAGGTTGTCGTTGATCAATACGCTCATCATATTCAGGCGACAAAATATTGGCATGGCTAACCGGCTTACCAGATAATTCATTGGCTTTGCGATATTGCTTAAATCCAGCTAAAGGATTATCCGTAAAATTATCGGGCATATTTTGATAAACCTTCCAACTGATCCCAGCTTGCTGTAAGCGTTCAGGATACGTGGTCCAGCCGTAACCAATCATTGATGAGCCAATACTATCAAACTCGTTGACTACACTCGCGACACCTGCAGCAGTTGGCCCGTTGGTCCCTGTCCAAATAAATTTACGATTGGGATTAGTTCCCGCGTGCATAGCGCAATGGTAGGCATCACATAAAGTAAATGCTTCTGCTAGTGCAAACTGGAACTCGAGCTCTTGTTTCTTAAAATAGCCCATGGATTGGGGTTGTTTATGTTCTACCCAATTGCCCATACGCCCACAATCCCAAGCGGCTTGACCATCCTTCCATGAATGAGGTGTGCCCGAAACACGTTGAGCATTGCCCAATGAACTGTCTAGGTGATAAGGCAAAATTTTATTTTTGTTGCCATCATACTGTTCCCACACCGCTCTTTTACCACTCAATGGAATGGTGAATCGATCACCAAAACCACGTACTCCTTTGAATGTTCCAAAATAGTTATCAAAAGAACGATTTTCTTGAGTCAAAATCACCACATGTTTCACATCTTGAATAGTGCCAGTTTCCACTTTTGCATCAATTGCTAAAGCTTTTTGAATACTCAGCGGAAAACTTGCTAATGCAGATGCGCCCAATAATGTCTTGGTCGAATTTAAAATAAAGTCACGACGGTTCATATATTTATCCTGTTGTTATTCTTATTATGGTTATGGAGCACAGTGGATTTCACAGCTTGGATCTGAAGGTTGCGGTTTGGATGTTTGGTTATCATCATCTCCCCCACAAGCTGTTAACAAAATACTTGGTGTAAGGATGAGTATAAAAAAATAAGCTCGCATGTAGTTATCCTTCTCGTTTTATGCGAACTCAGTGATACGCTTTTTTCGTGACGCTGCAATGAAGCTTCAATTGCAAATCTATGAAATAAAAAAAGCACCTCTATCAAGGTGCTTTTTTACAATCAACGCATGCAATCAAATGCGAATTACCAGCCTAGTGCTTGTTGTTGCTTTTGAATTAACTCTTGAATGCCTTTCTCAGCCATTTCAAGCATTGCGTTACATTGCGTACGCGTGAACGGTTTATCTTCCGCAGTACCTTGAATTTCAATAAACTCACCCGCCTGAGTCATCACCACATTCAAGTCTGTTTGGCAGTTTGAATCTTCTTCATAACATAAGTCGAGTAGTACTTCGTCTTGATAAATACCAACAGAAATTGCAGCCACCAAACCTTTGAGTGGATCTTGTTTGATTTTCTTTTTCTCAAGTAATGAATTCATAGCATCAATCAAGGCTACCGCAGCACCTGTAATAGACGCTGTACGTGTACCACCATCGGCTTGAATAACATCACAGTCGATTGTAATCGTGTTTTCACCCAATTTCTTCAAATCCACCATAGCACGTAAGCTACGACCGATTAAGCGTTGAATTTCTTGAGTACGTCCACTTTGTTTACCACGAGCTGCCTCACGGTCACTGCGTGTATGGGTTGAACGTGGCAACATGCCATATTCAGCAGTCACCCAACCTTGGCCTTTTCCTTTCAAGAAGCGCGGTACTGAATTATCAACACTGGCAGTACAAAGAACTTTGGTATGACCAAATTCAACTAAAACTGAACCTTCTGCATAACGTGTATAGTTTCGAGTAATTTTAACGTCACGTAACTGGTCTAATGCACGCTGGTCAATACGCATAATACGTCCTAATTTTTACTTAAAAAAGATTGGACACATTATAGCAGATTGATGGCATCTGACTTTGTTATAAGTCCGTGTTTTAAAATTGCAGTTTCATTTAAAAACATACATTGGTTTGAACTGAGTTGACATAAAAAATGATCAGACTTCGTTTAACGCCCATATGTATAATGATCACTATTCTTGATAATGTGCGATTACATTTTGAACTTTTTCTTCATTCTGTATTTTGTTATTCTTTATTAAATTAGAATAATTGGATCTAGTATGACTAGCCCTATTTTTTTGCATGAACTGCCAGAAGAGCAGCTAAAAAAGCTTTCCCAAGATGATATTCAAAAGATTCACCAAGCAGAGCAACTCTATTGGAGTAATAAGGCGTATACCAAATTTTATGCTGCATTTAATGGTTCTAAAACGAAAAAAGGTGGTTTAGTAAGAGCATCTACTGATACCTATAAGGTCAAAGGTATTTCTTTAGCTTTAGTAGGCGATGAAGCGATATATACTGATGGTTCAACAGCAAAAATTATCTCTGGTGCTGGTAGTGCCATCACTGTTCATAATCGATCCGCAGCACTTATTGGCTCACCATTAGAAAATGGTGATGAAATTATCGATAGTCCAATAACCGCTCATGTCTTACGTTTGTATCATGATGCCGCTTTACCCAAAGATTTCATGATTTCGATGATTGGAGGATCAAAGAGTGTCTAAAGGTTTTGGCATACATGGTTCTACAACAAGTCATGGTGGAACAGTGTTATCCACTCAATCGCGAAGTTCTCAAATGGGAAACCTATTTCTTCGTGCGGGTGATGGTTTTGCTTGTCCAAAATGTAAAACCTGGTCCACTTTGATTAAAAGCAATGACCATGTGATTTTTGATGGTAAAGCAGTCGCTTATGTCGGTGATAAGTTCACGTGTGGTGCTACTTTAATGCCTAAACAAGTTCATGTTGTTGGGGAGAATGGTGGAGCTATATCTGGATCAAATATAGCTAATAATTTATCAACATTTACTCATAAAACATCTAACTATGCTCATAAGTTTCAAATTATCGATGATCTAGATAATAGTCCTTTGAGCAACGTACTTTATGAAATTATTACACCAACTAAAAAAATTGAAGGTATAACAGATGAACATGGATATACAGAAATTATTGAAGATACAGAACCCTCAAAAATAACTATAAATATCTTATGTGATGAGGATCATAAGCATGAACACTAAAAATGTTATTCATAGCCATAATACACATCTAAGTGCAAAAAAAACTCAAGTTAGGACTAGTCAAGTTGCGATAAAACATAGACGCCTTTTAACTACAGGCGAAATTGAGATGTGTAAAAAAATCTTTAAAGATTCGATAGATTATACGAAAGTTATTATTAAAAGAAGTTCAACATGGAGCGTTCCAGGATTAACAGGCAATACTTTTTCCCCTATGGGCGCTATTAACTTAACTAGCAGTTTATTTGATAAATTTCCTGATTTCAGCAATTGTAAAAATGATTATTCGGCAGAACATCACTTTATTCATGAAATGACTCATATTTGGCAATATCAATTAGGAGGAGGAGTTAGACATATTGGACAAGCTGCAATGCTTTTTAGACAAGGAGGGTATATATGCAGTAACGTCAGCCCTGATTATGGAGATGATTATACCGCATACTTTACTGATTTAGCTGGTAAACATACAGACCGAAAATTTAATGAATTTAACCTAGAGCAACAAGGTCGCATTATTGAATTTTGGCATGATGCTGTTTATATGCAAAATAAAGTACCTAAGAGAAGACATCATATTCAAAGTATTAAATTATTAGGTTACGTAGAAAGAATTTTACGAGAATTCCTATTAAATCCTTATGATAAAAAGCATTTACCACAATCGCAATTGGTAGATAAAGCATGAACAAATTAAGCTTTTTTATTTTACTTTTTTCAACGAATGTTTTAGCTCATCAATTACATGAACCACTGTATTTGACAAAAAAACAAAACTCTTTATGTATTTATACTAACAATCCTAATTCCAAGTTACGCGATGATCACATAGCGCTCATAACTCTAGGTATCCCTGGTTATAATGCAAGATCTGTTTCAGAGGTCGTTATTGAAAAACTTAAAACTCCTCCTATTTACGAAGAGAATTGCCTACTATTTTCATTAAAAGATATTAAAGAATCAGGGCCCTATTCTCTAATTCTTGATATGGATAAAACATACGCTACTGATTTTTGCATCAATCTTCATGATCAAAAAAATATATCAATTCACAAGTTGGGTAGCCAATTACAATGTCAAAAATCTGAATATGCCAACCCTTTTAGCCTTTCCGTAGAATTAAAAAAAATTATTAAAAAAATTAAAAATTTTTTTAATTTTTCAAGTTTCTGATAGGCTTGTTTTTTAAATTATATTTAGCTTAGTTGAAAGTATAGTTTCAATCAATGTGATTGAAACGACTCGTGATATGTTTTTAATAAATAAAAATGCTGGACCGCTAACAATTAACAGAAAAATGTTTATCAACGTCTTTAATCAAGATTTCCATCAAAAGATGGTTAATATTATGAAAGAACAGAGAGTATATCCTGGTGATCCTAAAAATGTTATGTATGAAAAATTTAAAAAATTATAGTCTTATATTTTTTGTAAGTTTAATTTCTGGATGTACAAATTCAGCTAATTAGCAGGATGATATCAAAAATGCAAATATAGGCG
Organism: Acinetobacter sp. 24-47-67; assembly: GCF_056779735.1. Classification (NCBI taxonomy): domain Bacteria; kingdom Pseudomonadati; phylum Pseudomonadota; class Gammaproteobacteria; order Moraxellales; family Moraxellaceae; genus Acinetobacter; species Acinetobacter sp. 24-47-67. The sequence continues at coordinate 97,881 of NZ_JBWYIK010000010.1, forward strand.
CTAGAAGCATGATATATCTAGATTATTTAGTATATAAAAATGCTATAAATTCTGATTTAACGCCTATTACGCAAGCGTTATTACAATCAACTATCCAAAAGGTAGCAGTCATAAAAGGTTTTGAAAAGACATCGGGTGATAAATATGAAATTGAAGAGCAAATGAGTATTGCTGAGGTCAATCAGATGTGTTGGATGCGAAACTTTCTACTAGAATATAAGAAAAATCTTCCTAAAGAAATTGATTACAGTGATATTTACTCGTGGATTGAGACAAAACAGTTAAAGTGGAAAGAAAAACTAAATAAGATATATGGTAATGAAAAAATTCAGGATGACTGTCGTGATATAAAATAAATTTTATTATATCTTTAATCAGAAAGGATCTCTAATCATTCAGCTTACGCCAACTGGCTATGGTATGTTTTCAAAAGCAGAATATGTCGGTAAAGTCGGATAAATTCTAAAAAATGGTGGTCCTTTTATGATTAGTGAAAGATTGTATACGATGATTTTTGGAAAACGATGGAATAAACAAGCTCTTAGTTTTGCTGTTTCAGAAGGCTACAGAACTCCTAGAAAAGAAGAATTTGAAAAATTTGATGGAACGTATTAATGAAAAAGATCTTCTCTCTATTAATTTGCTCTCTGCTTCTTTCTTCTTGCTCTAATGCTAAAAAAAATACAATTGATGAAGACGAGTTAGATAAACAAATAGTACAAACAAAAATTATGGCTATTTCAAGTAGTTTAGAAAGTGCAAGCTTTGTTTATAGAGCTGCATATAAAAATTCAGAAAACCCTTCGGAAGTTAACGATCATTTATATTTATATGCTTTGAGTGAAATTGAATCACTTTTTAATACTTATGATATGGGGGGGTTAGACTATAAGAAAGACATTACAAGTTACAGGTTAATATCGGGGGATGCTATTGATTCAATGTGTATTATTAATAAATTTTTGAAAAAATATCAGAATCATTTGGAAAGAAAAGAATTAGCAAAACGATATGATACAACTTTGAATAAAACTTTTGTGTTGCAAAGTGAATATTTAAATCTTTTAAAAAATGATCCAGATTTAATTAATGGATCTCAATGTTTAAAGTTAAATTAATATATTTTACCTTATGCGTAAATATACTTTTATTTTATATAAATGATATATTTACAGCATAATTAAAAGCCCAATTCTCAACAATTGGGCTTTTTTTGACTCTTCACGCTCCACGCATAAATTTTGATTAATGCTTCACGTATTTCATGAATTTAACTAGATGATAGTACTCAAGCAAATATTCCTCTTAATTTTTTTATAGATTGAGAAATTTTAGCTGTCTTATCATTTGGTAAAGAACATTTAGCTAAACGAACCCAAACGCTCCAGAATTGTTTCATAAAGTTAGCTTCATTATAGTGAATGCCATATTCCTCACATAATGCTTTAATTTTTGGCGCAGCTTCTGCATAGCGATTTGCAGGCATATCAGGGAATAAATGATGCTCGATTTGATGACTCAAATTACCACTCAAAATATGCAGCCATGATGTTCCGGTAAAGTTACTTGAACCTCGAATTTGACGTAAATACCATTCTGCTCGCGTTTCATTTTCGGTATTATCCATCTCAAATGTTTCTGCATCTTCAGTAAAATGACCATTAAAAATCACTGCAGATGACCATAAACTTCTAATCACATTTGCAACTGCATTTCCTGCGAAGACAGGAAGCGCATTTGGACCAGCGATAATCGGGAAAAAGACATAATCCTTCACCACCTGACGTCTTACTTTTTTTCTTAATTTTTCAGCATCTTTCCACACTTGTTTCCAAGATTTGGTTTTATAAACAAGCGCGTCTTCCAAGTGTAGGTTTTGAACACCGACATACCATTCAAAAAACACCATCAATTGAATCGCTAATGGAATATTCAACAAAAATCTTGGTTCCCAAGGTTGAGATGCTGAAACACGAAGTAGACCATAACCTACATCATGATCCATCCCCACAATATTGGTATAGGTGTGATGTACATAGTTATGGGTATATTTCCAGTCATCGCCTGTTGAGATGGTGTCCCAGTCATATGTCGCACCGTTTAAACTAGGATCATTCAACCAGTCAAATTGACCATGCATCACATTATGTCCAAGTTCCATATTTTCAACAATTTTGGACACGCCCAGTAATCCTGTACCTACCAACCAAACAGGTGGAATCCAACCACCAAACATCAGCAATGCACGTGAGCCAATCTCGCTATAGCGAACAAAGTTGCGAATCTTATAAATATATTTGGCATCTTGTTCACCCAAATCATTCATAATACTGAGTCGGATCTGCTCAACGCGTTGTCCAAATGCTTCAATTTGCTCAGCGGTCAGATGTTTAGATTTTGATTGCCATGTTGTATTAAGTGACATATTCATTATTTTTCTCCAGTCTTATACGATACCGTTAAATTACAAATTAATCACAACAGGGCTTACTGCCTGACTAATACATAATTTAATTTGTCGATTTGGCTCATGTTCAATTTCACCTGTGAGCATATTTTTAGTAGCGCCACTCACTTTGTTACAGACACATGCATTACAAATACCCATTCGGCATCCATGAGCGGGTCTTAATCCAGCCTCTTCAGCACTCACCAATAAACTTTTTTGAGCTTCAAACGATTTCTGACTGCGGATAAACGTGACAGATTGTTTTTCAATTTCTTCATCTACACGGATTTGAAAAAACTCTTGTTTGAGCTGATTGCTGATCCCCTCTTCATGACAAATTTGATTTACAGCTTGCATCATCGAAGTTGCACCGCATGCATAAATCTGTGCTTGCCTAAAACTTGGCATTAACTGCTCTAACAACGCCAATGTCAGATATTGTTTATGTTGGCGTGTATTAAAATAGTGATAATTAAAATGATCATGTTTTGAAGCGAGGTGTTGTAGTTTCACGTGGAACGCGTCATCTCGACAGAAATAAATCAAATAGATAGGTACAGATAATGTGTTTAAAGCCTTCGTAAGCAATGCATAAATGGCGGTAATGCCACTCCCCGACGCCAATAACACAATTGGCTGTTGAGTTGGCTCAAGCGTAAATTTACCTTGCGCTTGAGAAATTTCCACAACAGAACCTATCGCCAATTGGCTTAAACAATTCGACACTACTCCTTGAGCTCGGACAGCAATCACCAGATTACCTGTCGCAGAAATTTCCACAATCGAATAACTACGTTGTAGACGCACGCCTGCAATTACGACTGTCACTAAAACACTTTGCCCTGCCTCAATCTGTTGAAAATCGAAATTGTGATTTGGACATAAATGAATCTCATAGAAATCGTGACTAAGTGCCTCACGACTCACGAGCGATGCTTTGACTTTTTTCCAAGCCAAAGTGGGATGTATTTTTTCAGCGATAAAATCGACGAAATCTTCTCGAATCCATTCAGGACGATATGACAGATAACTACTCATCTCAAACGTTCCTCTTTTGTATTTCAATTTAATTGAGTGAACAAGTGTTCTAATAGTGAACATGTGTACACTATATTGATTTTAAAATTGAGTCAACACATGTTCACTGACATTCGTCGTTTAATTTTTATATTTTTTTGATAGACTCATCTCGACTTCACTTCTCAGGTTTTAAGATGTCTATACGCGATGAACGTAAACAACAAAGTCGTCAGGCTTTACTGGATGCCGCTTTGCGCTTAAGCACATCTGGCCGTTCATTTAGCAGTATTAGTCTGCGTGAAGTTGCACGTGAGGTTGGCTTGGTGCCAACAGCCTTTTATCGACATTTTCAAGATATGGATGAATTAGGCCAAGAGTTGGTGGATCAAGTCGCGTTATATTTGAAAACCGTACTTCATCAGCTCGGTCAAGGTTTAGCCCACCCTGATGCTAAAGCCGAAACCAGTATGGAACTTTTTTTTGAAGCCATCGATTTAAATACCCAACCTTGGATTTTTATGATCGCAGAGCGCTGGGGTGGCTCTGAAGTGGTAAGACGTGCGATTGCTCGTGAAATTGAGTTTCTAAATTCTGATTTGGCCAATGACCTACAAAAATTCGAAATCGTACAAAATTTTCATCATGCTGGTGATCTAAAAATGTTGTCGAATATTTTAATTAATTTATGTTTTACATGGGCAATGTCTTGGATTAGCTTGGGCCGTCAATATTCAGGTATGGAGCTTGAATTACAAAAATTAGTACTCAAAAAACAGTCCATTACCCAAATACGATTAATCTTTAAAGGGATTTTGAATTGGAATAATACTGAGGCATAAAAAAAACCCGCTCAATGCGGGTTTTCTATTATTTAGCTTTGCGCTCTTTATCCAATAGATAATCGACCACTTGTAACACACGTCCATTATCACCTTGTACGACATATTTCCCATTTACTACAACAGCTGGCACACCCGTCAATTGATATTGTTGCGCTAATTTATTCGCTTGAGAGACTTTGGCAGTAATTGCGAAAGAATTATATAAACTATTGAATTTCGCTTCTGGGATACCATACTTCGTAAAGAATTGTGCTTGTGATTTTTGGTCAAAAATCTGCTGACCTTTGTCATGGATCGCGTGGAATAGAGGCAAATGGGTACGTTTACGAACACCAAGAGCTTCAGAAACGTAGTAGCCACGTGCATTCTGTTCCCATACTTTGTTCATTGCAGCAGGTGTACGGACAAAATTCACATCTTTTGGAATTTTACGTAACCAAGATTGCATATGAGGTTCTAAAGTAAAGCAATGACCACAGCCATACCAAAAGAACTCACGTACTTCCAATTTACCAGCGACATCAACCTTTCCTGGGTTTTGCACGACCGTATAATCTTTGCCTTCAACAAAGTTCGCCATTGCACCTGTTGAAAGTGCCATCAGCACCGCAGCGGCAACGCCACTAAAAACCACCTTTTTCATTAAGTTTTTATCCTCTAAATCATTCTGATTAGCATATGGTTTCACTATAAAACAAATATGAGAAAATCGTTTTGATTCTGTGAACTTTTTTACAAGATTTATCGCTTTTTTTGGAATTAGCGATACACTAAGATCTGATATAAATTCTACCCATTAAAACGAACTTTGCTAAGGTGGCTGTAATGACTCAACTGAATGTTGACCCACAAGAAATTGCTAAATTTGAAGCACTTGCTGCAGTATGGTGGGATCAACACTCTGAGTTTCGCCCTCTCCATCAAATCAATCCATTACGATTGAATTGGATTGATGAACATGCAGGTGGTCTTAGTGGCAAAAAAGTCCTAGATGTGGGCTGTGGCGGCGGTATTTTGGCCGAAAGTATGGCACGCCGTGGTGCCGATGTCCTCGGTATCGATATGGGCGCAGCACCATTAAATGTCGCACGTCTGCATGCAGAACAAGAAAACGTAACCAATATCGAATATCGTCAAATTCCAGTTGAGCAATTGGCTGAAGAACAAGCTGGTCAATACGAAGTCGTAACTTGTATGGAAATGTTGGAACATGTACCAGATCCAGCGTCAATCATTCAAGCATGCCAAAAACTGGTGAAACCAAACGGTCATGTATTCTTCTCCACAATTAACCGTAATCCAAAATCATATTTATTTGCGATTATCGGTGCAGAGTATGTGTTACGTCTTTTGACAAAAGGAACTCATGACTATCATAAATTTATTAAACCTTCTGAGTTAGCGCATGATATTCGTAACGCAGGTTTAAAACTTAAAGATATGACAGGCTTACATTACAACCCATTAACTAAACATTATTGGTTAGCCCCAAATGTCGATGTGAACTATATGGTTTACACCCATAATGAGGTGAATGAATGAAGGCCGTACTTTTCGACCTAGATGGGACTTTAATTGACACTGCTGCGGATTTTATTCGTATTATTCAAGCAATGTGTCGTGAAGAAGGTCGAGAGATCGTAGATGCAGCCCTGATCCGAACTCAGGTCTCCGAGGGGGCTCGGGCGATGGTGAAATTGGTTTATCCTGAATTACAGGTTGATGATCCTATTTTCCTTGCACATCGTCAGCGCTTTCTAGATATCTATGGTGCTGATATTGCTGTGGATACAGACCTTTTTGCAGGAATGTATCCTTTAATTGAGGACTTGGAACAACGGGATATTCCATGGGGAATTGTGACAAACAAACCTCGTTGGCTGAGTGAGGCACTACTTCAAGCCTTAAACTTAACTGAACGTTGTGCCGTTCTCGTATGCCCAGAAGATGTTAAGCACACTAAACCTGACCCAGAACCAATGTATCTCGCTGCTCAACAAATTAATGTTCCAGCTGAACAATGCATTTATGTTGGTGATCATCCACGTGATATTGATGCAGGTCGAAGCGCAAATATGTACACGATTTTGGCTGCTTACGGATATTTACCATTAGAACACAAAGATGACTTAGATTCTTGGCAGGCAGATTGTATAGTGAATGATGTACAAGAATTACATCAACACTTAATCGAATTGATCGAATCTCACCAAAAAACAGCTTAATTAGAACAATGAAGGAGGTCGCACATGAAATATTCAGAATATCAACCTCGCCCAGATTTATTGAAAGATAAAGTAATTTTAATTACGGGTGCAGGTGATGGCATTGGACGCGCAGCAGCGTTGAGCTATGCTTTACATGGTGCGACCGTCGTTCTTCATGGTAGAACGCTGAACAAGTTAGAAGTGATCTATGACGAAATTGAAAGTTTAGGTGCTCCTCAACCTGCAATTTTGCCACTGCAACTTTCTACTGCAACAGCATATGATTACGAACGTCTTGTGGAAACGCTTGACCAACAATTTGGTCGTTTAGATGGGATTTTGCACAATGCTGGGATTTTAGGTGAGCGCGTTGAATTGGCCCACTACCCTGCTGAAGTGTGGGATGATGTAATGGCTGTAAATTTAAGAGCACCTTTTGTTCTTACTCAACATTTACTTCCATTATTAGAAAAATCTCAAAATGCCTCTGTTGTTTTTGCAAGCTCAGGTGTCGGTCGTGAAGCACGTGCGAAATGGGGCGCATACTCAGTTTCAAAAATTGCCATTGAAGCGGTCAGTCAAATTTTTGCAAAAGAAAATGTCTATCCAAATATCCGTTATAACTGCATTAATCCTGGTGCAACACGAACAGCTATGCGTGCTAAAGCATATCCTGATGAAGATCCGAAAGTATTGGCAACGCCTGAACAAATCATGCCAGCTTATTTATATTTAATGGGCGAAGACAGTATAGGTATGAATGGTCAGAGTATTGATGCTCAGGATTAGTTTTTTCAAAATTACATGATGAGGATCGTCAGATCCTCTTTTTTTAAATTATAGTTCTAACAAAACCTATTAAAAAATTTACCTTTAGATTTTAAAAGCTTAAACAAATAAGTCTCAACAACTTTTGAATACACCCATAAATTAAGAAATTATCTAATGGTAGTATCACTTACTTTGCTTTAAGCGTCTTAAGTATTTATAACTTAATAAAAACCCGACAATAATGTCGGGCTTTTATTTCATTCTGATCAGTCAAATAAACGATCGAAGAATGATTTCTTTTTAGGTGAAGATTTACTGTCCGCACCATCTAAAGATTCTTGTAACTCTTTTAAAAGTTCACGTTGACGTGCAGTTAAGTTGACTGGTGTTTCAATCACGATACGGCAAAGTAAATCACCTTGCATACTTGTGCGTACTGGTTTTACACCCTTGCCACGTAGACGGAACATTTTACCTGTTTGTGTTCCCTCAGGTACTTTCAAGTTCACACGACCATCAAGGGTTGGAATCTCAATTTCTTTACCCAATGCAGCATCAGCGATACTAATCGGCACATCCATATACAAGTCCGCGCCATCACGTTGGAAGATTTCATGTTCACGAACATTAACTTCTACGTATAGATCACCTGATTGACCATCACGAATCGCTTCACCTTTTCCAGTTAAACGAACGCGATCGCCATTATCTACGCCTGCAGGAATGGTAACTTCAAGTGTCTGTTGACGATCTTTAACACCTGAACCATGACAAGTGCCACAAGGATTTTTAATAATCTTACCTTGTCCGCGACAAGTGCTACACGTTTGCTGAACTGAGAAGAAACCTTGTTGCATACGGACCTGGCCAGCCCCGTGACAAGTTTTACAGGTTTCAACATCATTCGGGTTTTTAGAACCTTTACCATCACACACTTCACATGGTGCTGGCGCAGTAAAAGTGATTGTTTTCTTTACGCCACGTACAGCTTCTTCTAAGCTGAGCTCAAGCACATAACGTAAGTCTGAACCACGTCTTTGACGCTGTTGGCGACCGCCGCCACCAAACGCACCACCGAAAATGTCACCAAACTGACTAAAAATGTCTTCAGCGCTAAAACCGCCACCGAAACCACCGCCGCCGCCACCGAAGCCGCCTTCAAACGCATTATGTCCCATGCGGTCATACATGCTGCGTTTTTCACTATCAGATAAAACTTCATACGCTTCAGCAGCTTCTTTGAATTTTTCTTCTGCTTCAGCATTATCAGGGTTACGGTCTGGATGATATTTCATCGCCAACTTACGGTAGGCTTTTTTAATTTCATCATCACTAGCTGTTTTAGAAACCCCTAAAACCTCATAATAATCACGTTTAGCCATGTCTGGCGATGCTCCACAAAAAAATTTGATATGACTTCTCTGCGGAATATGTTGGGGTCATATTCCGAGATTACAAGTAAATTAAATCATTATTTTAAAAAGCGGCTTTTTTCTGGAGATATTTAACTAAGCCTTTAAGCCATGCATTTAGGAGAAATAGCCATGCAATTGTGGTAAAAATGACACCAATCACCGTACACCCTTTCACCCATAACACACTATCCCAATAGATAAAGCAGGCAGGAATAAACCAAAGAGCAGCAAATGCGGCCATCATCATGAATAGCACAACATTTCGTGCAATCCATAATGCTTGAGCATGGATCCAGACTTCAGCGTCTTGCGCTTGAGCCACTTTTTGCGCTAAAAAATAGGCGATTGCAGCACTGATACCAGTGAACAATGCAAGAAACATGAATACATAAGACATCGTAATTAATCGACGATGTCTTGTTAAATTGTCTCGCCCCATGGATGCTTTTTTATACCTCAACCGAGTGCACATTCAGTTTTTTTATGTACTCAGCCCACTGTGTTATTTTGTGTTAAAAACTAGGGACTACTATATTGAATTTTTCAATGCTTCGCACCTAGTATTCACATAAAACTACGCGGTTTTTGACTCTTTTTTTACTTTAAACCATGCCGCATAGAGTGCTGGCAAGAAGAACAGCGTTAATAATGTTGCGATAATGAGTCCACCCATAATTGCTACCGCCATTGGACCAAAGAAGATACTGCGTGAAAGTGGAATCATCGCCAACACAGCAGCCAATGCAGTCAAAATAATTGGACGGGCACGGCGTACTGTCGCTTCTAAAATCGCTTCCCATTGAGAATGACCCGCTTTGATATCTTGCTCGATCTGATCAATCAAGATAAGCGAATTACGCATAATCATTCCAGATAAAGCAATGGTACCTAGCATCGCCACAAACCCGAAAGGCTTATTGAATATTAACAGGAACAATACCACGCCAATTAAACCCAAAGGCGCGGTCAAGAAAACAATAAACGAACGTGAAATACTCTTGAGCTGAATCATGAGCAAGGTAAAGACCACAGCCAAAAATAACGGCATGCCAGCATTTACTGAAGTTTGCCCACGTGCAGATTCCTCCACAGTGCCTCCCACTTCTACCAGATAACCACTTGGAAGTTCGGCACGAATTTTCTCAATAGATTCAGTTAATTCACCAACCACAGTAGCTGGTTGGAGTTTAGTCCGAATATCTGCGCGCACAGTAATGGTCGGCAAACGGTTACGATGCCAAATCAGACCATCTTCAAACTTATATTGGATATTCGCAATCTGTGCCAATGGAACTGTTGTACCTTGACTCGTCGGTACAGCGAGACTTTGTAACGATGCCACATCAACACGTTCCGCTTGATCGCCACGTAAACGAATATCAATCAACTCCCGTTTCTCACGATACTGATTAATTGCAGCACCCGTAATTGAACTATTTAAGAAATTCGCCAAATCTAAGCTAGATACGCCTAACTGACGCGCTCGATCTTGATCAATTTCAAGTGAAATAATTTTACTCGGCTCACCCCAATCTAAATGAACATTGGTGGTATTTGGATTTTCACTGATTGCTTGTGACACTAATTGTGCTCGTTGGCGAACAGTATTTAAATCTTCACCAGAAACACGGTATTGAATTGGATAACCGACTGGTGGTCCATTTTCCAATAGCGATACACGTGACCGTACTTCAGGCAATAACTTGCTAATTTCTTCACTCAGATTCTTGCGAATCTCATCTCGCTCATCTAATGAGGAAGCCAAAACCACAAATTGTGCAAAACTCGCCTGAGGCAATTGTTGATCAAGCGGCAAATAGAAACGTGGAGAACCTGTACCAACATAAGCGACATAATTATCGATCCCTTTTTGAGTCGACAAGAATTTTTCTACTTTTTTAACCGCATTTTCTGTCGCTGTTAGAGAAGCACCTTCCTCTAGTTTTAGATCCACTAAAATTTCAGCACGGTTTGATGGTGGGAAAAATTGTTGTGGAACAAGTTTGAACATCAAAATTGACAAGACAAATATTGCAAACGTCGCAGCAATGACGGTTTTACGATAAGTAATACATAACTCAACCCAAGATCTAAATTTTTGATACGTCTTGGTTTGATATGGATCGTGATGCTCACCATGGTGTTGAACGACGGGTTGTGGCTCTGGTTGTTGACGTAATCTTGCCCATAAGCGTTGATACCACGGGGCTTTCTGATTCATTTGATTAAAATCAGGCAGTAATTTGTCACCTAAATAAGGAACAAACAGTACCGCTGCAAACCATGACACCACTAAAGCAATGGTTACAACTTGGAAGATTGAGCGAGTATATTCACCTGTGCTCGACGCAGCAGTGGCAATCGGCAAGAATCCAGCTGCAGTGATCAGCGTCCCCGTTAACATTGGAAATGCGGTCGACTTCCAAGCAAAACCTGCGGCTTTTAATCTGCTATATCCTTGTTCCATTTTAATGGCCATCATTTCAACTGCAATGATGGCGTCATCAACCAAAAGTCCAAGTGCTAAAATTAACGCGCCTAAAGAAATCTTGTGCAGTCCAACATCAAAGAAATTCATGCCTGCGAACGTCATTGCCAAGACCAAGGGAATAGAGAAAGCGACCACTAATCCTGTACGGAAACCTAAAGAGAAGAAGCTGACCAATAAGACAATAATCACGGCCTCTGCGAGCACTTTGATAAATTCGTGAATACTGCGTTGCACCGCTACAGGCTGATCTGAAACTTTTTTAAGTTCCATCCCTAAAGGTAAAGTTTGTTGTAGATCATTAAAGGTCTTTTCTAGATTTTTCCCTAGCGCAATGATGTCACCACCCTTACGCATAGACACCGCAATACCAATACCATTTTTGCCCATAAAGCGCATACGTGGTTGAGCTGGCTCACTAAAGCCACGGTAAACTTCAGCCACATCGCCCAATTGAATGGTCTTATCACCAACCAGTAATGGCATGTTCTTGAGATCTTCGACTGATTTCAATTGTCCGCTGACACGCACTTGAATACGATCTGAGCTTGTTTCAAAGAAACCTGCGCTCGCCATGGTATTTTGTTTTTGTAGTGCTTCTTGAATTTCAGAAACTGGAATACCCAATTGAGCGGTTTTCGTATTTGAAATTTCTATCCAAATTTTTTGATCTTGCAAGCCGACTAAATCAACTTTCCCGACATCTTGCACACGTTGTAGTTGCAGCTGTAAGCGATCGGCATATTCCTTCATCACGGCATAATCAAAATCATCACCCGTTAAGACATAAATGTTCCCAAAGGTGTCACCAAATTCATCGTTAAAGAATGGACCTTGAACACCGCTAGGAAGTTGGTGTTTGATATCTCCAATTTTTTTTCTAACCTGATACCAAACATTTGGTAATTCATGGGAACGCAGCGAGTCTTTGGCAACAAAGGTCACCATTGATTCACCAGGACGAGAATAGGCTGCAATACGATCATAGAGCCCCGTACTCATTAATTCTTTTTCAATACGATCAGTCACCTGTAAAGAGACTTCTTCCGCTGTCGCACCTGGCCAATAGGTTTGAACGACCATTACTTTGAAACTAAATGGAGGGTCTTCACTTTGTGATAGTTTTGAGTAGGAATAAACACCCACTATTCCCATCAAAATCATGAAATAAAGGATCAGTCCCTTATTATTTAACGCCCATTCTGACAAGTTAAAGTTCATATTTTCGCTCCAACTTGTCCTGCTTTCACATTTACTGCACGGTTTTGACGGTCAATCGGATTAATTTTTTGTTTATCTCGCAGTAAGTGTACACCGCCAACCACGATCCAATCAGAAGCTTTTAAACCTTGGGTCACAGGTACCGTATCACGACCATAAGCACCTATTTGAACATTCACCTTACGGATACTGTGATCTGGATTCACAACCCAAACATAAGGCTGATCTTCTGTTGCAGATACACTGGTCAAAGGAACATTAATCACATTTGAACTGGTATTTGAAAAAAATACTCGCGCACTTTGTCCAAGTTGAATTGCTGAACGCCCTTCAGTCAAAGCAACTTTGACACTAAATGTTCTAGATTGGTCGGCAGCAGGTGAAATTTCACGCACATATGCGGCGAAACGCTCCTCTGGTTTTGACCATAGCGTAACCCAAGCTTTTTGGCCTGTTTTAATTTCTGATACTGCTTGTTCTGGCACACCAATCACCACTTCACGATCACCATCTATCGCCAGTTGATATGCTGCCTGCCCTGCTGCGATCACTTGACCAACTTCAATACTACGCTCAGTGATGACGCCATTTTTATTGGCAATGAGTTGGTTATATCCCGTCTGATTACTACTCACTGCATAATTTGATTGTGCTTGTTTTAAATTTGACATGGCCGATTTATATTGATTTTCTACGGCATCATATTGCGAACGACTCACCGCATTAATAGGTAATAACTGCTTAAAGCGTTTGTATTCTTCTTCGGCAATTTTGGCTGCAGATTGCGCGCTTTCTAACTGAGCTTTTGAAGCATTTAACTGCAGTTGAGCATCTTTCACATCTAATTTTGCTAAGACTTGCCCGACTTTGACTCGATCCCCTACATCAACATAGCGTTCAGTAATTTGTCCTCCAACACGGAAAGCCAATGCCGTTTGCTGTCTCGCCTGAACTTCTCCTGCATAACTTTTCAGTTCATCTTGGGAAGTATTCGGCTGGGCAACCATCACAAATGGAATTTGTTCCTCTGTGGGTTTATCCTTACTACACGCGGTGAGTATCACGCTACAAATGAGCATTAGACTGTATGTGGCAAATTTTTGAGGACTCATGTGCACTGCTCTTATGTCAATTTTTAGGCAAATCAAATTAGGGATATTAATTTGATTATTTTTTAATTAATATACCGCATGGTACAGTAATTAAAAATCATTTTTCAAGGTATGACCTAAACTGTTTTTTTTGGATTTTTTTGTGCAAATGAATATTGGACGTCCTAAGGATTTAGTTAAAAAGAAACAAATATTAGAGGCAGCTAAACGTTTGTTTCTAAAACAGGGCTTTCATGGTTCAAGCATGAATCAAATTGCCAAAGAAGCTGGCGTGACTAAACTGACGGTGTATAACCATTTTCAAGATAAAGAATCGTTATTTACCTATGCAATTGCAGAAACGTGCGAAGAATCAATCAATGCTCGGCGAATCCAATTACACCCTGAATCCAATTTTTTAGAAGACTTCTATCAGGTATGTAGTTTAGCGCTGCAAATTGTCAATCTTCCTGAAGCCATTAAGCTTGAGCATTTATTATTAGAATTGGCAGCAGAGCAAAATCCTTTGGCTGAACCTTTTTATAATGCATCTCATAAGCGGTTATTTGTGGTTTGGACTGATTTTTTTGCTCAAGCGATTGAGCACGGATTTATCCAGAAAGATGATGCTGAAAAGCAAACACATTTGCTCCTTTCTTTAATCTTAGGGCATCGACATCATGAAGTATTGTTAGGTGTTCGTCAGGTTCCCAATGAAGCAGAATGTGATGAAATTATTCATCAAGCCATCGAATTATTTATGCTGAAATACAAAAAATAGCTCTCTCCATTCTTAAATGGCGTATTTTTCACCTAATTTTCTTTAAATTATTTTGCAATCGCTTGGCATGTCATGAATAAGCGGTATAGTCAAAAGAACAAGAAAAGGAGAAAAAAATGATTCAACAAATTGATGCTCCATTACGTGAAGACGTACGCTTACTCGGTAATCTTTTAGGAGAGACTTTAAAAGAACAAGCTGGACAAGATTTGTTTAATCAAGTTGAACAAATTCGTGCACTCGCGAAAGGTGCACGTGATGGTGATAGCGAAGCTGAAAAACAATTAGAAAGTTTATTTTTAAGTTTAAAAGATGATGAGATTCTTCCACTGACACGCGCTTTTTCACATTTTCTGAACTTTGCCAATATTGCAGAACAATATCATGTGGTACGTAGCCGTCGCCAAAATGAGTTTGATAAAAACGGCGCTGCAGCGAATGTCCTTATTCCCCTTTTTGAAAAATTTCAACAACAGCTGATTTCAGCGGAAACCCTTTATCAACAAATTTGTGAGCTAAATATTGAGCTTGTACTCACCGCACATCCTACGGAAGTTAGTCGTCGCACCTTGATCCAAAAATATGATGGGATCAACGAGTGTTTATCTAAGTTTGATCAGCAAAAGCTGACCCCCAAACAGCGCGCTCAAGTTCTTTCTGAATTAAAACAATTGGTTTGTTCAGCATGGCAAACCGATGAAATTCGCCAACATCGTCCAACCCCAATTGATGAAGCAAAATGGGGTTTTACTACCATTGAGCAAACTTTATGGAACGCTATTCCTAAGTTTGTCCGTGAATTGAATCAATTGGTTCAAGAGCATTGTTCTCAAGCTTTACCTTTAGATATTGCACCTGTGCGGTTTGCATCTTGGATGGGTGGTGACCGAGATGGAAACCCAAATGTCACACACAAAGTGACTCAAGAAGTTTTATGGTTATCTCGATGGAAAGCCGCGGATCTCTACCTCCGAGATATTGAAGATTTACGTTGGGAGCTTTCTGTTCAGGCGTGCAGTGATGAACTAAAGACTGCCTTAGGTCAGCCTCATCCAGAGCCTTATCGTGAATATTTAAGAACAACACGTGAACGCTTAAAAATTACAAGAGAATGGCTCACTGCAAAATTACAAGGTCAACATTCTGATGTGGATCGTAGCCAGATTATTCATCACAAAGATGAGTTGTTGCAGCCATTATTGTTATGTTATCGCTCATTAGTCGATTCAAACCTTTCCGGTATTGCTCAAGGAAAGTTACTCGATTTTATTTATCGCGTGAATTGTTTCGGTATTGAGTTATTAAAACTAGATATTCGCCAAGAGTCAGGTCGTCATCGTCAGGCAATTTCAGCGATTACTGAGTATCTTGGACTTGGCAATTTTGAGACATGGACTGAACAAGCCCGTCAAAACTTCTTATTACAAGAACTGCAAAGCAAACGCCCTTTACTTCCTAAACATCTTAATGAATCTGCTCAAAGTCTTATTGAGCATCCTGATGTTCAAGAAGTATTCGCTACCATGCGAACTTTGGCAGAACAACCTGCTGAAAGTCTAGGTGCTTATATTATTTCAATGGCGGAATATCCAAGTGACGTTTTGGCGGTTCTATTACTCCAAAAAGAAGCAGGTATTAAGCAACCTCTGCGTGTAGTTCCATTATTTGAAACGTTAAAAGATTTAGATGGCGCAGCTTCGACCATGAATACTTTATTCAGTATGCATTGGTACAAACAACATATTCAAAACAAGCACGAGGTCATGATTGGTTACTCTGACTCAGCAAAAGATGCAGGTTTCATGTCTGCGAATTGGGCTCAGTACCGTGCACAAGAAGAGTTAACAGCTATTGCCAAACAACATGGTATACAACTCACTTTGTTCCATGGTCGTGGTGGCTCAATTAGTCGTGGTGGTGCTCCAACCCAACAAGCACTATTTTCACAACCACCTGGCTCAATCTCAGGTGCAATCCGTGTGACTGAACAAGGCGAAATGATCCGATTCAAATTTGGATTAGAAGAAATCGCACTTCAAAATTTAGAGATTTATACCGCAGCTACCCTTGAAGCGACTTTACTCCCACCACCAGAACCCAAGGCAGCATGGCGCGAGTTGATGCATAAGATGACGGAACTCTCTGTGAATGTTTACCGTCAAACAGTCCGCGAAAACCCTCATTTTGTCCAATACTTAAGAACCGTGACGCCAGAGCTTGAATTACAGATGCTACCTTTGGGTTCAAGACCAGCTAAACGAAAAATCAGCGGTGGTATTGAATCCTTACGTGCAATTCCATGGGTATTTGCATGGACTCAAATTCGATTAATGCTTCCAGCATGGTTAGGTACTGGTGCAGCCATCAATCAAGTCATTTCAGAAGGTCACAAAGCTGAGCTAGATGAAATGTTAGAACAATGGCCTTATTTCCAAACTTTAATTGATATGTTGGAGATGGTGCTATCTAAATCAGATAGCAATGTCGCATTGTATTATGAATCTCATCTCACCCAAGATGAAAATCTTAAAGTATTGGGTGCGGAACTACGCCAACGCTTACATGACGCAGTACAAACTTTATTGGCAATGAAAGGTGAATCTAAATTACTCAGTTCTAATGAAGTTCTTGATCAAGCCATGAAGATTCGTAAACCCTATCTTCTTCCATTACACCTGTTACAAGCAGAACTCATGAAAAGACGACGCGAATATTTAGCTGAACGAACTGTCGAACAAACTGAGGTTGACCATGCATTAATGGTAAGTATTGCAGGTATTGCTGCTGGATTACGTAATACGGGTTGATTTCACGACTGCCTATGCTCAAGTACCTTTATGGGCTTGAGCAAATTAGAGGCTTTATTCTAATTTTCAGTAATGACAACAAAGAACTATAAATTTTTTACTCAATATGGATATAGATTTTTTTGATATAGCTGAATTGCAATAGGCTGATTTTACTTTATTTTTAAAACATATTTTTTTTACCGATGGGTAAAAATTCAATAAAAGTCAGACCATTAGTTTTAATAATTTTTCAAGAAACAGATGATTTCTCATAAAACAGGCGTATGATGTGCACAATTTAACTATTGAGTGCTCACTTTATGACCAGTTGGTTTCCTAAATGGCGTCCCTTCACGGATGATATTGATACGCGTCCTGTTGGCACGACCGAATATTTACCTCCTGCGCAAAGTGTAGTTCTTGGCATTCAACATGCTTTTGCCATGTTTGGTGCGACAGTTTTAGCACCATTATTAATGGGTTTTGATCCTAATCTTGCTATATTAATGTCAGGTATTTGTACCCTGTTATTTTTCCTCATCACTGGCGGTCGAGTGCCCAGTTATTTAGGCTCAAGCTTTGCTTTTATTGGTGTAGTCATCGCGGCAACGGGCTATGCCGGTGCTGGAGCAAATGCGAATATTGCATTAGCTGCTGGGGGAATTATTGCCTGTGGTGTACTTTATGCCTTAATTGGTTTTCTGGTGATGGCAACAGGTACTCGATGGATTGAAAAGCTCATGCCTCCTGTCGTAACAGGTTCTGTGGTCATGATCATCGGTCTGCATCTTGCACCGGTAACGGTAAAAAGTGTCGCGGGTAATCCATTTAATATGTGGATGGCATTGATTACTGTCATGTGTATGGCTTCAATTGCAGTATTCACCAAAGGGATGCTACAACGCCTACTTTTACTTGTGGGTTTGGTGCTGTCTTATATCGTATACTTTGTTATTACGAATATCATGGGTTACGGTACTCCAATTAACTTCACGCCGATTACACAAGCTGCATGGTTTGGTCTGCCTAACTTTCATGCTCCTGAGTTCAGTACGAACGCGATGCTCATCATTGCTCCTGTAGCTTTAATTTTAGTGGCTGAAAACTTAGGTCACATCAAAGCAGTCTCTGCCATGACTGGTGAAAATCTAGACCCACATATTGGTAAAGCGTTTGTAGCCGATGGTGTTGCAACATCATTAGCCGGTGGTGTAGGTGCTCCAGGCATGACCACTTATGGGGAAAATATTGGCGTGATGGCTGTGACACGTGTCTATTCCACGATTATTTTTGCCATCGCAGGTGTATTCGCAATTTTCCTTGGCTTATCACCAAAATTTGGTGCAATTATTCAAACCATTCCAACTGCGATTCTTGCAGGTGCATCAATTGTGGTGTTTGGTTTAATTACCATCGCTGGTGCTAAAATTTGGATCGAACATCGTGTCGATTTCTCTAAAAATAAAAACCTCATGATTGCTGCGATCACGCTGATCTTAGGTACTGGTGACTTTGCGCTTCAATTTGGTAGCTTCAATTTAGGTGGTATTGGAACGGCTACCTTTGCTGCATTATTCCTGAATTGGTTCTTTAGCTTAGGTGGAAAGTCTAACTAAAAATCTATCGCATATAAAAAAAGAGAGCTTAATGCTCTCTTTTTTAATTTTTTATTCTAATTAAGTATTTTAAGATTTTTTTTCAATGGGTTTAGGTCGACCAAAATAATAGCCTTGAAACGTATTACAACCATTTTCTTTTAGAACTTGGAACTGCTCTTCAGTTTCTACACCCTCTGCCACCACATTCAGATCAAGAATTTGTGCTAAATCAATAATCGTTTTCACAATAGCAATATCACGTGGATTACCGACAATATTTTCTACAAATGAACGATCAATTTTGAGTTGATCCAGTGGAAGCATTTTGAGGTAATTCAATGAAGAATATCCTGTTCCAAAATCATCCATAGAGAATCTTAATCCACGCTCGATGAGCTTTTTCATTTTCTCAATTGAGTTATGCATATCGGTATAGAACATGCTTTCAGTGAGTTCTAAACGTAATAATGTTGGATCAATTCCTGCTTCATCAATAATCCGAAGCACATTTTTATCAAAGTCAGTCTTACGGAATTGTTCGACACTAATATTGACTGAAATCGTCCAGTTTGAAGATTCTGGGTATTGGCTCCAATCTTTTAACTGTTGGCATGCTAATACTAATACACGATTACCAACATCATGTATGAGATCAGTTTTCTCCACTTCTTCAATAAATCGACCTGGTAAAATTAAACCGTGTTCAGGATGACTCCAACGTAGCAAAGCCTCATACCCGATCACTTCCTCTTCGCGATTTACTAAAATCTGATAATAAAGTTGGAACTCATCTCGCAATAAAGCTAATCTTAAATCATTTAATAAAGCAGCTTTAGCAATAACACTTTGTTCCATTTCAGGATCAAAAACACATATGCAGTTTTTACCATTTTCTTTAGCTTGATACAGCGCCATGTCGGCGTACTTAAGCAACTCATTTTTTGGCAATTTTGAATTACGGAAAATAAAAATTCCGATACTAGAGCTAGTATGGATTTTATTATCCTTTAATACGAAAGGCTCATTTAATGCAGCACGAACTTTATCAGCGATTTGCATCACTGCTTGATTAGCAATCGTTTCATCTGGATCTAAATCTGAAAGAATAATTAAAAACTCGTCTCCACCAAGACGGACAATTGCATTCTGCTGTGCCACACACTCCATAAGACGCACCGAGACCATTTTGAGTAGGTCATCTCCACGATCGTGTCCTAACGTGTCATTAATATTTTTGAAGTTATCCAAATCCAACATCATGAGTGCACTATGTGTACCATTTTGTTTACATGATTCAATCACCGCCAACATGCGTTCTTGCATAAAACGGCGGTTAGGCAATCCCGTTAATTCATCATGTAATGCCATATAACGTGCATGGTCTTCGGAATTTTTTAGCTGTGTGATATCAGTTCGAATGGAGATATAGTTTTGTAAAACGCCATTATTATCTTTAAGCGGCACAATCGTGGTTTCAACCCAATATAAAGAACCATTTTTAGCTCGGTTACAAATTTCGCCTTTCCAAATTTCTCCACTCGAAATTGCTTTCCACATATATTTAAAAAAACTTCTCGGGTGATAGCCTGAATTAATAATTTTATGTGTTGATCCGACAAGTTCTTCATAAGAATACTGTGAGATATTACAAAACTTCTCATTGACATGAGTAATGACACCACGTGCATCTGTTATGGCTACAATTGAATGTGCATCAATGGCTACTTTGTAGTTTTCAAGATCCTTGACTATTTTTTCTAATTGTAACTGGGTATCCATAGCGCCTTCGACCGTCAGTCTAAAAAGTGATGTATCCAAATGTTAACTTAATATTATTTTTTGTAACACTAAGCTTTGTTGAACCAGTTCACAAATCGGCTATATATTTTGTAAATTTCAATGAATAAAAGAGGAAACTAAGTTCCTCATTCTTATTAAGAATTCCGACTGTTATGGTCGTATTTCTTTTAACTCTCTTTGAATAAAGTGTTGAATCATCTCTCGATATATTTTTTCCATCAGTAATGGATCCACACCATTCTTTGTAGCCAATTCACGTATTTTTTCAATCACTATTTCAACACGTTCAGGTGACTGTACATCTTGTATAGTTCTTTTAAAACGAACTGCCTGATCTACATAATATTGGCGTAAACCAATTAATTCTGTTATGGCTTGATCAATTGAATCTATTTGTGCTCGAGCTTGCTGAAGGGTTTCGCATTTTTCTTTATTGATTTTCAATTGATTCGGTATCCCTGTGTTCAGATTCATTTTCACTTTTGTACTTTTGTTCTAACACATTACTGAAAATACTTTCAATCATCCATACACGATATAAGCTATTAAACACATAACTCTTTCCATCGATACGAAGCTCAAGCACTGGTAAATCAGGTTGTGATTTCATCTCACAGAGTAATTGATTTTCTTCCAGCTTTTGACTGATCGACTCTTCAGTGAGCGTCGTGATATTCAAGCTCTGTTTTAAGGCTTGAATATGAGGTCGATACGATAGATCTTTACCTTTACTCCATACAGCCTGCAAGATTTCATACATTGCATCAAGACGTTGATCCTCAGGCACACTGTAAAACAATCGTGCTATTTCATATGTCGCCTGCTGAGTCGGTCGGCAAAACGGCGTAAATTTTACTTCTGTTCGTTTAGATAAACGCGTTGCCAAACTCCAATCAAATAAATCTCGTCCCTGATATTGCAATGGATAAACGGTAAGTTGGATATCGTAATAATCGGCAAGTTCCTCTTTAATATAAGCTAATAATAACCAAGAGATCGGATCTTCTAATGCAATATAGAGGTCTAACTCAGGATTCATCGCCTGAATCTCAGATAATTCTTCAGCATCATTCATTAAGTGTTCCCGCCACTCAATATGATTGATGAGAAAAATAGGATTACCGGTCAAGAGTTTTTGTTGTTTTAAACGGCGGGTCAATCTTAATAAATCATCTACCGCATGATACCGACGATCACCGAGCTCAAAAAAACTTGCTAAAACTGGCGTGTGATCAAAAGTTCGCTCAGCGATTTGTTGTTCTTTTCGATGTCGACTGGCCATGACATACAAAGTACGTAATTTTCCATACTGCTGTTGCCACAACATATGGAAGACATCTTCCAATAAATAGAGAAAATTTTCACCTGTTAATGGGGTATTTCGTAAAATCGTTTCTGCCTGTTGAATCGCTTCAGCACTTGGTATTTCAGGCTGTTCATTATCAAATCCGAAACGATGCTGGTACGCTAAAATTTGGGCATCACGTAGACTGTAATCTTGCCACTCTTCAGGACTCATATCATTTGGAGCTTCAGCAGCAGTATCTGAGATAACAATTTTTAAAGGCTTAATTTCATCTTTTAAAATGTCATTTAATTGTGCCAATTGCTGGACTGCAAGATAACTATACACATCATCTAAACGAAGATAGATCGTTAAACCCTGCTCAGTTGACAAGACCTCTTGACGATTTGGTTTCTGATAAAACCAACTCGATCGTAGCGGATCAAACCAACGGCGTAACAATGACATGAGATGTGCCTCAGATGATTTTACTGGTAAATTATGTGCTCAAAGTATCGAATTCATCGCTTTTTCTAAAACTAAAAAAGTTTGAACGCGAGCAAAACTTATATCAAGACAAAGAGAATTGATCAATATTTATGACCTTTCTATCAAATATTGTCATTAATGTAATTGACGCTTTCAGATGAAATTCAAACTTTTCGTGATTAAAAAAGCATCCCGAAGGATGCTTTTGAATCATGATTGATCTAGTTTATAAGCAGATTAGATATCGCGTACCGCACCTTTTGCAGCACTTGTTGCATGCATTGCATACGCTTTCAGTGCTTTAGATACTTTACGTGGACGCTCTTTCGCAGGCTTCCAACCTTTAGCTTCTTGCACTTCGCGGCGCGCTGCCAATACATCATCAGCAACTGCTAAGTGAATCGTACGGTTTGGAATATCAATTTCGATACGATCGCCATCTTCAACTAAAGCAATTGCACCGCCTTCAGCCGCTTCTGGAGACACGTGACCAATTGAAAGACCTGATGAACCACCCGAGAAACGACCATCAGTCACAAGCGCACAGTCTTTACCTAAGCCTTTTGATTTTAAGTAGCTTGTTGGATACAGCATTTCTTGCATACCCGGACCACCTTGTGGACCTTCGTAACGAATCAGAACCACGTCACCTGCTACGATTTTGCCGCCTAAGATTGCTTCTACTGCATCATCTTGGCTTTCAAATACGCGTGCTGTACCGTTGAATTTCAGAATCGAGTCATCTACACCAGCCGTTTTTACGATACAACCATCAAGTGCGATGTTACCGTAAAGGACTGCTAAACCGCCGTCTTTAGAGAAAGCATGTTCTGCATTACGAATCACGCCATTTTCACGGTCGCCATCAAGACGTGTGTAGTAACGGTCTTGTGAGAATGCTGTTTGTGTTGGTACACCGCCCGGTGCTGATTTAAAGAAGTTATATACCTCTTCATTTTCAGTACGAATAATGTCCCACTTATCTAAAGCATCTTTCAATGTTTTTTCATGTACGGTTGGTACAGAAGTATCTAACAAACCTGCACGGTCTAATTCGCCAAGGATCGACATGATACCGCCTGCACGATGGACATCTTCCATATGAACATTTTTAACCGCAGGTGCAACTTTACATAGTACAGGCACTTTACGTGATAAACGATCGATATCGTCCATTGTAAAATCAACTTCTGCTTCATGCGCAGCCGCTAATAAGTGAAGTACTGTATTGGTAGAACCACCCATCGCGATATCTAAAGTCATGGCATTTTCATAAGCAGCTTTAGGGGCAATGTTGCGTGGTAATACGCTGTAATCATTTTGTTCGTAATGGCGTTTTGTGATTTCAACAATCAACTGACCCGCACGCTCAAATAGTTTTTTACGGTTGGCATGCGTTGCAAGTGTTGAACCATTACCCGGTAATGATAAACCTAATGCTTCTGTCAAACAGTTCATTGAGTTTGCAGTAAACATCCCTGAACATGAACCACAAGTTGGACATGCAGAACGTTCGTATGCTTTTACTTCTTCATCTGTGTAGTTGTCATCTGCAGCAACAATCATGGCATCCACAAGGTCAATCGCTTGTTCACCACCACGAATTTGGACTTTACCAGCTTCCATTGGACCGCCTGAAACAAACACCACAGGAATGTTCAAGCGCATTGCCGCCATCAACATTCCCGGTGTGATTTTGTCGCAGTTCGAGATACAAACCATTGCATCTGCACAGTGTGCATTGACCATGTATTCGACTGAGTCAGCAATCAAGTCACGCGATGGTAATGAATACAACATTCCGTCGTGACCCATTGCAATACCGTCGTCTACTGCGATTGTATTAAATTCTTTAGCTACACCACCCGCTTGTTCAATCTGACGTGCAACAAGCTGACCTAAGTCTTTAAGATGCACATGACCCGGTACGAATTGTGTGAATGAGTTGACTACTGCAATAATTGGTTTGCCAAAATCTTCGTCTTTCATTCCAGTTGCACGCCATAAGCCACGTGCACCCGCCATATTTCTTCCGTGTGTTGATGTTTTCGAACGATAGTCAGGCATTTTTATTTCCAACTTAAGCTGAGCTCGATGAATATGTATTCAATCTGGCTAAATGATACTGAAATATAAGGCTAAATCAGTTGAACCTTACTTCTATTATGACAGCTTTCTGATTAACAGTTAACCATTGCTTGCAATTGTTCGTATAGGTCTGATTTGCCCTCAACGATCTAAATCGATGTAAGAGATGTGATCTACTATAAACCCTTATCTGAAATCGTAATACAAAACTTTCATGAATCTTTTTTTAAAAATACATAAATTTTATTAATCACACCTTAAGCACAAAATGCACATGAAAACGTTTCAAATTACGACCTTATTTGGGCGAAAATCGCTTTTGGCATATAATGTTCTTTATATTGTTTTGGAAGTGTCTGAGTGAAAATCATCTTTGCGGGAACCCCTGAATTTGCAGCGAGTGCATTAGCAGCTTTGCTAAAGACTTCTCATGAAATTGTTGCTGTGTATACGCAGCCAGACCGTAAAGCAGGACGTGGACAAAAACTAACAGCGTCAGCGGTAAAGCAATTGGCGCTTGAGCACAATATTCCTGTTTACCAACCTTTACATTTTAAATCGTCGACTGAGGAAGGTTTGGCTGCTCAAGCTGAACTCAAGTCTTTCAATGCTGATGTGATGGTGGTCGCAGCATACGGTTTAATCTTGCCTCAAGTCGTTTTAGATACACCTAAATACGGCTGCTTGAATATTCATGGTTCCTTATTGCCTCGCTGGCGAGGTGCAGCCCCTATTCAACGTGCTATCGCGACAGGTGATACTGAAACAGGTATTACGATCATGAAAATGGCAGCTGGTCTAGACACTGGTGACATGATGTTTAAAACGATCTGTCCTATTACGGCTGAAGATACTTCCGCAACCTTACATGATAAACTGGCTCAACAAGGGGCTGAAGCCACTCTCGCTGTTTTAGAAAGTGAAGACACTTTAAAGCATTATTTAGATACACGTGAAGTTCAAGATGAATCACTTACAGTGTATGCACATAAACTGTCGAAGGCTGAAGCTCAAATTAACTGGGCAAATGATGCTGTGACGATTGATCGAAATATCCGTGCTTTCAATCCTTGGCCCGTAGCTTTCACTCCTATTGATGAAACCAACAATTTACGTATTTGGAATTCGAAACTTTCTTCACTCACTCCATCAACTCAACAAGTCGGTGAAATCATCGCTGTCGATCAGGATGGTGTTCACGTTGTGTGTGGTGATCATCAAGTGATTTGCCTCACTCAACTTCAGTGGCCAGGCGGTAAAGCGCTCAATGCTGCACAAATTCTACAAAGTCAAAAATTGCAGCCAGGACAGATCTTCGCATGAGCCAACAATCTTCTCATTTAAATTTACGCGGACATGTGATTAAAACATTACTGGCCGTTCAGAATGGGCAATCCCTCACCTCTGTTCTTTCCCAACATCTTTCATTGGTTGGTGAGCGTGATCGGGCCTTATTTCATGAATTGACTTTAGGCACTTTACGCCAATGGCATGCACTTAAAGCAATTACTCTCCCTCTTCTGACTAAACCGCTCAACAATGAAACCGTTGAAAGCTGCCTATATTTAGGTTTATATCAACTGCTTTGCACGCGTATTCCAGCACATGCGGCTATCTCAGAAACGGTAACAGCCACCAAACAACTTGGTTTTGAGGCTTTAAGTGGCGTCGTGAATGCGATTCTACGTCGTGTTTCACGTGAAACTGAAGAATTCGGCGAAGCATTAGACCAAGCCCATGGTTTACCTAGTTGGCTATTTAAGCGTTTGAAAAAAGATTGGCCAGAGTATCTTGAAATGCTTTCAGCTGAGCTTAAACTGGCTGCGCCTTTGACACTACGTGTAAATGAACGACAGGTAAGCCGTGAGGAATATTTAGATATTCTTGATGAAGAAGGGATTGATGCTCATCCATGTGAATGGTCCGATGTCGGCATTATCTTAGATCAATCCGTGCATATTCCTCACCTCCCTGGCTTTGAAGAAGGTGGTTTTTCTGTTCAGGATGAACATGCTCAACTTTGCGCGACCTTGTTGCCAAATATTGATGATAAAATCGTAATTGATGCATGTGCGGCCCCAGGTGGAAAAACAGCACATATTTTAGAGTGTTATCGTCCTAAAAAGCTGTATGCGATCGATCACGACACAAAGCGTTTAAGCCGCGTAAGTGAAAACTTAGAGCGTCTTGCACTTAATCAGTATGCTCCAGTGGAAATACTCACTGCTGATGCTACGGTATGGTCTGCACCTGAACAGGCTGACTGTATTATTCTTGATGCACCGTGTTCTGCTATTGGAGTTGTACGACGTCATCCAGATATTCGTTTACTTCGCCAATCTACCGATATTCAACAAACGGTTGAACTTCAAAAACAAATTCTGAATCACATGTGGCTACAACTCAAAGTTGGCGGATCAATGCTTTATATTACCTGCTCGATTTTGAAAGCTGAAAATGAACACCAAATGATTGATTTCTTCAACACGCATGCAGATGCTCAAGAAATCAAATTAAATGTAAATTGGGGAATTGAACAAATCCACGGCCGTCAGTTATTGCCACAACAAGGTCATGGTGATGGATTCTATTATTGTTTAATTCAAAAGATTTAATGCTATTTTTTAAGATAGTTTATTTCTAATTTACCGACATATAAAAAAGCCATGACTCGTGTCATGGCTTTTTTAATATTGATCTGAAGTAGTTTAATCTTCAAGCTCATCTGGGTTTTTTGCCAAATGAATCATGGCTAAAATAAGACCACCCCATAACAGCACTGTTGAGATAATAAGCATCATTAAAGCAGAAGTATTCATCTTATTTCTCCTCAGGTCCATTGTCTTTTAGACGACTAAAAACAACCGCACAGAATACAAAGATTGCAACTACACCGCCACCAATTGGCAATAGAATCTCAATTGGATAACCGCCATAACCTTCAGTAAATATTGAGTTCAAAGTTAGCAATAACGCAGCTAACAATGAAATTGGCGTGACTATCGTCAACATGAAGTTCCAACCAACACCTAGCTTAATACTAGAATATTGATTTACATGCTCTTGAAGTTGCTTTAACAATGGTCGACGGAACCATGACACCAATACGATTGATAATAAGCCACCCGCGACAATACCAATATTATTGGCAAAGTAATCGATAATATCGACAAACGTAATCGCGCTGTGAGTTGAGAACAATAAAGTTGAAACAATTGCTGAACCACCTGCAATAATTGTCACAGCCTTCTTACGAGACCATCCTAACTTGTCTTGAAAACCTGCGATTGGAACTTGAAGAATACTGACCATGGATGTAATCCCTGCAACTGTTAAAGATGCAAAGAACAAGAAGCCAAATAAGTCTCCGCCAGCCCCCATGCTTGAAATGATTTTAGGGAAAGCGATAAAAGCTAAACCAATACCACCAGATACAACATCGTCAACTGAAGCACCCGCACTGTAGGCCATGAAACCTAATGCTGCAAATACCCCAATACCAGCTAAAATTTCAAAAGATGAATTTGCAAGAGCAACGACTAGTCCAGAACCAGTTAAATTCGTTTTTTTCTTCAAATATGAAGCGTAGGTCAACATAATCCCGAAACCAACGGATAACGAGAAAAAGATATGGCCAAATGCAGCTAACCACACTTTATAGTTGCCCATCGCTTCCCAGTTTGGTGTAAAGAATGCATTTAAACCTTGGACAGCACCTGGTAAACGAATAGCTTGAATCACGAGAATCGTAAATAAAACCACCAATAATGGCATAAAGATCTTATTCGACAATTCCACGCCTTTCTTCACCCCACCATACAGGATGAACATAACGATCGCCCAAACGACAACCAAACCTATAAATAAGGTCGGAACAAATCCAAATGCTAAACCTTCGCCATTTTGAAGATAGGTAGTGAAAAAGAATTTCTCTGTATCACTTCCCCACTGTTGACCAAACGAGTAGAACATATAACTACCCGCCCATGACAATACACTGGCATAGTAAATACCAATAATTAATGTCACAGCGACTTGCCACCAACCCAATGATTCACCATTCATCAACTTCTTGTAAGCTGTGGGTGGGGCTTTACGGTATTTATGTCCAACTGCATAATCTAAAAATAAAAGTGGGAGACCGGCAGCAAAAATTGCAACCAGATAAGGGATTAAAAATGCCCCGCCACCATTTTCATATGCGACATAGGGAAAACGCCAAATATTGCCTAAACCTACTGCAGAACCAATAGCTGCAATAATAAAACCTGATCTGGCGCTCCAATTTTCACGTGAAGCTGTCATATAGTACCTAATCCGTAAATGGGTACACGCTTACTGCTATTGTTGATGTTATCTCGCAAGTAATTGCATACCATTAAAATTTTTTTGTTTGAATCAGAAACGGCCTTTTGAGCATTTTTTTCGAATTACAAACCACCCCCTTATTTAATATTCTTGGTTAAAGAAAGATGAAATAAAGGATGTTTAATGAATCAACAATAGCGCTTTTAATCAGATTTTTCTGTAATTAATTCAGGAAAAAACTGTGTTTCATCATTTTTTTATTCTTATTGATTAATTTTAACTCAATATGTTTATTTTTAAATCACTGCGTTAATCTAAACTAAATAATTTAAAAGGAGCGTTATGCTCCTTTTAACATAAAAAATAATTATCCTTGTTTAATCACAAGCAAACGCTCTTCTTGCATATCTCGAATTGCTGATTGAATCCCTTCTCGACCTAGACCCGAATCCTTAACGCCACCATAAGGCATATTATCTACACGGAATGATGGAATATCATTAATGATGACACCACCTACATGTAAATGATTCCACGCATACATCATTTTATTCAGACTTTGTGTATAAACGCCAGCTTGTAGACCAAATCGGCTTTGATTAATTGTAGCAATGCCTTTTTCAAAATCTTTGTACTTCTCTAGAATGGCAACGGGTCCAAAAGCTTCATCTTTATAAATTTCTAAAGACGCATCAACATTTTCTAACAATATTGGATCAAATAAAGCCCGTTTAACCTGACCTTCAACTAAAACTTTGGCACCCTTCTTTACAGCTTTATCAACCCATTTTTTAAGCCTTTTAGCTTCTGCCTCCTTGATCATAGGGCCACATAAGGTCGAGTCTGAATTCGGATCGCTCGCTTTGATTTTTTTTATTTTGGAAATTAATTTCTTCTTTAAATCCGTATAAATATTTTCATGGACTAAAATTCTTTGGACACTAATACAAACTTGACCTGCATGGTTATAAGCTCCCCCAATAAGACGATCAATTAACACATCAGATATTTCAGTATCAGGTTCAATTAAAACAGCAGCATTTCCACCAAGCTCTAAGGTGACTTTTTTTCGACCTGCACGTGCTTTCATATCCCAACCGACTTCATCCGATCCAGTAAAACTGAGTAATTTGAATCGGTCATCGGTTACCAAAATATCCGCCTGTTCACGAGGACAAGGTAAAACTGAAAATGCACCTTGAGGTAAATCAGTTTCAGCCAACACTCCTGCAATTTTTAGAGCAGAAACTGGTGTAAGTGACGCAGGTTTCAGTACGAAAGGACACCCTGCTGCAATTGCAGGTGCAATTTTATGAGCAGTTAAATTAAGTGGAAAATTAAAAGGACTAATTAATGATATAGCACCAATCGGAACATGTTTAATCATACCTGTATAACCCTGTGCAGCAGCTGTTACAGCCAATGGCATTAAACGCCCATCGTCTATTTGTGTAACAGCATCAGCAGCGATTTGAAAGGTATTTATAAGACGCTCAACTTCAGCCTGAGCTGCTTTTAATGGCTTTCCACCCTCTGCAATCAAAATTGCAGTTAATTCCTCTCTCATTTCGCCAAAGCGTTTGACACAATGTAATAAAATCTTTTGCTTTTGAAATGGTTCTAATTTTGCCATTGCCTGTTCTGCATCAATTGCAGATTGGATTGCTTTTTCTAAAGTATTTGCATCTGCTAAGGCTACTCGGGCAAATGTTTTTTGGCTAAATTTATCTTTTACCTCAAGCCATTGACCTGTTTGGGATGCTTTAGAGGCAACATAAAGAGAATAATCACACTCAATTTTTTTTTCTGAATTGGTCATCGCGTATCCTTAAATATATTCGGATTTAAAACTTTTAAATTCACTATATCATGACCTCTCAAGCAACTTCTGTTCATGAGTAATTAAGTAATATATTTTTCACTCTTACTTTTTATTATATACATGCCTCTATTGCATCTCGCATGCATTTTAGTCACTCATTACCTAAAGCATTAAAATACAACCACGACCTATTGTTTAGGCGATCATTTTTCTATGTACACAGGGACACCGATAGAAACTAATCATGCTTTATGAATTTGAGCATCAGATGGATAAAAGCGGTTGTTATAAATGTTCAAGACATAAAATTTATCGTTTATATGATTATTTTTTCAATTTTAAGATTAAAAATGTATTTAACGGATATTTTCCCGTACCCATGCCTTTCCCTTTATATTTAATTCTTTATTTCAATTTACATATATAAAAAAACACCCCCTTGTATTGAAGGGGGTGTTTAGAATAATGAGCTGGCG
>NZ_JBWYIK010000011.1:0-110139 GCF_056779735.1 Acinetobacter sp. 24-47-67
TGTTCTTCATAATCTCTTAATGATCTTCTTAATGCTTCGTCAACATCAAGCTAGGTCGGCTATATTACCTTTTCTTTTCAGAAAGTCAACTAGCAATGTTAATTTATTTTCCAACTCATTCTCAAAACTTAGATCCAACCTATTCAGCTAAATCCTTGTTTTTCAACAAGTTTTAATCAACATCACCGCCGATGGATGTGCATTCTACAGTATTTCATATCCAATGCAACCATGTTTTTTTAAATATTTAAATAAAATATGATTAACTGGATATTTATTATTCAATTTACGTGATTTTTATGCTTTTTTAGCTATTTTTTAAGCGTGCATGGCACAATACTTGCAAAATTATCCATTAATTTTTCATCTTTATTAATTTCTTGCCACTTTAAACTACGGCAATCTATATATTCACAATACCCAGATTGCCCCTCTTCTTGAATTCCGTCAATCTGCACCTCATAACTAAAACTACCGACATAACCTGCGGCAACACCGAATTTAAAATCTCCACGACTTTCACCTTTCACGATTATTTTTCTTTTTTTATTTTCAAATGACCATTCAAATACGCGCGCTAAATACATCTCATGCCCATTAGGGGTTTTTACTTTTGGGTATACACGATGAACTTTGAAATAAACATCATCAAACATTTCAGATGTCTGAGTTTTTAAATCTCTTAAATACATTCTTGATTGTACAATTTGATTTAAACCATTACGTATATGAGCAAGAAGTAACTGCCTTTGATCAATCAAATTAATAATCTGATAGGTAAAAAAATGAAGTGGTAGATAAGGAATATTGATCGCTCTAGCAAATTCAAATGATCCTAACTGGTCAATTTGATATGTTTGTTCTTTATAGGTTACTGTTCCTTTGCATTGACACACTAATGACCAGTGATCAAATAAACCTAATTTTAGTTTGGTAAAGTGCGAAATAATTGGTTGAGTTTGAATATTCAGATCAACGGAAAGTTCATTGTCCTTTCTTATTAATTTGAAGTTTGGGATTGAGCCTTCTAGTTGCTCTCTTTGTCCGAATACAAATTTATTCTCTTTAATCTCGCAATCATTAATGATTGAATAACCATGAAAATGTCCAACCATATGTGGACTAATGCTCGTAATGAGTGAAACAGTATCCAAGGCTCTTGTTTTAATTGCATAATCATTACGCAGCATTGGAACATTCGGCTGGCCGATAATGGTTAAAAAATTAAAATAATGAAGTGGAGATGGTAATCCTGGAATCATCAATCCTTGATGGATAATTTTATAGATTCCTCGTGGACCGTGATAATCCAACCGAAGAGGAAAAGGAGCCTGATTCAGCTGTTTTGAATCGTCCGCTAAACTCATCAACAACTGCATATCAAACTCCTTTTTTATTTATATTGTTTTTTCTCGAGCCAAAAATGTAGTGACGAAACCTGAAAGTGCATAAATAATCGAAAGCACTAAAATACCGACAGGAATATTGTATGTAATCGCAGCAAAGATAAATACAACAATAGGCAAGACTGCAAACGGCACACGTTTACGATCTACGGTTTTAAACGAATAGTATTTAATATTCGAAATCATCAGCAAGCCAACTGCAATAATAATGACTGCATTTATCGTCTGAATCATTGGATCAGATAGGACAAAAATTTCAGGGAAATCACGCCCCACCCAAACCAAAGAAATGATCATTACTGCGGCTAGAGGACTAGCTACACCAATAAAATAGCGTTTATCAACCACACCTATTTGCACATTGAAACGTGCCAATCGGAATGCAGCACAAGCAGTATAGACAAAACATGCAGCCAAACCGATTCGACCTAGATCATGGAGGCTCCAGCTATACATCAAAATTGCAGGCGCAACACCAAATGCCAACATATCTGATAATGAATCAAACTGCTCACCAAAAGGGCTTTGCGCTCCAATTGCTCGTGCGACCCGACCATCTAAACCATCAAATAAAGCAGCGATAAAAATGGCATAAATAGCTTGTGTGAATTCGCCATTCATACTTGCAATAATTGAGTAAAACCCTGACAACAATGCCGCAGTAGTAATCAGATTTGGCCACAGATAAATCCCACGACGCTTAACCTTTTGCCCTTCTTGCGTATGTTCCTCTTCTTCAACTTCGAAAGTAATACCATCAAAGCCCGGAACATTTCTTGGAGAAGATTCAGTTTCAGGTTTATTTATATTTGTCATTGTCATTCGTCCTAACTGTAGCCTTATCTCTCAATATTCTTATTCGCCGACCAACCAACGAACGGCAGCATGACCACCATTTTCACTCATTCTTAAGTGCGGGAAAAGCCATTGCAATGCTTCATCTGCATCTTCAGAAAACTTCCAAGGTGGATTAATCACCAATAAACCACAACCGTTTAATCCTACAGGTGTATCGTCTGGCCATACACATACTTCACAAACCAATTGGCGGCGAATACCAGTCTTAATCATTTTTTTCTCAAAACGATCAATCATTGCGCGATCTTTAATTGGGTACCAAATTGCAAATACGCCTGTAGGCCATTTTTTATATGCCGTAGCAATGAGTTCAACCAACTGCGGAAAATCCTTTCGCTCCACCTCATATGGTGGATCAATCATGACCAATCCACGTTTTTCTTTAGGAGGAATCACACCGAGCAAACCTTCATAAGCATCACGCTCATGCAAACCTGCACGACGATCACGCACATTCATATAAAGTTGCTGAAATACATCTCGTTGCATCTCAAAAATTGTTGCTTTATCTGTTTCGCGCATTCCTTCCAAAGCGAACCATGGCGAACCCGGATAAGCGCCTTTTCCGGCACCTGCACGCATATCTTCTACAACTTTAAGATATTGCTTAACACCTTCAGGGGCATTACGCTTAATTGAGTCATCGAGTTTAACTAAACGGTGAATACCATTTAAAAACTCTCCCGACTTCTGTGCTGCAGACGTTGATAAATCGTATTTACCTGCACCACCATGTGTATCAATGTAACGATACGGCTTATCTTTTTGATTAAGACGTGACAAAATCTGAAGCAACAATACATGCTTCATGACATCGGCAAAGTTTCCAGCATGGAAATGGTGACGGTAATTCATGTTTCAATTATTCCTAAGATCAACAATCATTTTAACATGAAAAAGTGTTTCATTCAGAATCGATTATTACTCTAAAATAGCTGACCTTTTTTTTATACAGTAAATAGCGAGATAAATATGGAAGCAGTTGTCATCCCAGGGGATTGGAATGTTGATCAAATCCTTGATGATTTAGATCAACATGGCTTCAGTATCATCGATCATGCATACCCACCAAGCTATTTAAAAAACGTTGTAAATGAATGCCAAATCCATCTCGATGATTTTCGAAATGCAGCAATTCAAAATGGCATTGTCAGCACAATCCGCAGCGATCACATTTTGTGGTTAGATCCAAAACTATCAATTTCCCATCAACACATAAAAACCTTAGATTTACTCTCTCAGGAATTAAATCGTGCATTTTATTTAGGCATTCAAGAAGTCGAAGCCCACTTCGCTTGTTATAATCCTGGTGATTTCTATGCTTTACATCGAGACAACCCTCAAGGCAAAAATGGTCGTGTGATGTCGACAGTTTTTTATTTGCATGAGGAATGGCATCAGCATTGGGGTGGTCAACTAAAGCTCCAAGATAAGAATAATCAGTGGCATATTATTGAACCTAAACCTAATCGCATCGCTCTATTTCAAAGCGATTTATTACATGAAGTTCTTGTTGCACACCACCAACGTCTTTCGATTACAGCTTGGTTAAGGACCGCACGAACTTTAATTTAGCGCTTTATTTTTTCGAAGTTGCCTCCATATAGGTTTTAAACCTGATGAGGACTCATCCATGCAATCTAATACCAAGCTAATTATTCAACGCATTGGTGAAACAGACCAACTTTACTTACAAAAAAATACGCCTGAGCTTGCCTTTGAACGTGCTGAATTGCGTTTAGAGCTGGTCAGTATGAGTAAGCTTCGTCAGGAACAAATTCATTTTCTTCAAGAAGCGATTGTTCTTCTTGAACAAGGTCGAGTAGATTTTGAAGAAATGCCAATGCGTTTGTATATTAATCTGACCCTGATGTTAGCTAGAGCCTACATGATGTATTTTGAGATTACTCAAGATGAAAAATTTGCGATTATCACTCAGCAAATTTTAAAATCATTAACGTCAACCAACCATAGTGATGTTTATTTTAATCTGGCTTATGCTTGCGCTTCTCGTAAAGAATCAGCACTTACACGCCATTGGCTGAATAAATATTTTAAAACCATTGATCATGATTTAGATGTAGTAAGAACCCACCCTTCTTTCAAACAATTTCATGATCAAGAATGGTTTATCCAGTTAACCAAACCTAAAGTGCATTAAAAAAAAGCCCCATGAATGGGGCTTTTTTTAGGCCATTTTTAATTTATATGCATCCATATGTAATTGTTGATTAAGTTCATCTATCCATATTGCCCAATCATCATCTTGTACTAAATGACTAATTAAGAAGTCGCGCTGACCTTTATTCCAGAATGGCGCATCATGTAAATTTTGTTGAGCGGAAAGCTGATGTGTCCGGATATAGAGTTCAATTGCCGCTGGGCTATTTGCCAACCCCAATTGAGAAAACAATAACGCTAAGGAAGGTTTATGTTCCATCAAGAGACTCTCCTTATCAGATTTTAATAAAATTATTATTTAAATAACTTATAATAAATCCAAGAAAAAACCCAGCTTTTGGTCTGGGTTTATTGTTTCAATTTGTGATTATATTTTCATCACTTTGTGTCGTTTGTGAGTTGCTCACTCAGTTGATCAATGACAATGGCCCATTCATTATCTTTTTTCCAATGACTAATAATAAAATCGCGTTGCGATGGGTTCCAAAAATCAGCTTCATGCATCGGCGTATTGGGATCAAGCCGATGTGTTTGTATAAAGTGATCAATCCCTTCAGGTGAGCTATCTAGGCCCAATTGCTCAAAAAGTAATTCTTGATTTACTTCCATATCTAACATGGATTGCTCCTTGAATTTTCATGATTTTGTTCAAGATAACATGTCAATACTAAGTTCAATGTAGAAGGATTTCTTAAGCATTGTTAAGTTTTGTGCATAAAAAAAGCACTCCCAATGGAGTGCTTTTTTAATTTAGTTGAAAACTAAATTATTTAACCATATCAGCAATCGCTGCACGTTCTTCTTCTAACTCATTAAGCGTGAAGTTGATACGCTCACGGCTGAATTCGTCAATTTCAAGACCTTGAACGATTTTGTACTCGCCATTTTCACAAGTTACAGGGA
Organism: Acinetobacter sp. 24-47-67; assembly: GCF_056779735.1. Classification (NCBI taxonomy): domain Bacteria; kingdom Pseudomonadati; phylum Pseudomonadota; class Gammaproteobacteria; order Moraxellales; family Moraxellaceae; genus Acinetobacter; species Acinetobacter sp. 24-47-67. The sequence continues at coordinate 5,349 of NZ_JBWYIK010000011.1, forward strand.
AACCGAACATTACGCCTTCAGGGATACCGTAAGAACCATCAGAAGGAATACCCATAGTTACCCATTCGCCGTTTGTGCCAAGAGCCCAATCGCGCATATGGTCGATTGCAGCGTTTGCAGCAGAAGCAGCAGAAGAAAGACCACGCGCTTCGATGATCGCAGCACCACGCTTACCAACAGTTGGAAGGAATACGTCTTTATTCCATGCAGCATCGTTGATTTTGTCTTTTAAGCTTTCGCCGTTTACATTAGCAAAACGATAGTCAGCATACATTGTTGGAGAGTGGTTACCCCAAACTGTCATGTTTTTGATGTCAGAAACTGCAACACCAGCTTTTTGAGCAAGTTGAGTTAACGCACGGTTGTGGTCAAGACGTAACATTGCTGTGAAGTTTTTCGCTGGAAGATCTGGAGCAGATTTCATTGCGATATAAGCATTCGTGTTAGCAGGGTTACCTACAACAAGAACTTTAACGTCACGGCTAGCAACTTCGTTAAGCGCTTGACCTTGACCGATGAAGATTTCACCGTTGACTTTAAGAAGGTCAGCACGTTCCATACCAGGACCACGTGGACGTGAACCAACAAGAAGCGCGTAGTCAGCATCTTTGAATGCAACTTTAGGATCATCAGTACCGATCATGCCAGCCAACAATGGGAAAGCGCAGTCGTCAAGTTCCATCATCACGCCTTTAAGCGCTTGTTGAGCTTTCTCAACAGGAATTTCTAATAATTGAAGAATAACTGGTTGGTCTTTACCCAACATTTCACCGCTAGCGATACGGAATAAAAGGCTGTAACCAATTTGACCAGCAGCGCCAGTAACGGCAACGCGAACAGGTTGCTTCATGTAATTATCTCCAGTTGAGAGGATAGTCAATGCGATTAAATAGCTGTTCTATCTAATCTTAATAATCATAAACGGCGAAGATTGTACTCCAATACTTTGACAGATGCATTGAAAAGAGAATGAATTTCAACAAAAGTCTGATAGGAAATATAAATTAACTTCGCGGAAATAAATTAGTAGGCGCCCTCTATGTCAAATGTATTTGGGCAGGTCGAGACAATATCAGACGCACATGACTTGAATTGACCATTCGTGCGATAACAGATTTCAACCCCCGTTAACACCGGGCGACCATTTAAGCTTTGGCATTGAAATTCAATACCTTGGCTGGGTAATTTTGGGTTGAGTTTGATGAATTGCGATCGTAATGTCGAGATAGAGACTGTTTTACGATCCACTCCTGTTAAGTAATCAGGAACTTTTAATTGGTCTGCATGATTAATAATGGTACGAAAATACTGACTGGCATTCATTGGAACGCAACCACCATAGTTGGCCCACAGCCTAATTCTAGCCTGCTCATCAGGCATCACCCTAGCAACAACCCTCTTCTGTAGCGGTGCCAAGGTGGCAGATGAACTCGTTTGGCAATCATGACGACTGGTTTCTGGGATAAGACCCTTTATCGTAAGTGAATATCCTTCTAGGCATTTACGGTGTTTCGCTTTTGTTCGATCTAATGCACAAATGGCAGGTGTCATCTGTACTTGAAGCACATATCCTTGTAAACCTTTCCCTGATGCCATCACATCTGCTGAACACAACAAAGCCCCTACGCTCAAACTACTGAGGAGGTAAGTGTGTTGACGACTAAACAGCAGTTTTGTGTGATTCATCAAAGCTCACAAAAGTAGTTGAAATGCTATTGCGTATTTCTTACTGGAATAGGCGGCATACGACTTTCGATCGCTTGCGGCCCCTGTCCAAGCAATACACCATAATGAGCAGCATTGGTCATAACTTTCTTCACATAGTCACGTGTTTCATGAAGTGGTATTGACTCTGTGTATTGATCCGCCGCAATGCTTTTGAACTCTGGTTGCCAACGGCGTGCTCTAGTCAGTCCTGCATTATAACCAGCCGTAGCCAGAACTGGACTGTTACTCAGCATACCTTGAATCATTGACAGGTAATATGTCCCATAACGAATATTGGTATTCGGATCGGATAATGCAGCAGGATTATACGTTTCACCCATTTTTCGTGCCACATCTTTTGCTGTTGCAGGCATAATTTGCATCAATCCACCAGCACCTACATGTGAACGGGCCGTGGTTACAAAGCGACTTTCTTGACGCATTAAACCATAAGCCCACGAAGGATCAATCCCTGCATTTTTACTATGCGTCACCACTAGATTTTGATGTGGTGTCGCATAACGATATGCATAGTTATGACGTTTAAGTGTTCTTTCCGCCGCATAAATAGCACGGTCATACCACCCCATTTCTGTGGCACGTTTTGCCGCAGCCAGTAATAGACCATCATCTTGCTTAAGATAAGCTTGGCGGACAGCCCAATTCCATTCACGATTTGTGTAAGTTGCTGAAGCATTGATATTGCGTAATGCAAAAGCACGTCTAAAGTGAATATCTTGATCTAAACGTTGAATATCCTGTGCGCTTGGTTGAGCACGATCATGTGCTTCATTATAACGAATACCTAAATGGTCTTTTGCCAACAGATTATGATAATCATCGCCAGCGGCAGCTAATCGTTGATAAATACTTTTTGCAGCTTGCTTGGAAGTTTGGTCTTTACGATTTTCATATGCTCTCGCCATCCAATATTGCCAGCGATCTTCTTGTTTTTGCGTAACGCTCATACTATCTATGGCTCGCAACACACTTTCCCACTCACCAAAACGAATCGCTTGACGCGCGTAAATTTCAGCCTCTTCTGGTGTAAAAGGCACGCCATAACTATAATCAAAGTTCTTCAGCACTTCAGGATTAAAATTATTTTTCATCACTGTCGTGCCTCCAATATACGCCACCGTGCGGTACATATACTTTTGAACATCTGCAGGAACACCTTGCACGACACGAGGAAGATTTTGAAGCGCCGTGTTCAAGTCCGCATCCGCAGCACGACCTAAAGCAAATACCAAATAAGCATAATCTGCTGTCGTTCCTTTGGTCGCAGACCATAAATAATTCAACGGATCTGCCTGAATTTGATTTAATTGTGCTAATGACAAGCTTAAACCCAGAGTTTGTGCTGTTGCGATTGCTGGACCAGACTGTCCCGCTCTGAGTTGCGCATATAGGCGCTGTTGACGATCCGTAGTCGTGAGTAAAGGACTACTTAACATTAAGCGACCTAAACCATTACACGATTCCGGCTGTGATTCTGTTTTAAGCCATACATCTTTATACTCAGCGTATACCAGTGTATCGCCATTTTTTGCTCGCACTTGCGCAACTGCACAGCTTTCAGCTTGGTCAGGATTGGTGACATAAGGTAAAACAGGTTGAGCTGTCTTAAAATCCGCTTGTTTTACCTTTTCTTCGACATAATCTGCAGCTAATTTTTCAGCCATTGCAGATTGAGGATAGCGCTGTGCAAAGCTGATAATATTCGTTGCGGGTTGGAAGCCTAAATTATTATTCAACATCCAATATTCTGGATAATATCCAAGCGCATCATTTTGCATTGCAGAACGATAATATTCGAGCTGAGCTGTATTACCCGAGTTCGCAAATTTAATCGCCTCATTAAATTGCTCTTCAGCCGCATGAGCAACGGGCAAACAACCTAGTGTTATCAGCCCCATTAAATATTGTTTTAACTGTTTTTGCTTCACTGCTTTTTTTAACACGCTTCTCTTCTCAACTTTAACTCGTCGCTACATTTGGACATGCTTTTTTGCATGATCAACTCTTTTGCAGCGCTTGGCAATTTTAAAATGTATTTTAAATACTCTAATGATCAAGTACTGTTCTGTTATGTAAAGCGCTGATTAACCACTATTATTTTAAAGTATTTTTACTGTAAATCCATAAACTTGATCTGATTTATATATTTGTTCAACCCGTAGTACAAATACTGTAAAATAGCTCGCTTTTATCGAGTGTGGGATTCCCCCATACTTCACCGGAACATATTTATCCCTTTTTATAGGATAGGAGCCTTCATGACGGTTCAAACCTTCATTCCGAATAGTGCCCCAGCTGCCTCAGAAAACACTGTTACCCAGCCACAGCACACCCCAGCCATCGATGGTGCAGTCAAAAAACTGTATATCGAAACGCAAGGGTGTCAGATGAATGAGTATGACAGTCATCGTATGGCCGACTTGCTAGGTGATTCACACGGTTATGTATTAACGACAGACCCTGCTGATGCAGATATTCTTTTAATGAATACCTGTTCAATTCGTGAAAAAGCGCAAGAAAAAGTATTTTCAGAATTAGGTCGCTGGCGCAAGCTGAAAGAAAAAAATCCTGATTTGGTGATTGGTGTAGGTGGATGTGTTGCATCTCAAGAAGGTGACAATATCCAAAAACGTGCACCTTATGTCGACATGGTATTTGGTCCACAAACACTTCACCGTTTGCCACAAATGCTTGATCAGCATACGGATCAAATTGAAAAGCCGAAAAAAGAGAAAATCAAACTGGTAGACATCTCATTTCCAGATATCGAAAAGTTCGACTTCTTACCTGAACCTCGCGTTGAAGGTTATAAGGCGTTCGTATCGATTATGGAAGGCTGTTCAAAATACTGTTCATTCTGCGTGGTGCCATACACTCGTGGTGAGGAAGTCTCTCGTCCCCTAGATGATGTACTTGCTGAAATTGCTGGTCTTGCTGAAAAAGGTGTACGTGAGGTTTCTTTACTCGGTCAAAACGTAAATGGTTACCGCGGAGAAACTTTCGAAGGTGAAATCTGTACATTTGCTGATCTTCTTCGTCTAGTGGCGGAAATTCCAGGCATTGGTCGTATTCGTTATACAACATCTCATCCATTAGAATTCAATGATGACCTTATCCAATGCTATCGTGACCTACCACAGATGGTTTCTCACCTTCATTTACCAGTTCAAAGCGGTTCAAATGATGTATTGAAGGCAATGAAGCGTAACCACACGATTGACGTTTATATCGATAAGATTGCTAAATTACGCCAAGTACGTCCTGATATGCATTTGTCTTCAGACTTTATTATTGGCTTCCCTGGTGAAACTGATGCTAACTTTGAAGAGACATATCAATTTATTCAAGACTTAGATTTTGATCATTCTTATAGTTTCATCTACTCGAAACGTCCTGGTACACCAGCATCAGAGTTGGAAGATTTAACACCTGAAGATGTTAAAAAAGAGCGCTTGGCTAAAGTTCAACAATGGATCAAGCAATCAAGTATCCAAAAAACTGATGCTATGCTTGGTACTGTTCAACGTGTGCTCATTGAGAGCGTTTCAAAGCACGATCCAAACTTATTGGTAGGAACCGCAGACAATACACGTTTAGTAACATTTATTGGTGATGCTTCTTGGCTCGGACGCTTTGCAGAGATTGAGATTACAGAGATTAAAACCTTAAATTTAGTTTACGGTGAACTCTTGAATCTTGAACCTGACGTGGCGTAATGTAGAGGTATAGATTAACAGACTCTAAAGGAAATCTCTTGACTGCAGCGATTCGACGTACAGTGGCTTTTCCCGGTGTTTCAATGGACCGTTTACAAACCATGCTTGGCGCGTACAACGGTCATATGAAACAAATTGAACAACGTTTAGATGTAAAAATCAGTCAGCGTGGCGATAGTTTTTTTATTGACGGTGGAATTGATGAAGTCGAGAGAGTTGAAAGCTTACTTCAGCGCTTATACGCCGAAGCTGAAGTTTCTCAACAAATCAGCTCTGATTTGATTCATTTAATGATTCAAGGCAGCCAGACTGATCATGAATTACAATTGGATCCTAATCAAGAACACACAGGACTTGACGAAGTCTGGCTCCAAACCCGTAAGGGCCGCATTAATCCGCGGGGGGCCAACCAAAAACGCTATGTACAACGCATTCTTCAAAGTGATATTTCTTTCGGGATTGGTCCAGCGGGTACAGGTAAGACCTATTTGGCTGTAGCTGCTGCCGTTGATATGCTTGAACGCAATGAAATTCAACGCATTCTTTTAGTTCGCCCTGCTGTGGAAGCTGGTGAAAAACTTGGCTTCTTGCCAGGTGACTTATCACAAAAAATTGATCCTTATTTACGCCCACTCTATGATGCCCTGTATGAAATGCTTGGCTTTGAAAAAGTGGCAAAATTAATTGAGCGTCAAATTATTGAAGTAGCGCCACTTGCATATATGCGTGGTCGTACACTCAATCACTCCTTTGTCATTTTAGATGAAGCTCAAAATACAACGCCAGAACAGATGAAAATGTTCTTAACTCGTCTTGGTTTTGGTTCGCGTGCAGTCATTACCGGTGACATTACCCAAGTAGATTTACCACGTGGACAGCAGTCTGGTTTGGCACATTCATTACGTGTGCTTGAAAAGATTAAAGAAATCCATATCACACGTTTTCACTCACGTGATGTTGTAAGACATCAGCTTGTACAAAAAATTGTAGAAGCATACGAAGGTTGGGACAGTGAACAACATCGTTTAACTGCTGAAGCACGTGCGGAACGTAAAGCGCGTCAAGAAGCACTCATATCAGAAAATGATTCTGCTGCTGATGCTCAGCATCAAGATGCAGAGTAATTTAAATCTAATCACGCTCAAGGCAAGATTTTGAAACTCAGTCTCTCATTACAACAATCGTTTGAAGCATCAAGCTTGGTGCTCAAACGTGCGTATGTTAAAAAAATTATTGAAACCACCCTTCGTCATATTGATACACAAAGCGATTGTGAAATTGGTATAGCTTGCGTAGATGTCGAAGAAAGTCACAAACTTAACCTTGAATATCGTGGTAAAGATAAGCCAACCAATGTTTTATCTTTTCCAAGCGACTTACCAGATGAAATGGCTGAAATTCTAGACAGTTTCCCGATCGGAGATCTGGTGATTTGTATTCCCGTTGTGCTTCGTGAAGCAGAAGAACAATCTAAAGCACCATTAACACATTTCACTCATATGTTGGTTCACGGTACTTTACATCTGATGGGCTATGATCATGAAATTTCTGAACAAGATGCTGAGGAAATGGAAGCAATTGAGATTGAGATTTTACAAAAACTGGGTTTTGAAAATCCTTACTTGCTTTTGGATGACGAATAACACTCCTCAATGACGTCAGTCTTTGCTTCCCGTTATTCGGGAAGCACATTAAAATAATAAATGAGTATTCACAAATGAACTTCGTTGTCATCTTCAAAGCGAAAATAAAAAATATTGATGATGAATATGTAAAATTAGCAAACCAAATGCGGCATAAAGCGATGCATGATTACCATTGTACAAAGTTTGAAAGCTATCAAGAGAAGGATAATGAAGTCAGTCTTTCTTATTGGAGTCGGTTAGAGGATATTCAAGCTTGGCGTCAGGACACTGAGCATCTTTACGCCCAACAAAAAGGTCGCCTATCATGGTATGACACGTATTCGATTGAGGTCTGTCAGATTCAGCGCGCTTATCAATCTGAATAAATCGAGTTGATCTTTATATTGATGACATATTTTAGACAAATGAGTTAAATATTGAGCAAGTTCTTCAGATAAAATAAGATAAAGTCATGCGAAACCAATAGATTAAACTTAAATAACGCCTGACCATCAAAACCATAATAAACGTCTTTGTAAACATTACATCGCAATTGGATAAGCTGTTATCCTTCGGTAGTAATCACCTACAAGATATACACTAGCTGACATCTCACAAGATTTAGAGGTAATGGAACTTCACTTATGCCAACGATTATTTCAAATATCGCGAACAAATTCCGTAAAGTCTATCAAAAGGCTGAAGGATTTATTGAAGAAGAACGTGAATTTCCTGTCTCTCAAGTTTTTTTAAATGCGACTTTCAAGCGCTTTGTGACCGACAATGTCAGTATCCTTGAAGATTTACATGCAGATTTACATGATGATTGGCTTCGACTCTATGCTACTTTGAATGTGAAAGGGCTTTATACCATTCTCTCTGTAGATTTAAAGCTGATTCAAATGGAATTGAATAAAGATGTACAACTGATTGTATTTGAACAAATTAGTGAAACCGAAGTCATTGAAGCAAAATTTCAAACCTTTTGGATGAAAATCGCATTCCGCTCTGCCCTATTTTTCTATCAAAAAATTCTTCGTAAAGATCCACTTGGCATGATTTTAGAGCGGTTTAATGTCATTAAAGTCAAAGACGATCTCTTACATCTCGATTTAAATCAGTGGCTCGGAAAAAATCGCTCGATCATCGAAACATTGGGCAAAGTACACGTCAACCATGCAGAACTTCGTGAAACAGAATTGGTCGTGATCGGTAATGTAAATTTGATGGCTTTATTTAGCAAAATGAATACTGATCGATTCAAATCTAAGTCTGATGAAGTGGAAAGTGATCACATTACACCAATTAAACAAAAGGACGACTAGAGCGCAGAGTTCTAATGTCGTCATAAAACTTAAGCTACAGAAAAATACATTTTCACTGTGATTATTGATTATTTCTCCTTATTTATCAGAGATAATAAAACTTCAAGTGATCCTTCGATACGAAGGTAAAGGAAAATATTTATGGCATTTAAATCGTTTAAAACTTTGAGTGTGATTGCAAGTGTAGGTACAGCCGTGCTTTTCACAGGCTATTCAAGTCAAGCGCTTGCCATGACACCCTTCCAAGCCTCTTATCAGTTTGCATACAATGGTAAAAACTTGGGGTCAGCAACACGAACCTTGAAAAAATCAGGTAACACGTGGAATTACGTTTTTGCAGCTAAAGCAGGTGGTATTGCTTCAGCAACTGAAACCAGTAACTTCACATTCAATAATAATCAAATTCAATCATCCAATTTTAGTCGCACCAGTAAAATTTTGGTTCATAACAATACAATGAGCATTAAATTTAATCCGAGTGCCAAAACCATTAACACCACCAAAGATAAAGAGCAACGCTCATTTGCATGGAAATCTGGTGTACTGGATGAGTTAAATGCAGAATTGCAAATTCGTGAAGACCTCAAAAATAACGGTTTAAAATCGCAATATTGGATTGCAGATGCTAAAGAAGTTGAATCACGTCGATTCGTCAAACAAGGCACTGAAAAAGTGGAAACCAAGTACGGCACGTTTGATACCATCAAGGTGGTGATGAAACATGATAAACCAGGTCGTGAAACGATTTTTTGGCTGTCTCCGAAATTGGACTATCTACCAGTGAAAGTCACACACCAAGATAAGAAATCCTCATACGGTCTCTTACTGACAGGGTATAACGGTCCTAAAAATTAAGGCATATTTTACTTGCTTTTTTACAGATGCTTTTTAAAATACGTGTTTGCTTAAAAAGGCTCCTGCCCTAGAGGATTCTCCCGTGTACGCACTAGAACAGAAAATCTTAAACGAAGGTATCGTTCTATCTGATCAGGTTTTAAAAGTTGACTCTTTTTTAAACCACCAAATCGACCCAGTGATGATGCAACTAATTGGTCAAGAGTTTGCTCGTCTATTTAAAGATGCAGGCATCACCAAAATCATCACAATTGAAGCTTCAGGTATCGCACCTGCTGTGATGGCTGGCTTGGAACTTGGTGTACCGGTAATTTTTGCACGTAAGTATCAATCTTTAACTTTAAAAGATGATTTATATCGTTCAAAAGTATTCTCTTTTACAAAGCAAGTAGAAAGCACAATTGCTATTTCTAAGAAGCACATTGCAGCAACAGATAAGGTTCTTGTGATCGATGACTTTCTTGCGAATGGACAAGCAGCTTTAGGTTTAGCTGATTTGATTCACCAAGCTGAAGCTGAGGTTGTCGGGATTGGTATCGTGATTGAAAAGTCGTTCCAACCTGGCCGTGATCTTTTACTTGAAAAAGGTTACCGAGTTGAATCACTTGCTCGTGTTGAATCACTTGCAAATGGGACAGTGACTTTTGTTCAAGAATAATGTTGAACATTAAAAAAAGCGCCTAACGGCGCTTTTTTACTTTAATGTGGCAGGATCTAGTTGAATGCCCAATTTTGTACCACCAAAATGCTTTTGAATATAATCCTCAACGTAAGACTGATGGTAAAGATTTGAAAGTTTTTGAAATTTTGGATCATTCAATCGGTCTTTACGCACTGCAAGTATATTGACATTTTCTAAAGCTTTATCAGTGACCTCTTCTTTAAATATCGCATTTGTTATTACGTTTAGTCCACTTTCCAGAGCAATAGTATTTCCAATTGCGGCTAAATCCACCTCAGACAATACACGTGGTAGTTGTGCACCTTTGACCAATTTAAATTGAAGTGATTTCGGATTTGACTGGATACTTTCAAGAGTTCCAGAAATCGTATTAAAATCAGGCTTAAGTGTAATTAGCTGAGCACGCTCTAATAACCTTAATGCACGTGCTGTATTCGCCACATCATTTGGAATTGCAATTAAGGCCCGATCAGGCAAAGCAATTAGTGACTTGTAGTTCTGAGAATATAACCCCATAGGCTCTAAATAAGTCGTCGCCAAGACTGCGAGCTTCTGATGATTCAAGTCATTAAATTCTTTGAAATATGCCCAAGATTGAAATGCATTTACATCAATTTCACCATCGAGCAAAGCTTGATTCAAAGCCACACCGTCATTAATTTCTTTCACTTCAATGTCAACTTTTGCTGTTTTGGCCTGATCAGAATCCGCGATATGTCTCCAAATATCAACATCCGATCCATGTGATCCGATCACGATTGTTTGTTGTGTTTGCTTTGTTTTTTGAGGTTCAGGTTGAGCACTACATGCACTGATAATGAGAATTGCAAAAATAATAAATAAAAATTGGGCGTATTTTGACTTCATGATTTACTCGATATTGTTGTTGATTGTTGGAGTTGTTTAAATTGTGCTGGATAATATTTTTCAGTAACGTCTAAATGAGATCTAAGTCGACCTTTGATACAGTTTTCTCCCACATTTCTCAGTAAAGGATTCAGTGGATCTGTCTCAGGTCCTTGCGCAAGCGCTTTTAAATCATCTGCAAGATTTAAAAGCGGAATTTCACCAGCAAATAAATTGGGAGAAAGAAAATAAGCAACCGAATACCGATCTGCATTCATTGGAGATATGACTCGATGTTGATTCGCAATCAAATAACCATTCGTAGCAAGCTCTAAAACCTCACCGATATTGACGACAAATGCGTGTTCAACAAATGGTACTCCAATCCATTTGCCTTGACTTAAGACCTGAAGTCCTCCGATCTGGTCTTGTAAAAGTAAAGTTAAAATATTGGAGTCTTTATGAGGCCCTACACCCTGATGATTCATTTGATCAATTGGGGGATAATGAATCAGCTTGAGTAGTTCATGTGGACTGCCTGTAATCAATTGATCAAGTGCTGTGTCCTGCTGCCCCAATGAAAGCAACAAGGCTTTTAATAATTTAATTGCAACTTGTCTGAGATCTCGTTGCCATGCGGTGACTACGCGTTGAAACTCAGGCCAATTCGAAGGCCACTGATTTGGTCCCTGCAAACGTCTCCATGTCGGTCCAGTTTCAGGTTCTAATGCTGCTAGTTCAAAACCAATATCTATTTGTTCTCTAAAATCAGGTTGCAGACGTGTAACTTCGGTATTTACTCGACTATACCCTCGAAAATGCGGGGAATGAATCATAGCGATTTCATCTTTTTGTTCTTGTGGCAGCGAAAAAAACTGCCGAGTAATACGCCGAATCTCTGAAATTTTTTCAGCTGAAATGCCATGACCTATCAAATAAAAAAAACCAATATCCTTGGCGATATGTGCAAGTCGTTGCAGAAAATCTGCTTGCGTTGATGATTGATCAAAATGACTTAAATTCAGAATAGGAAGTGCGGTTAAGTTTTGTTGTAATGGTTGATTCATGATGCACTCATCTTTCTAATACTTCATTGTATTAATGACTGAAAGATGAATGCTTTTGAAATCATTTAAATTGGATACTTATTCGTCTATAAAAATATGATTCGCGTTCAATCACTTAGTCTTTCCCAGTCCACACATGATCTTTTAAAGACACTGCATTCGGAATGAGTTTGAGCTGATAAAATAAATCTGCAATTTTTTGTTGCGCCGTGACTGTATCTGTATCGACCAGTTTGGCATAAGCAGGAATATTTCTTTTTTCTAAAACCAGTTTAGTAATATTTTCATCCAAGCTTGTACTTTGCGCCAGAATTTTTGCGGCTTGATCTGGGTGTTGATTGATCCAATCATCTACTTGATTTAATGTTTGCACAAATTTTTGGGCTTCAACCCCATGTTGTTTTAAAAATTTTGGTGAAGACAAATAGAAGCTATAAGCCAATGGCAAAGCTTTTGAATCAATAAGAACACGTGTATCACCTTTAAGCGAAGCAGCACTTGCATAAGGATCCCAAATCGCCCAAGCATCGATTGATTTTTTATCAATAGCAGCTCGTGCATCTGCAGGCGTTAACCAGACGGGTTGAATATCAGACCAACTCAATTGAGCTTGATCTAATATTTGTGAGAGAAAGTAATGCGCACTTGAACCTTGTGTAACACCAATACGCTTACCTTTTAGATCCTTTAAACTTTGAATCGTGCTGTCTTTGGGTAACAGCAAGCTGTGTGCATTTTTAGATCCATTTTCATATGCTAAATATTGAATTGGTTTCCCTGCAGAAAGTGCGAAAATTACAGGTGTATCCCCTGTATACCCCACATCTATAGCACCGACATTTAATGCTTCTAGTGTTTGAGGACCTGCCGGGAATTCTTTCCATTGAATTTTCACACCAGGAAATGCCTGCTCAAAAGTTTTATTTTGTTTTGCAACGATGAATTTAAGCGCCGCTTTTTGATAGCCAATATTCAATGTTGTTAATTTTTCATTTGATTCATCTTGCCCCTTAAGCTCAGTAGGCTTTTCTTTTGAGCATGCAATGAGGCTAAAACTCAATGTCACAATGGTGCTTAGTACAAATAATTTTTTCATTGTCTTGGTAATTTTTTTGATTGGAATAAAAAAATAAGCCAAACTTCGAAAAAAATTAAATCACTATTTTCGCTTAGTTATTCAGTTCAAGATCTAAGCCATCCTGCTCATAAAATACGGTTTTATCCTTAAAAATTAAATTAATCTATTTTGAAATCAATTTTTTATTTTATCTGGCATTACAGTTTTTCTACATTCGGCCATGTTGTAACTTTAAGTGCAATGCTAGAATCTTTTAAATAAATGGATGTATAGATTAGAGCAATCCTAAATGACTGAAAACTTAGAAATACACTGCCCAAAATGCGGTTCAACTGATATTGAAAAACGCAACCATGAACAATTACTGCAAAAAACAGGTGGTGTTCTTCTTTCCGCAGCGGGTACAACTGCGGGTACTGTGGGTGGTGCTGCATCAGGGGCTTCTATTGGTGCTTCTATTGGTGCTGTTGCGGGCCCTTTAGGTGTAATCATGGGTGGCACAATTGGCACTTTTGTTGGTGCAATCAGTGTGGGTGTGACCGGTGGCTTTTTAGGTCATCGTTTTGGAAAAAAAGCGGGAGAAATCGTCGATAAAAATGTTTTCCTCGATTACCAATGCAAAAAGTGCAAACACCGGTTTGAACAAAAACATATTTCAAAATAAAAGTGAGCGAGAAGCTCACTTTTTTATGCATGATAAAATAATCTTTAAAATTATTTCTTTAACATTTGCAACGCCACTTCACCTAATCGTTTCCCTTGCTCGATACACAGTGATTTTTCATCTTGGCTTAGAGATTGATCGTGTCTAGGACCACTGACATGTGTAGCACCATAAGGTGTCCCACCTGATTTTGTATTCGATAAAGCTGTGTTGGCATTGGTTAAACCCAAAATCAACATTCCATGATGAAACAAAGGTGGCAACATGGTCAGTAATGTACTTTCCTGCCCGCCGTGCATAGAGCCCGATGAACCAAATACACAGGCAGGTTTATTATGCAATGCACCATTGAGCCATAAACTCGTTGTTTGATCCCAAAAATATTTCATTTCTGATGCCATATTGCCAAATCGAGTTGGTGATCCTAATGCAAGTCCCGAACAATGTTGAAGATCATCCAAAGTCGCATAAATATCGCCCTCCTCTGGAACACTTGGTGCTGCTTCGGTCACCACTGTTGCCAACTGTGGAACTGTTCTAATTTTCGCAAGCATTCCAGTAGATTCAATTCCTTGAGCAATTAAATGTGCCATTTCCTTGGTTGAACCATATTTGCTGTAATACAAAACTAGAACATATGCTTGCATAAAAAGATCATCCAATGAAAAAAGAAAACTATACGGTATTTTTTTTAAAATTTGGTTAAGCTGTGCAACGAACGTACAGAATTTTAACTAAAAAATACTCGAGACTCATTATTTATGGCGGAAATCTTAAAAAAGTTACCTTTCTACAATAAAACATGGTTTCAGTTTATTTTGTTTGTACTACGACGCTTTGAAGCTAACAATTGTCGTGAGCAAGCAGGCTCTTTAACTTACACCACACTTTTCGCTGTCGTGCCGATGTTGACCGTATTCTTGGTTATCATTTCATCGATTAAAGCATTAGAACCTGCTCGGCAACAATTACAACAATTGATCTACAGTAATTTTCTGCCTAAAACCAGTATCGCGTTTGACAAAGCATTGAATGCATTTACTGACAATTCGAGCAACTTAACCATTATTGGTGTGCTGTTTTTATTCTTTACCACAGTAATGATGCTCACTAGCATTGAGACAGCATTCAATCGTATTTGGCGTGTGACAGAAACGCGTAATGGCATTATTGGTTTTATGCGCTATTGGACCATCATTTCACTGGGACCAATCCTGCTGGGTTCGGCTTTTGTGATTTCATCGACTTTAGCGTCTATGAACATCCTAAGCAATAATTTTGCAGGTTATGAATTGAATGGCACGTTTATTTTATGGGTCATCTCATTTGCACTCACCGCATTTGGTTTTTTCGCCTTGTATTGGACGATTCCAAACCGCTCTGTTCCAATAAAAGCAGCCATGATTGCTGCGATTTTTAGTGCTGTTACCTTCGAGTTACTGAAAAATTTATTCGGCTTCGTGATGACTAACTTTACCAGTTATCAGTTGGTTTACGGTGCTTTTGCAGCAGTTCCAATTTTCCTGTTGTGGATTTATCTCTCTTGGAACATCGTACTGCTTGGTGTTGAGATAAGTTATGCCCTCACAGCATTTCATACAGGTAAGACCGAAACGCGCCATCCAATTCTCATGCTTCTAGATATGCTTGAGTTATTCTATAAAAAACAAAAACAAGGTAAAACCGTAACCGATCTGGAGGCACTTGATATTTTAGGACGCGGTGAAATTGGCCGCTGGCCTAAATATGTCAATCTATTGGAACAGCAGAATATTATTAAACGTACAGATAATAATGAATATGTTTTGGTTAGAAATTTAGATCATCTTGATTTTTGGTCATTTTATAAATCATTGCCTTATACGCTACCTGATAAAAATGATATCGGACAAATCCATGAAGATGACGTATGGATGAACCGTATTGGTCCAGCACTGATTGAAGCTGATGATTATCTGGCTGCAAAGCTCTCCGTACCACTATCGACCATACTTGAAGAAAAATAAACTCTTGCAATAAGAAAAGACCTCTACAGGTCTTTTTCTTATTTCATAGATGGACTATATGGACGTGTAGATTTCCAACAAATAAGTGCGCCTAAGGTCACTAAGACACAACCGATCCAAAAGCTCATTAGAGGTTGCACATCTAGAATCAGCATCGACATCAGACTTGAAAAAATGGGCATAAAATACGTTGCCAAAATTAAAATTTTGAGATTCCCATATTGCATGCTTTGGTTCCAATTGCTATAAGCCAAGCCAATTAAGCTGCCAATGACTACAACCATCAGCCATGTCATCAAATTCAGCTCAACAAAGGGTTCTCGCATCACAAAATGTACAGCCCACAACCCAACTGCAGTCATTAGAAAAAGAAATGGAACAGCATTATGACCTTCTGCATATTTCTTGGTAAATATACTGTACAAAGGCCATAGTACGGCGCCAATGAAAGCAAATGAGTACGCCAATGGATTTTCAAGCACGGCCACCAATATGCGTTTCGGCTCGAGAATATCTGGATTAACAACCATCATTAACCCAAGAATGGCACATGCAAAGCCAGCAATCACCCAAATATTCGCGCTCAATTGCCGTGCAAGAATCGAAAATACAATCAGCAAAGGAGGCCAAAGATAATTAATCATTGCAATAATTAATACCTGTTCTCGATGCGTTGAAAGTGCAATCGAAATTAAAAACAGGATCTCATAGCCAACAAAAAGAGTACCACAGCCCAATAGGTATTTTTTAGGCATGAGTGAAAGCTTGGGAAAACCATTTTTCCATAACATGAACAATGCACTAAAACTATAGATCAGTGCCACCGCCTGTACCGGGCTTAATGATTCAGTTACAAGTTTCACCACCGCAACCAACGAGGCCCAAATCAAAATCGAACTTAATCCCAACCATGTATACTGATTCAATGGAGTGCTCCAATTCTTGCGCTGATTCGATCAAGATAAATTCTCAAATAGCGGTGCAAAGACACAATCATAATCCCTGCAAGAACCATACAAGAACCGACCAAGAAACTCGTTTCGATCTCCTCATCTAATAGCCAGACACCGAACAACATGCCGAACATGGGAGTCAAAAACGAAAACACACCTAAGCCATTTGCTAAATAAGTTCGTAACAACCAAAACCATAGCAGCAAACTTAAAAAAGACATGACAACCGCATGAAATGTTAAGCTCAGAAACGTCAGTTGTGACCAGCGCACATCTGCTTGTCCAGTCCAAAAAGCTAAGGGTAATAAAAAAATAAAGCCCCCAAGCAATTGATAAAATAATGTTTGAGTAGGCGGCGCCTCTGAAAGCGTTGAAAATTTTAAAGAAATCGTAGTCAATGCCCACATCATCCCCGCCATTAGAGCAAGAAAATCTCCCCATAAAATATGGCTGAGTTGGCTCTGAGCTTGATCACGCACTAAAAAAGTATAAGCGATGCCAAAAAATGCGAACCAAATACCAAACCACTGCAGATTATTCAATTTTTCAGCTTTGACTTTCCAATGTAAGCCTAAAGCCACAAAAATAGGCGCGGTATAGAGCAGAACAACAGTGTGCGCAGCACTAGTGTACCTGAGCGCCTCAGCAACCAAATAAAATTCTGCAGAAAATAAAAAGGCTAACCAAATTCCAGGAACAACATAACGGTAATGGAACAGTTGTTGCACTCGTTGTCGATACAATAATGGAACGACAAGCAAGGTTGCCAAACCACAGCGCAATGCGATTTGCATCAGAGGACTAATATCAGTAGCTGCAAGTTTCAAGATAATTTGCTGTAAACCCCAGACTAAACACAATACGATCATTAAGCTTGACGCCTGAAGGTCAAGACCTCTTCGCTCACCCATGAGTGGCACTCTTCACACAAACAAGTCGTCACTATACTGCTGACTGAATTAGAATATATAATTCAAAACAGACAACAAATACATTTATTCAGGCAATTTAATATGCCAAAACGCCATCCACATGAACCATTCGTTCAGTTAGATAATTATGATCATATCCAAGAGAATCTTTGGCTAACATTCCGCAATGATCCAGCCCATTCGGAATATCCTAAACACGGTCATGCATGGGGCGAATTTATCTATGCATTTGATGGTGTAATGGAAGTTCATATTAATCAAAATCAATATTTAACACCTCCGCCCTACGGAATTTGGCTACCGCCGCATCTGCATCACAGCAGTATTAATCTCACAGCTGTTTCTCATGCCACCTTATACGTGCATGAAAGCCTGTGTGATGCACTGCCCAAACAAGCAGGTATTTTACTAAGCTCCCCCTTAGTGACGGCGCTACTCAATGAACTCAGAAAAACTTATTTCAAACATGATCAACCCGAATATCAACGACTTTTAATGGTTTTACTGGATCAATTAAAAAGCTCACCCCTGCTCAAAAGCTACTTGCCCCATTCTGATCATCCTGCATTACAAACGATATTTACCTACATCCATGAGCATCTCAGTGATCAGCGTCCACTGAGAGATTATGCTCAAATGGTGAATATGAGTGAGCGCACTTTATCTCGCCTATGTGAAGCTGAAATTTCGATGTCGCTCAATGAATGGCGTCAACGCTTTAAAATTACACGAGCATTAAGCTTATTGTCTGAAAATAAAACTGTTGAACATATTGCTCTAGATTTGGGCTATGCCAACGCCTCAGCCTTTATCAATATGTTCAAACGTTGGATGCACATCACGCCCCAACAGTTTCGTAAAAACATCAATTCAGACAATCTCTAGCCATAAAAAAAAGGATGAACCATCATCCTTTTTAATTGAGCTTGATGCTTAATTACTGCACTTGCGTAGTCCACACAAAATCTTCATTTAAGCCAGTCAAAGTCATTTTGAGCTGATCACCCGATTCTAATGGTCCTACACCTGCAGGCGTACCCGTCATGACAACATCACCAGGCATTAAGCTAAAGTTTTGACTGATTTCTGCCAAAAGCGCTCCTAATTTAAAAATCAGTAAACCCGTATCGCCATGTTGTCTAAGTTCATCATTAATTTCGAGCTTAAACTGGACTTGATCTAATGCTGGAACCTGATCAAGCGAAATCCAATCTGCCAAAATACAAGATCCATCAAATGCTTTCGCACGTTCCCAAGGTTGTCCTTTCTTTTTAAGCTGATCTTGTTGATCTCTTAAAGTCAAATCCAAACCAAGGGTGACTGCACCTACTGCTGCTAATGCCTCTTTAGGATCCGTAACGTTTTTGAGCGGTCGATCTATTCGTAATGAAAGTTCACATTCATGATGACACTGTCCCAATGCACGATTCCAATCAATCCCTTCTGCTAAGGACACCAAGCTACTCGGCGGCTTGATAAATAAGACAGGTTGATCAGGAATCGCATTACCTAATTCTTGAGCATGCGCAGCATAACTGCGACCGACACATACAATTTTTGATGGAACTGCACTCATGAAAATCTCTCTTATTTATAGTTTGAGTAATGAACTCATCAAAACTTAACGTTTTTGGAATGTATTTTCAAACAGTGTTCTGTCTACATCAGACTCAAATGCACGTTTTGGAATAATGACAACTGTATGATTTTTGAGTTCAAGCATATAGGTCAATTTACCCACTACAAATTTTTGTACTTCACCGTAGGCAAATGCTTGTTTAGGACGACCACTTGAAAAAAGTTCAGCAGAGTTTTGAAACAAATCGATACCTTGTTCAGTCTTACCAAATTGATATTTTTCAAACTGACGCTTGAACATCATAGGTAAGAACCAGTAACGCATAACGATTTGTAAAAAGATAAAGAACGTGCCTAAAGCCACGTAATAGCGTCCTACACCCTCTAATCCAAGATAAAGCCCCCAAATGACGATCGCAATACTGACAAGTGGCGTTAAAAAACGCGTAAATTGTTTTTTGCCAAAAGTAGCTAATGCAAAACCATCCTGAGACTCTTGTAAATTTAAGAAGTAACGGACAGATAAAACTGGTTGAGTATCAGACATAGGGTATTCAACAAACGATTTTCTTAAGCAAAGATATTACACCACTTTACGTGAAATCAAATTGTCGTTTTAATGAATACTGTTGATTACATCATCGCACTATTGATAGAAGCATCACACGATTTAGAATGACACAAAATAAAAAGTCTAAATTCATAGTTCAGGATGAAAATGAAATACTTTAACTATCGAGCATTGTGCTTAAGCCTTATTTTTATACCTAGCTTGTCGTACAGCGCGATTATTGAATGGAAAGAAAATATACCCAGTGCGTTAAAACCATTCCAAAATAATAGTACCGAACTCGCCAGCATCACCAAAGATCAGATTCTCATCTATGCACACCCGAATACCCAAACATCTATTCCGACACGCAAAAAACACCCCAATCCAAATGTGAAGTTCACATCATCTGCCATCGTATTGCCTGTTAATGAAGAAAAGGTCGCCAAAACGCTTTCACAGTTTGAAAATTTTGTTGGATTATTCCCGACATTGAAATCAGCTAAAATATTAGATCAAGAAAAAAATATCACTCAGGTTCAATATAAAATTTCCATTCCAACACCGATACCAGTGCTCAACTTTAATGAGACCATAGTGTTTCAGCATCATATTGAAGGTAATAGTATTTCGAGCTTGATTGTGGATGCACCTGTTCCTTATGGTCTAGGAAAATTTGAATGGTTCAAATTGGATCAGAATCATACCCTTCTAACCCTAACGCAATGGGGAGATTTAGACCAACCTAAAGGTTTTCTATTTAGCAAAGTTCTGAATGCAGTGCCTGAAGCAAAAATGGGAATTCCAAGTGGTACACATGCATTTTTACTTGAATCAATTCGAAAAAAATTAACAGCGCCTTCTTCGAGTGCACTCAAACCAGGGCAATTTCCATCCGACCAATTAACGACAAATCAATTAGCCAAAATCGCACAAATCAGTCGTATCACCGAACACCCTGTAAGTTTTGTCCATACACCGACAACTGTGCCTTATCAACACGGTGCCGAATCAATGCGTTTTGTGACGACGTATCAGTATTATTCACAACCAGTGCAACAACTACAAAAATGGACACAGCCTGTACATTATAAAAAGCTGTTTCCCCGCCAACTCAAATCTATTGATATCGAAACCCTAAAAGACCAAACGCAGTTGGCAGATTTTAAAGTTGAACTCGGATTAGGAGTTATTCAAATTCCATTCCGTTTTAAACTGAATTTTAGCTTTCCTCAGTCGAATCAGAATAGTTTTTATGCTCAAGGGGGTGATCTGAAATACATTAAAGGAAAAATGCAATTTGATAAGTTTCAACAAGGTACTTTATTGAAAATGACGAATGCAGGAAAAATAGATGAAAAAGCACCTTTCCTGATTCGTGCAGCACGGAGCTTGCCTTATCATGATGTGCTCCCTACAGTTGGGGCGAATGTCGTCTTTGCATTGAAAGTCAAAAACGAAGAGCAGAAGAAATAAGAAAAAATAGACACAAAAAAACCGCAATTAAGCGGTTTTTTATCTTTTTTTACATCTTAGAGATGATCAAGTTGGTGCGCTCAGAGAGATTCGAACTCCCGACCCCTTAGTTCGTAGCCAAGTGCTCTATCCAGCTGAGCTATGAGCGCGACGTCTTGATGAAGTGCATTATATATGAATATTATTATTTGTTAAGTACTTTTTAATAAAATTTAAATCAAGCGAACAGTATTTATACGTTAATGTAAATTATGCCTAGATAATCAACAATTTAAGAGATGGTCAACAAGATCAATCCAAATTCCAAACAATCATGAGTTGGATTGAGGATGTTTTTATAAGAGCTAATATCTATTAATTAAAAAATAATATGTGCAGAAATTCTAAAATTTATTTCTTTCTTAAGTAGCTAATAAAAATATGATGATTTATAGCATCACTTTATTCTAGACACAAAAAAACCGCAATTAAGCGGTTTCTTCTCTTTTTTTACATCTTAGAGATGTTCAAGTTGGTGCGCTCAGAGAGATTCGAACTCCCGACCCCTTAGTTCGTAGCCAAGTGCTCTATCCAGCTGAGCTATGAGCGCGTACTTGAGTGTCTTACGACTTCGTTACATCGATTAACTTGATTGGTGCGCTCAGAGAGATTCGAACTCCCGACCCCTTAGTTCGTAGCCAAGTGCTCTATCCAGCTGAGCTATGAGCGCATTTCAAGTTTATCGTTGGCGGTGAGAGAGGGATTCGAACCCTCGATACCAGTAATAGGTATGCTTCCTTAGCAGGGAAGTGATTTCAGCCACTCATCCACCTCACCGTAACGAGACGCCATAATACAAACTTCGTCCCTACTCTTCAAGTGAGAATTTAAAAAATTCTATGTTTTTTGTTCAATCATATATTTTTTAAACAATTTTCAGGTTTTTTACCTTTAATCTGCATTAATTTCACTTTAATGCTGTCTATTCTGCATCTCTTTTATAATTTATGAACTAAAAACACTTTATTGCAATCATTTACGTGCAGTATTTCTCATCATGTCTTATGCTAAACATATCTTCTGATATGAAGCCAAAGACATTATGAAAAATTGGGTCGACCCTGAAGCCAAAGCGGAAGCTGAACGTTACGATAATCCTATTCCAAGCCGTGTTCTGATTCTAGAAACGATTGAGAATAAGAAAAAAGCATTGTCTCATGCAGACCTTGTGGAACACTTCGAAATTGCGGATCAAAAAAGTATTGAAGCACTTAGTCACCGTTTAAGTGCGATGGTTCGTGATGGTCAATTGACCAAAGAAGGTTATAAGTTCCAGCTTATGGCAGATCAACCTGTTCATGATGCGACCATCTATATCAATAGCAAAGGTTTAGGGGTTGCGAGTATAGATGGTAAGAAAGAAGAATATTTGTTACCTGAGCGTGAATTACGTCAAGTCTTCCATGGTGACCGAGTTAAAGTTCAACAGACCTCTGTTGACCGTAAAGGTAAACCATGGGGTTTCATTACTGAAATTACCCAACGACGCGTCAAACAAATCATTGGGAAACTCGCAGAATATGAAGGTGAATACTTCATTCAACCAGCAAATCCAAATGCGCATCAACCAATTACCTTAGAAAAAGAACTCATTGCGCATGCGAAAGCTAAAGTTGGCGATTCTCTTCGAGTTGAAATTGATGATTTTCCAAATCGTGAAGAGTTTGCTACAGGTCATATTATTCAATCTATGGCCGACAAATCTGATACTGAAATTATTATTCCTCAAACCATTTTAGAATATGGTTTACCTTACGAATTTCCAGAAGAAGTAGTTCAAGAAGCTGAAAGTTTTAAAGAACCGACAGCACGAGATCGTCAAGGACGCATTGATTTAAGAGATTTACCCTTAGTCACAATTGACGGTGAAGATGCACGTGACTTCGACGATGCTGTCTATGCAGAAAAACGTCCTGGTGGCGGCTATCGTGTCGTGGTCGCGATTGCAGATGTCAGTCATTATGTTCGTATTGGTAAACCTTTAGATGATGAAGCACAAGAACGCGGTACGTCTGTGTACTTCCCTCACTTTGTCTTACCGATGTTGCCTGAAGCACTTTCAAATGGCTTATGCTCACTCAATCCAAATGTAGATCGTCTATGTATGGTCTGTGATTTGAATTTAAGTCGCGCAGGTAAAGTCACAAAATTTGAATTCTATCCGTCGGTGATGCACTCTAAAGCACGACTCACCTATGACCAAGTTGCAAAATATTTTGAAGGTGATAGTCAAGCTGTACCTGAAGATCGTACAGTGCGTAAATCACTGAATACATTATTCCAACTTTACCAAGTATTAAAAGGTTTACGTGCAGAACGCCATGCAATGGAATTTGAAACCGTTGAAACGTACATGACCTTTGATGAACTTGGTGGAATTAAAGAAATTCTTCCAAGATCACGTAACGATGCTCATAAACTCATTGAAGAATGTATGTTGTTAGCCAATGTCGCTGCTGCTGAATTTGCTTTAAAACACGAAATTCCAATGTTGTATCGTGTGCATGAGCCACCTGAATTCTCACGCATTCAAAAAGTTCGCGACTTTGTTAAGTTATTAGGTTTGAAATTCCCTGATCAACCTACGCAAGCGGACTACCAAGCGGTCATTGAAGCCACTAAAGACCGTATTGATGCGCCAAGTATTCATGCTGTGCTTCTTCGCTCCATGATGCAAGCTTATTATGGGCCAAATAACGCTGGTCACTATGGTTTGGCGTATGAGGCATACACTCATTTCACCTCTCCAATTCGTCGTTATCCAGATTTACTATTACATCGTGCTATCAAAGCACACCTGAAAAATAAACCTGCACCAGTCTCAGGTGGCGCACTAGAAGAAGCCGGTAATCATTTCTCAGCAACAGAACGTCGAGCTGATGAAGCTTCTCGCTCAGTGACCACTTGGTTAAAATGCCATTATATGCAACAGCATCTTGGTGAAGAGTTTGTTGGCGTCATTAGTGCTACGGCTGAGTTTGGTCTATTTGTCACTTTAAAAGATTTATATGTCGATGGTATGGTCCATGTAAGCCAGCTTGGCGATGACTTCTTTGTCTTCGATCAAGCGAGTCAAAGTTTAGTTGGGCAAAATCGTGGTCAGACCTTCGGTTTGGGTGATGAAGTACGCATCAAGGTTGCAGGTGTCAATTTAGAAGAACGTAAGATTGATTTTGAATTGATTCAACAACTCAGCCATGCAGGTCGCGCTATTCGTAGTCGAGCACCACGTGTCGTGAAGGAAAAACCGGTCACCAAGCAAGAAGCGTTAAATCGCATGTTGAATGAGCCTCTCGAACTCCTAAAAGATAAAGATGAAAGCGGTGAGCGCCCTGTTCGTAAGAAAAAGTCCAAGGCAAAACCAAGCTCTTATACTAAAAAATCAGACAAAAAATCTGATGGAAAAGTAAAAGACAAAGCGAAAAAGAAAGTTAAAGTGAAAAAGAAAAAGTCGAATGCGAAAGCTAAATTAGACTAAATCTTTAAAGAGCGCTACGGCGCTCTTTTTTTTAAGCTTTATTTTTTAATCTATAATCAAGTGCACCGATTCTTTGTTTAGCACTTAAGTAAATAATTGAATGTATCACTTGATTTAAAGTCCATAAACCCCTACATCTAAATGAAGTAAATGAATCAATTAGGTCCTTGAATGACTTTAGAAAAGGCAACTTTGCCTGTACCCGATTTTTCTCAAATTACACTTGATCAACTTAAATCACAGATTGAACAAGCGATTCAAAATGGTCAAAACTTTATAAACCAACTCGAGAAAGTACCAGACACGGTACAATTACAATTAAATGTGCTCGATCAAATCGATGAATTAGAAAACCAAATGAGCGAATCTTGGGGTATTTTGTCTCACTTAAATGCTGTGATGAACAATCCTGAAACCCGCGAAATTTATCAGTCTCTTTTACCTAGCTTAAGCGAATACTATACACAATTAGGGCAACATACCGCGCTCTATCAAACCTACCAACATGTGCATGATGCTCCTGTTTTTTCGGATTTACCAGAAGCTCAACAGAGTGCGATTAAACTTGCTCTTAGAGACTTTAAACTTTCAGGCGTTGCACTAGAAGGTGATGCCAAAAAACGCTATGCAGAAATATCAGCTCGTTTATCGCAACTTTCTTCAGATTTTTCCAACCACGTTCTTGATGCCACACAATCATATTTCAAACCATTAACTGAAGATGAACTTGCTGGTTTACCTGCGAGCAGTATCGAACTGCTAAAGCAATACGGTCAACAACGTGAACTCGATCAAGCCGTGGCGACATTGGATTTCCCTTCTTATCTTGCGATCATGACTTACGCAGATAATCGAGAGCTTCGCGAAGCCTTATATAAAGCTTATACCACGCGTGCGTCGGATCAGTCAGATCACCCTGAATATGACAATACTGCGGTGATGGAAGAAATTCTCAAATTGCGCCAAGAAATGGCTCAACTTTTAGGTTTTGATCATTATGCAGCATATTCACTGGCAAGTAAGATGGCTCCAAGTGTTGAAGCTGTAGATCAATTCCTGATTGAGTTGGCAGAACATGCTCGTAAACCTGCCCTACAAGAAATTGAGGCATTAAAAGCAATTGCTCAATCTCATGGTGTAGATGAACTACAGCCTTGGGACACGACGTATTTCTCGGAAAAACTCAAAGTTCAACAGTTTAACCTTTCTCAGGAAGCACTTAAGCCATACTTCCCTACCCCTGTCGTCGTTCAAGGTTTATTTAAAATTGTGGAGCGATTATATGGTATTCAAGTCATTGAACGTGAAGCACCTGTATGGCATCCAGATGCACGATATTATGAGCTTGAAGATCAAGGCAGTGTCGTAGGCGGATTCTATTTTGACTTATACGCTAGAAGTGGGAAACGTGGTGGAGCATGGATGAGCGGATTCCGCTCACGTATGCAAACCAATAATGGTATGCAAAAACCGATCTGTTACATGGTCGGTAATTTTACACCACCGATTGGTCAACAACCTGCGCTTTTGACACATGATGAAGTCGTTACTCTTTTCCATGAGTTTGGACATGGTCTGCATCATATGCTCACAGAGGTAGATCATATCTCTGTTGCAGGCACACATGGTGTCGCTTGGGATGCCGTCGAGCTGCCAAGTCAGTTTATGGAATTCTGGACTTGGGATAATGAAAGTTTGGCTTTAATCAGCCAACACATTGAGACCAAAACACCTTTACCTGAAGAACTCCTTAAGTCGCTTTTAGATGCGAGATTTTTCCAATCAGGCATGCAAACCCTTCGTCAACTTGAGTTTGCCATGTTTGATTTGAATATACATAAACAATCACCTGCTTTAGATGCAATAGGTATTCAACACACTCTAAACGAAATTCGTGAACAATATGCTGTTCTCCCTACAGCACCATACAACCGATTCCAAAATAGTTTTAGCCATATTTTCGCAGGGGGTTATGCCGCAGGCTACTACTCTTACAAATGGGCTGAAGTTTTAGCAAGTGATGCATTCGATCGCTTTGAACAAGAAGGGATCTTCAACCAAGAGACTGGACTTGCTTTCCGCAAGGCAGTGCTGGCTGTGGGCGGTAAAGATACAGCGCTTGATGCCTTTGTTAAATTTAGAGGTCGTGAGCCTAAAATTGATGCATTATTACGCCATCAAGGTTGGACGAATGACACTAAAACTGCTTAAACTACGCTACTAATTTTTGAAGGTGAGTGTCATTATGTCGATCAAACGTCGTTTCATTGCAGGTGCAAAATGTCCGAAATGTGAAGCTATGGATCGTATTGTCATGCTCACTTCAGGTGATTCAGAATGGATCGAATGTATTGAATGTAACTATTCTGAAAATCGTCCGACACATATTGACGAACCTCAAATGCCTGAGGTTGCAGACGAAATTGGTGTTATTCAATTTAAGCCGCGCCCAAGAAATTAAGATGTTTTAAAAATCAACAAAGCCAGCTCGATGGAGCTGGCTTTATTGTAAATTCATTAAAAAATAAGCACCCGAAGGTGCTTATTTTATTTAATTATTGATACCAACCGAATAACTTAAAGATATAAGGCACATAGGCGATAATCAACATTGCTGGAATCATCACAATCAGAGGTAGAATCCAACGTTCGTATTTATAGTAGAACGTTTTATCTTTCACTTCTGCATCGGCCGCAGCCACCTCTTCATCACCAATCGACTGCCTTGCGAGCAAGTGATTGAGTGCAACTGGAGGTGATACATAACCCAATTCGAAACCAATTAAAGCAATCATCCAGAAGTGAACAGGATCAATACCATAAGCGTAGGCGACAGGCGCAACTGTTGCTGAGATCAGAATCACAGCACCAAATGGGTCCATAATCATCCCGACGAATACCATGAGACATACGATCAAGGTAATCACGATATAGATATTTTCAATATCCGTTGGGAAGTGTTCCATCAACTCGATACGCTCTAAGTATCCACCAACACTGACAGACAATGCCATCAAGATCACAAGTGCCCCGATATGCCCGACTGTTTCACTTGCAGATACATGTATTGACTTCCAGAAACTCACTTTACGCGCAGGATTGTCTGGACTATCTTGGGCTGCAATTTCAGATGCTGACACTCGTGCCTTAGCTGCTTCTTGTTCAACCGAAGTATGGCTTAATGTCGTATCCCAATGTCCAACTGGAGCTAGCGGTGCTGGTTCATGACGTAATTTTTCATAAAGCACCATGACAAGTAAGATGATTGGCATCATGACTGGTGCAGTGAACTCATTCAAATTGGTATTTAATGCATACTTGTAGAATGACCACACAATCAGGAACACGATCACATAAGGAACCACTGCCACTAATGCCTTAGCTGAATTCGGGAATGCAACTGATGGCGCTGCAATACGGAATTTTTGCTCAGCAAAGAACAGTGAAATTAGTAGGAACAGTGTCGAAGTGATGAGGAAAACACCAATACCATATTGGTATAATAAGTCAGTTGTTACTTCTTTGTTCAGTGATGCAACAACAACAATCAATAGACATGGACGGAGTACCACACCAAGCGAACCCGACATCGCTGCTGTAGCCAAAGCGAATTGACGGCGTCCGCCCGCATTCCAAACTTCTTTATAAATGATCGCACCTGCAGCGATTACAAAAATACCTGATGCACCTGTATAGGCTGTAGGTAATGCAGCAGCAAGTAAGATTAACCAGGTAAGCGTTTCAGGCGCTAAATTCCATGGACGTAAAATATTTAGGAATTTATCAACAATTAATGTCTGCTTTAACAGCATACCTGCCCAAATGAACAGTGATAAATTAAGGAAAATGGTAGAGAACTCAACCAGCTGCCCTAAATAAATCCCTTGACCCATTGGATAGTCCATCACAAAGGTAAAGTTAAATCCTGTTGTGATCGCCATATAGGCATAAAGTGGGACTGACAATAATGCCATGCCAATCGTACCACCTGGCTTCGCATTTTCTGGTACACGGAACAATTGGTACAAACTAATTAATGTCAGTGTACTGAACAAGATTATCCATAACCAATAGATGATTGTCATCTCACTGGTTGGCGGAACACCAGAGTTCAATACAGATCTATACTGACTGATCGCTGAACTGGTTAAGAAACTGTTCGCAAGTATCATTGCGACAGCGTAAACCCTATAATCTAAAACAGAACTTGGACCGCGTAGACCAATGTGGTGGATTTTAAGTGTTGCAGTGATCGCTGCAAGTACCACCATGATAATCAATAGAACTGCCTTATTTTCCGTACCAAATTGGAAAATACCAAAGAAAGTTGTTTCCATGGTTCGGTAAGTTCGTATTGAAGGATTATCTTCTAAATACTGAATTGACTTATCGTAGAAGGCATATTTTTCTTCACATAACTGTTGACCAGCCAACACAGAGGCACGAACATCTTCTTCAGATGTTGTGCCAAAAATATCTGCAAATTCATCTTTTGCATTGGCTTGCATTTGGTTTTGAACCAGAAGGTCAATATTTGGATTTCGATCACAGACTGGCTTTTCAGGTTCGGCACGCAAGAATGAATACTGCATACCAATTTTTTCGTCACCGTATAGACTTTCACCTATACGTAACATCTGCCCGTGAATCATTTCTCCTGTCCCGATGATGAGCGTCAGTAACAGTAGAAGCAAAATCGTAAACGCAGATATCCACTCAGTCCATATATAACTAAGTAGACCTAACCCAGATCTCTTTTTAGAAGGCTCTTGCATTGTTATTCCATTATTTAATACTGCTATACATTGCCTGTACAGCTCATCTTTTCTAATTCGGGCTTAGGCAAAATCCTTTACCTAATTTCCTTACCACTTTTATCACATGAATCTGACTGATTTTTTTTTAAAAAAGAATGACTGACTTTTCCATTTTTTTTTAATTTATGCCAATTTTCATCAATACACCTCTTAAGAGCGAGATGAAAACCAACTAAATCAGTAGGCTATACCATACTGTATTT
The DNA here is from genome assembly GCF_056779735.1 of Acinetobacter sp. 24-47-67. Lineage (NCBI taxonomy): Bacteria > Pseudomonadati > Pseudomonadota > Gammaproteobacteria > Moraxellales > Moraxellaceae > Acinetobacter > Acinetobacter sp. 24-47-67. The sequence goes on from NZ_JBWYIK010000011.1 coordinate 34,967, forward strand.
CTTTTTTAAACAAATATGACCTTAAAAAAATAAATGCAAAAGATTTGAATCTGATCACACATTAAAATAAGTGATAATTAAGTATCAGAGTAATTAAGAGATGTGTGTGTCCTTCACGGAGATGTGCTGATAAATTAAAAAGAGCATGCTGAGTAATGCCCCCCATATTGCACCTGTTAAATGTGCTTCAACCAATACTGGGCTACCAATCATTTGCGCAGTATCGAGAGAACCAAAGATATTTTCCCACAAAATTTTGCCCGTGATTAAAGCTAATACAAGCAGCGAGAATTTACGTTCTTTTTCAAATTTAAAAAAATAAACTGCCAAAGCCATATACATACCATGTAGTACCCCTGATAGACCTGCATAAGCTTCAAGGTGAGGATAAACATAAAAAAAACTTAAACTAATTAATGGCGGGAGTGCGATTAACAAGTACAACATATACCTAATTTTGACATATGGGAAGATGAATGGCAGACAGGCTAAACCCACCATATTCAATGCATAGTGTATCCAGCCCACATGTACATAGTGGGCTGTCCATACTCGCCAAATTTCTTCATCCAATACAGGACGCCAATAGAAAAAATACTCCTGAAAAATCTGCAAACTAGCAGCAATACTGATACAGCATGCAATAAACAGTATTTTTCGAATCAGGATAGTATCTTTCATCTTTCGTATTCCTAAAAGAAAAAGAGCTTTAAGCTCTTTTTCTTGAATAACTCCATTTTTAATTTTGAACAAAATTAAAAAATCTTATTCGCCTAATGTGTTCTCGAAAAGATCATCGGCTTCATTGGTCGCTTGATCATCCCAGAAGCTCGACATTCCATCTGCTTCAGTTCGAACACCTGTATTCTCCGTCCAATAACGGTCTGAGATCGCTTGAATCATTTGTCCTGCCATATTATCCAATAACTTAAACTCTGGATTTACAGGAACTTCTTCTGCACGTGAAGCAGCATAAGAACGTAATGCATCACGTATTTTTGCATCGTCACCACTGGCTTGTGCTGCAACAGCATACAAGGCATGCGATAAGCGTACTCCTTTTTGCTCACCAATTTGCATAGATTGTTTAAGCGTTTGGTATGGATCTGGTTTGCCTGCATCAGCTCCAGGTAATAATGTCCAAATCACTGCTCGAGTAGCATTCGGTACACCCCAAAACTTGTTGTTATCAAGGCAGACCATGCCACGTTCAACAATTGCTGCGATATCTTTAGGAACATGCACTTGACCACCAGAAGCAATATCATTGGTCATTGCTTGTAAGCCACTTAACATCCCTAACAGATATACTGTTTGGTCAAGATTACGACGCATAGTTGGACATGAGTCACCTAAATTATATTTATATTTAGACTGCCAACGTTCCGCAAACAATTGATAACCCGTATATTGACGTTCGGCAGCAACAGCAGCCCAGCGCTTTTGTTCAATACGCGCATCTTGTGCTTCTGTCACTTGACCTGCTTTTGATGCTCTTAGGTATCTTAATTCTGCATCTAAGGCACGATTTTCTGCGCACATCCCTGAAGCTGAATATAAAAGAACTGCCATACGGGTCGGATCAGCACCCATATCTTTAGTCGCCATAATCACAGGAGTCAAAGCTGTGCCCTGATTACACACCATATCCACATCACCCATTGAGAGTACTGGTGGTAAGATGTGTTTTTCACTAAAAGCAAGTGATGCATTCGCACCAGTTTTGATTACGTATGAACATCCAGATAAAGTTGTAGCTGCTACAACCGCAATTGCCGTGAAAAGACCTTGAGTCTTTAATTTAGACATACTTCCTGTCCTCAATTTTATAATTTTGTCATCCTTGCGATTTAAAATATCAGATGCAATCGCTGAATAAAAGTGCAGCAATGCACTTCATTAACAATTAGTCTGTCATTGATCTGAATTGAAATAATTGACTTATTTTTTGAATTGTTAAAATTTTGGGCAAAAAAAAGTAGCATAGCGACGGTTCGGCACATGCTACTTATTAAACGGTAAACTCAAGAGAGTTTATTTTGTTCGTTGTTGTGGTGTTCAATTCGTTCCTTCAGCACAGTTCCTAGTCTTCCAATTATAATTGCCATAACAGCAGCAACCACTAGAAACAACCACATATGAATTTCGCTCATTTTGAAATTCCTCTTTAGCTGTTGGTATATTTAATGTACTTTAGAAATTAAGATTTCATCGTGTTTTTGTCTAACAATTTGATTTTCTTTCATTTTCGTCAAACAATTCATTTTTTATACATATTATATTTTTTTAAATAATTGTTTTTTATCATGTTTTAAATTTAAAAATAAAAGACTTATTGTCTAACAATTAGCCAAAATTTGCATGGGTAATCAAGCTTTTCCATTGTTTTTCATCTATTTGATCTCTCCAAATCACCAAAGAGTCGAATTTATTTTCGTTAAAACTGAGTACCACCAAGTAATGAAAATGATAAACTCGATTCAGTTTTGCTTGGTATATTTTTGGATTTGAAGTCATTTGAATCGACCATAAATCTTTGTCTATTTTTTGTAATTCTTTTAATTGTGGTTTTTTTCTAAAATTCCACCAGATAAGCAGTATAAATATAATACTACCCAAAGCATAAATGAGCTCAATACTGATTAATAAAGTAATACTCATGATGAAAATAAAGAAAACATGAAACACAGCTGAATAAAAGCTGTGTTTCAGTGAATAGCGCTCATGGATTATGGACATAATCTTTTAATTTTTGAATAAAATGGCGCAATTCAGGTCGAGGTGGTTCAGAAACCTCCATAAACCAATCCAATAAATCAGGATCTTCTTGCTCAACCAATTCAGCAAACATTGCTTTCTCTTCAGGTTCAGCTTGCAAATAGTATTGCTTTACATAAGGATCAAAATACACGTCAATTTCTTTTAAACCACGACGTGCTCGATAGATAACTTTACGCTCTTCAAGCGTTAATTCATCGTACATTTTTATCCCCTAATCTGTGTTCATTACATTTTAACTGAAGCCATGAGCTTTGTGTTTTAAAAATATCAATTGACCAAATTCATCAGTAATTTTTGCGTTTTGAGCATTCAACACATTGCACCAATGTTCAGGCTCTCTTATGTTGTGGCTATTCTAATAACACTTATGGAAATATAAATATGCAATCAGGCGCAATTCGACCAATTCCTAATATGTTGCCTCGAAAATTATTCAATGCAGAGCATGAAGCGTTTCGTGATACTGTCCGAAAATTCTATGAAAAAGAAGTCGTTCCAAATATTGCTAAATATGAAGAACAACAACATGTAGATCGTGACTTATGGAATAAAGCGGGTGAAATGGGTCTATTGTGTACCACAATGCCTGAAGAATATGGTGGATATGGTGTAGATCGACTCTACAGTATGATCCTCATTGAAGAACAAGCTTATGCAATGGATTCATCAACTGGTTTTTCATTGCATTCGGATATTGTTGCGAACTACCTGAATAATTTTGCCAACGAAGAGCAGAAAAAAAAATGGCTCCCTAAAATGGCTTCTGGCGAAGTTGTCACTGCCATTGCGATGACGGAGCCTGGTACAGGTTCAGACTTACAAGCTGTACGGACTTCTGCAGTTTTAGATGGCGATGAATATGTCATCAATGGTTCTAAAATTTTTATTACCAATGGTTATCTATGTGACATGGCGATTGTTGTGTGTAAAACAGGTAATAGTGATAAAGGTTCAGCCAACTTATCGCTTATCATTGTCGAAGCTGATCGAGCAGGATTCACCAAAGGTAAACCACTCAATAAAATTGGTATGAAAGGACAAGATACTTGTGAATTGTTCTTTGATAATGTTCGTGTTCCAAAGGAAAATTTAATTGGTATGGAAGGCATGGGCTTCATCATGCTTATGAAAGAACTCGCATGGGAACGTATGCTTGTTGCGATTATCTGCCAAGCAGGTGCAGAAGCTGCCTTTGCGCACACAGTACAATATACAAAAGATCGTAAAGCATTTGGCAAGCCAATTGGTGCATTTCAAAATACACGTTTTAAGCTAGCAGAACTTCGAACTGAAATAGACTTCTGTCGTTCTTATTTAGATCATTGTATGGAATTACAACTTGAGGGTACTTTAGGTGTAGATGCTGCCGCAGCTGCAAAATATAAAATTTCTGATATGTTCTCTAAAGTCGTTGATGAGTGCTTACAGTTACATGGTGGCTATGGCTTCATGCTTGAATACCCTATTGCACGCGCATATATCGATAACCGTGCAAATCGTATTTATGCCGGCACCAATGAAATCATGAAAGAACTCATATCACGTTCTTTATAAATAGAAAAAGGAAGCTTTCGCTTCCTTTTTTATTTTAATAGCTATTCATTAAGACACTAATTTAGGCTTTTTTACAGACTGTGCAGGAGCCTTCGCAAATTTTAAAATACCATCGTTAAAAGTCGCATTTTTCAGATCTTTACGATCAGCTAAATAGTTATGCGTTGCCATCCAAGGTGCCTTAGTACCTTGTTTTGGAAGTTGATCAGCCGCACGCGCAATATAACCTGATGACATTTCACCCATAACTGTTTCATCGAGCATTGCAGAATGGTCAGTTGGTGCGACAACTTCATCATAACCGTTCTGATCCATATATTTGAATAAACGGCAAATATAATCAGCAACGACATCTACTTTTAAGGTCCATGACGCGTTCACATAACCAATAACCATCGCCATATTTGGTACATCACTTACCATCACACCATTATAAAGCATATGTTCGCTAGTCTTGATCGGCTGACCATCAACAGTCGCTTTGATACCGCCCATAATTTGAATTTCTAGACCAGTTGCAGAAACAATGATATCTGCATCTAAGTGTTTACCAGATTTCAATTGAATACCATTTTCAGTGAATGATTCAATATGATCTGTTTCAACACTTGCTTTACCACTACGTAAAATTTTGAATAAATCACCGTCTGGCACTACACATAAACGTTGATCCCAAGGATTGTAACTTGGCGTAAAGTGTTTCATATCCACTTTACCTTTCAACTGCATTTCAATTGATTTAAGAAGTAACTTGCGAACCAATTGAGGTTGTTTTTTTGACAAAGCAAAAATTGCACGTTGCATTCCGATATTACGAGCACGCGTGAACTTATATGCCATGTCCTCTGTCATAAATTTACGTGTTTTGTCATAAACAAAATCAATCGAAGGAATTGAAGCAATATAAGTTGGTGAACGTTGTAACATTGTTACATGCCCAGCCCCACCTTTTGCCATTGCTGGTACTAAAGTGATTGCAGTTGCTCCACTACCAATGATAACTACTTTCTTGCCGGTATAATCTAAATTTTCAGGCCAAAATTGTGGATGAATCAATTGACCTTTAAATTTATCTTGATTTGGAAAATCAGGTTGGAAACCTTGATCATAGTTATAATAGCCTGTGCAGCCTAAGACAAAATTAGCTTGCCAAGTTTGTTTCTTTTGATTTTGATCTTCGATTTCTACAATCCATTTTTTGATTGAAGTATCGTAATTCGCAGAAAGTACACGATGCTCAAAATGAATTTTTTCTTTAATATTGTACTCACTAACAACTTCACCCAAGTAACCTTTAATCGAAGCGCCATCTGCAAGCACATCCGCTTTACGCCATGGCTTAAAATTGTAGCCAAAAGTAGACATATCTGAGTCGGAGCGAATACCTGGGTATTTAAACAAATCCCACGTTCCACCGAAACTTTTACGACGTTCGAGTATTTCAAATTTACGGTTCGGATTATTTTTAATTAAATGTGCTGCAATTCCAATTCCAGAGATACCAGCACCAACAATAAGAATATCGACTTGCTTATCCATTTCTTTTATTAACCTTTTTATAAGAACATTTTTATTAAAACATATTTTTGACAATACACAATGTCAAGTTTGACTAAAAGTTGCAAAAAACATGTCAATTCAGGTCAAGTAATGCCAATTGTTAGACAAAAAAAGGCCGGTTTATTCAACCGACCTTTTTTGAACAACTTGCGATGTTCTACACGAAATTATTTAACTTCGCGATCTACTAGCTCAACGTAAGCCATCGGTGCAGCATCACCTGCACGGAAGCCCGCTTTAAGAACACGCAGATAACCGCCGTTACGTTCTTTGTAACGAGGGCCAAGAACGGTAAATAATTTACCAACAGTTGCTGCTGAACGAGTACGAGCAAACGCTAAACGACGGTTTGCTACTGTATCGACTTTAGCTAAAGTGATTAAAGGCTCAGCTACACGACGTAACTCTTTTGCTTTAGGCACAGTTGTTTTGATCAACTCGTGTTCAAACAAAGAATTAGCCATGTTTTGGAACATCGCTTTACGATGACTGCTTGTACGGCCTAATTTCACACCACTATTACGATGACGCATGGTGATAGTCCTACTTAATTAACGACTACGATAGGCAAAACGATCGTCCATACGTAAACTAGCTGGTGGCCAGTTTTCTAAACGCATGCCGAGTTGTAAGCCTTTTGAAGCCAGAACATCTTTGATCTCAGTCAACGATTTTTTACCTAAGTTAGGAGTTTTTAACAACTCAACTTCAGTACGTTGAACAAGATCACCAATGTAGTAAATATTTTCTGCTTTCAAACAGTTAGCAGAACGAACAGTAAGCTCTAGATCATCTACTGGACGAAGCAAGATTGGGTCAACTTCTTCACGAGGTTCTTGAGCAACTGGAGCTTGATCTTTCTGAAGATCAACAAAGATTGCAATTTGTTGTTGCAAGATTGTTGCCGCTTTACGGATCGCTTCTTCAGGATCAACAGTCCCGTTTGTTTCAAGATCAATGACCAACTTGTCAAGGTCTGTACGTTGTTCTACACGAGCATTTTCAACTGTGTAAGAAACACGTTTAATCGGGCTATAAGACGCATCTAATTGTAAACGTCCCACTGGGCGAGTTTCACCTTCTGGGAAGCGAGAATCAGAAGTCTCATAACCACGACCTTGAACAACTTTCAAGCGCATTTTCAATGAGCCTGAAGCACTTAACGTGCCGATCAAATGTTCAGGGTTAACCACTTCAACATTGTGAGGTAAACGAAGATCAGCGGCAGTTACATCGCCAGGACCTTGTTTCTCTAATGTCAAATATGCTTCATTTTGATCGAACAGCTTAATAGACAATCCTTTAAGGTTCAGCAAGAGCTCGACGATGTCCTGCTGCAAGCCTTCTAAAGTACTGTACTCGTGCTCGACGCCTTCAATCTCAACTTCAACCACAGCAGCGCCAGGTAAAGATGATAAAAGAATGCGACGTAAAGCATTACCTAGAGTATGACCAAAGCCACGCTCTAAAGGTTCTAGAATCACTTTTGCCGAGGTCCCGCTTGCCGCTTCGACCTTGATCGCTTGCGGAGTTAGAAACTCGTTTGCAGTACGCGTCATTATTGCTACCTCAAGGATTATTTAGAATACAATTCAACAATCAAGCTTTCGTTGATTTCAGCAGGTAAATCAGAACGATCAGGTGCAGATTTGAATGTACCTTCTAATTTAGAATGGTCAACTTCCATCCAAGAAGGAGTTCCACGTTGAGCAGCCAATTCAATTGCGTTTTTAATACGTAATTGTTGTTTAGCGCCTTCGTGTACTGCAATCACGTCACCAGCTTTAACTTGGATTGACGCGATGTTAACACGACGACCATTTAAAGTGATTGAACGGTGAGATACAAGCTGACGAGCTTCTGCACGTGTAGAACCAAAGCCCATACGATAAACAACGTTATCTAAACGGCTTTCAAGCAATTTCAACAAGTTTTCACCTGTTGCGCCTTTAACACGAGCAGCTTCTTTATAGTAGTTACTAAATTGACGTTCTAAAACACCGTACATACGACGTACTTTTTGTTTTTCACGTAATTGTAGTGAGTACTCTGATTGTTTACCACCACGAGCTCCACCATGTTGGCCAGGAGCTTTAGCATGTTTTTTTGTCTTAACATCAAACGGTTTAACGCCTGATTTAAGTTGCAGGTCTGTCCCTTCGCGGCGAGAGAGTTTGCATTTTGGACCAATATAACGAGCCATGAATGTTTCTCCTTACACGCGACGTTTTTTAGGTGGACGGCAACCGTTGTGAGGAATTGGAGTCACATCGGTAATGCTATTAATTTTATAACCCACTGCACCTAAAGCACGAACCGCAGATTCACGACCTGGACCAGGACCTTTAACAAGGACATCCAAGTTTTTCAAACCGTAATCTAAAGCAGCTTTACCAGCAACTTCAGCAGCTACCTGAGCAGCAAACGGAGTTGATTTACGTGATCCACGGAAGCCTTGTCCACCTGAAGTGGCCCAAGCCAGTGCATTACCTTGACGATCGGTAATAGTCACAATGGTGTTATTAAAAGAAGCGTGAATGTGTGCAACACCTTCAGAGACGGTACGAGTGACCTTCTTGCGTGTGCGAGTATCTTTAGCCATCTTTTAGCTTCCAGAAATCTTATTTCTTAATAGGTTTGCGCGGACCTTTACGGGTACGTGCGTTAGTTTTGGTGCGTTGTCCGCGGACAGGCAAGCTGCGACGATGACGAAGACCGCGGTAGCAGCCTAAATCCATTAAACGTTTAATGTTCATGGAAATTTCGCGACGTAAGTCACCTTCGGTCGGAACCTTAGCAACTTCTGCACGAATCGCATCAAGCTGAGCGTCATCTAATTCACGGATCTTAGTAGTTGGTGCAATACCAGTTGCAGCTAAGATTTGCTTAGCAGTATGGCGGCCAATACCAAAGATATACGTAAGAGAGATAACAGCATGCTTGTTATCCGGAATGTTTACACCGGCAATACGAGCCATTCACTTTCTCCAAAAAGGCAGTAGAGATAATCAACCGCCCCACAAAATCTTTGAGGGGCGGATAATAACCTAATTAGCCTACTGAAATCAACAGGTCTTGATCAGATTAACCTTGACGCTGCTTATGACGAGGTTCAGCGCTACAAATCACGCGGATTACCCCATTACGACGGATAACTTTACAGCTACCACAAATTTTCTTTACAGAAGCTTGAACTTTCATGATGAAACCTCTAAGTGCGCTTATCCCTTAGGATGAGCAGTCGTTTTACTCATTAGTGTTTGATTATCATATTGGCGCGATGTGAGGTGTGCCTGTAGCTGAGCCATAAAGTCCATAACTACAACAACCACGATCAACAGCGATGTACCACCCAAATGGAATGGAATACCAAAAGAACTTTGAAGTACCATCGGCATTAAACATACAACAGTGATATAAATCGAACCGATAAATGTTAAACGACTAAGAATATGATCTAAATAACGAGCAGTTTGCTCACCTGGGCGGATACCAGGTACATAAGCTCCACTACGCTTTAAGTTTTCCGATACTTCTTTAGGACTGAAAACTAGTGCCGTATAAAAATAACAGAAGAAAATAATAAGCGCACCGAATAGCACCAAATATAATGGTTGTCCAGGCGATAAAACTAATGCCAAATCTTGTAGTGTACGCTTAACGATCCCTGCATTAGGATCAGAACTACCTAACCATTGACCTAAACTTGCAGGAAACAGCAATAACGAACTTGCGAAAATTGCTGGAATTACACCCGCCATATTTATTTTTAATGGTAAGTGAGTCTGCTGTGCAGTAAATACTCGGCGACCTTGCTGCTTTTGAGCATAGTTAACAGGTATACGACGTTGTGCTTTTTCAATAAACACAATCGCAGCTAAAACAGCTAAAGACAATAAGCCAAATATAGCAATACCAATTAAACTTGATTGACCATTTTCCACAAGGGTAAATGATTGCACAACCATACTTGGTAAACCAGCAACAATACCTGCAAAGATGATCATAGAGATCCCATTACCAACACCACGTTCGGTAATTTGCTCTCCCAACCACATTAAGAACATGGTACCTGCAACTAAAGACGTTAATGCAGGAATATAGAATGCTAAACCTGAAGTAAAGGTAATCCCTTGACTGATCAGACCAGCACACATACCAATACCTTGTACAATTGCAAGGAATAATGTGCCGTAACGCGTATATTGGTTAATCTTACGCTTGCCCTGCTCGCCTTCTTTTTTCAATGCTTCCAGCGAAGGAACAACCGTTGACATCAACTGCACGATAATCGATGCAGAAATATACGGCATGATCCCCAACGCAAGAATGGACATTCGTTCCAATGCCCCGCCTGAGAACATATTAAACAAACCAAGGAAAGTACCCTGGTTTGCATTAAAGAAACGTTCTAAAGCGACATTATCAATACCTGGCAGCGGAATATGCGCTCCTAGTCGAAAGACCACCAAAGCACCAATTAAAAACATTAATCGGCGAATAATTTCACGATATTTCACGTGAAATGGTTGACCTTTCATCATGTGAACATGACCTGTAGAACTAGGAGACATAGACACTCGCGATTACTCCTCGACTTTACCGCCAGCAGCTTCAACAGCAGCTTTAGCGCCTTTAGTCAATGCAACACCTTGAACAGTGAATGCACGAGTGATTTCACCAGAAAGAACGATACGAGCACGAATCATATCTTTACGTACAACGTTCGCTGCTTTTAAAGTTTCAAGAGTAACGATATCGCCTTCAACTTTGTTAAGTTCAGACAAACGTACTTCAGCAGTTTTCAAAGCCAATTGGCTAGTGAAACCGAACTTAGGTAGACGACGATATAATGCAGTTTGACCACCCTCAAAACCTGGACGAGTACCACCGCTCTTACGTGAGTTTTGACCTTTGACACCACGGCCACCAGTCTTACCAACGCCAGAACCAATACCACGGCCTAAACGAAGGTTATCACGTTTAGCACCTTCTGCAGGTGCAATTGTATTTAAACGCAGAGTCATGGCTTATTCCTCTACACTAACCATATAGTAAACTTGATTGATCATACCACGGTTAGAAGGAGTATCTTGAACTTCTACAGTGTGACCAATACGACGCAGACCTAAACCTTTAAGGCTAAGCTTGTGATTTTTCAAGCGATGCGATGCAGATTTAGTCTGGGTAACTTTAATCGTTTTCATGATTGATTACCCTTGAATTTGTGCTACTGAAAGACCACGTTTCGCAGCAACTTTCTCAGGAGAAGTCATATCACGCAGACCATTGAAAGTCGCGTTTACTACGTTCGCAGCGTTAGTAGAACCATAACATTTAGTTAATACGTTACGTACACCAACAGCTTCTAAAACAGCACGCATAGCGCCACCAGCAATTACACCAGTACCTTCAGAAGCAGGTTGCATGTAAACACGGCTAGCACCGTGACGAGCGTTGATAGGGTGCTGAACAGTACCATCAACAAGTTCAACAGTAATCATGTTGCGACGAGCAGCTTCAAGTGCTTTAGAAATAGCAGCTGGAACTTCACGAGCTTTACCACGACCAAAACCTACGCGACCATTACCATCACCCACAACAGTTAATGCTGTGAAAGAGAAGATACGACCACCCTTAACAACTTTGGCTACACGATCAACGGCAACCAGCTTTTCAACAAGACCTTCGTTTTGTTCAACTTTAGCCATGATTAGAACTCCAAGCCGTTTTCACGAGCAGCATCAGCCAAGGCTTTGATACGACCATGATATTTGAAACCAGAACGGTCAAATGCAACTTTAGTTACGCCAGCTGCTTTAGCACGTTCAGCGATTAAAGCACCAACTTTAGTAGCTGCTTCAACGTTACCTGTAGTACCACTACGTAACGTAGCATCTAAAGTAGAAGCTTGCGCTAATACTTTGCCACCATCTGCTGAGATTACTTGAGCATAGATGTGACGCGGAGTGCGGTTTACACACAAACGAGTCGCACCCAATGCACGGATGTGCAAGCGTGTGCTTTTCGCACGACGCAAACGGGTTTGTTTCTTTTCGTTCATAAGAACCTCGCGCCTTATTTCTTCTTAGCTTCTTTACGAAGTACAACTTCATCAGAATAACGAACACCTTTACCTTTATATGGCTCTGGCGGACGGTAACCACGGATATCTGCAGCAACTTGACCTAAAGCTGCTTTATCAGCAGATTTAAGCACGATTTCAGTAGCTGTAGGAGTTTCAGCAGTTACACCTTCAGGAAGGTTGTAATCGATCGGGTGAGAGAAACCTAGGTTAAGGTGAACTGTGTTCCCTTTAACCGCAGCTTTATAACCAACACCGATAAGTTGTAACTTACGTTCGAAACCTTCGCTAACACCTTTAACAAGGTTGTTAAGCACAGCGCGAGCAGTACCAGCTTGCATCCAAGCATCTTTAGATTCAGCTTTAGGAGCAACAGCTAGAATACCGTCTTCCTGTTTTAGCTCGACCAGCGCATGCAGGTTGAAAGACAAAGTACCTTTGCTGCCTTTCACTTCGACCTGCCGGCCGTTCTGAGTAACTGTTACACCGTTAGGTACAGTTACTGGGGCTTTAGCCACACGAGACATGAGGAATCACCTATTAAGAAACAAAAGCAATAACTTCACCACCGATACCTGCAGCACGTGCAGCGCGATCAGTCATGATGCCTTTGCTTGTAGAAACAATTGCAATACCTAAACCTTGCTTAACGCTTGGAAGGTTATCTTTACCGCGATATTGACGTAAACCTGGACGGCTAACGCGCTTCACAGTTTCAATAACTGGTTTGCCTTCGAAATATTTTAAAGTCAAAGTAAGTGTTGGTTTGCCTTCAGCATCCGCAACAGCTACGTCAGCGATATAACCTTCTTGTTGAAGAACGTTAGCAATCGCAACTTTTAACTTTGAGTTTGGCATAGAAACAGTTTGTTTCTTCGCCATTTGTGCGTTACGAACACGTGTTAACATGTCGGCAACGGTATCTTGCATACTCATTTATAGTGCTCCTTACCAGCTTGCCTTAACAACGCCCGGTACATCACCTTGCATTACTGTGTCACGTAATTTGTTACGGCTTAAACCGAACTTACGGAAGTAACCATGAGGACGACCAGTTAAACCACAACGGTTACGAAGACGTACTGGAGATGCATTACGTGGTAATGCTTGTAACTTCATCATCGCTTCGAAACGCTCTTCGTCGCTTGCATTTACGTTTGCAATAACAGCTTTTAATTCAGCACGTTTTGCAGCGTATTTAGCAACAGTAGCTTCGCGTTTCAATTCGCGATTAATCATACCTTTCTTAGCCATATCGACCTCTTATTTGAACGGGAAGCCGAATGCACGCATAAGCGCACGGCCTTCGTCATCGGTGCGAGCAGTCGTAGTGATGGTAATATCCATACCACGAATACGGTCAATCTTATCAAAATCGATCTCAGGGAACATGATCTGTTCTTTAAGACCCATAGAGTAGTTACCACGACCGTCAAATGATTTCGCAGAGAAACCACGGAAGTCACGGATACGAGGGATCGCGATAGAGATCAAACGGTCTAAGAATTCGTACATGCGTTCGCCACGTAAAGTAACTTTACAACCAATCGGCCAACCATCACGGATTTTGAAACCAGCGATAGATTTACGAGCTAACGTAAGAACTGGTTTTTGACCAGCGATAGCTTGCATATCAGAAAGAGCACCATCAAGGAGTTTTTTGTCAGCAGCAGCTGCACCAACACCCATATTGATCGTGATTTTAGTGATGCGAGGGATCTCCATCACATTCTTAACGCCCAATTGTTCTTGTAATTGAGCTTTAAGTTCGTCGTTGTAACGCGCTTTAAGTCTGGCCATTGCCTATTTCAACCTATTACTTCGCTACCGCCACTGATTCACCATTTGATTTGTAAACGCGAGTTTTCACGCCATCAATCACTTGGTAACCAACACGGTCAGCCTTTTGGGTTGTAGCATTAAAAATTGCCACGTTAGAGATATGAAGCAAAGCTTCTTGTGTAACGATAGCGCCTTCAGCACCTGTTGCACGGTTAGGCTTTTGATGCTTCTTAACTAAGTTAAGACCTTCAACCTTAACTCGGTCATTAGAAACAGACAAAACAGTACCTTGTTTGCCTTTTTCTTTACCTGCGATCACGATTACTTGATCGCCTTTTTTAATCTTAGCCATGATTGCCTCTATTATAGAACTTCAGGAGCCAATGAAATGATTTTCATGAACTGTTCAGTACGAAGTTCACGAGTCACTGGTCCGAAAATACGAGTAGCAATCGGAGCTTTGTTGTTGTTCAAAATAACAGCAGCGTTATCATCGAAACGAATAACAGAACCATCTGGACGACGGATACCGAATTTTGTACGTACAACTACTGCATTCATTACGTCGCCTTTTTTAACACGGCCACGTGGAATTGCTTCTTTTACAGTAACTTTAATAATGTCGCCAACTGAAGCATAACGACGATGTGAACCACCAAGTACTTTAATACATTGTACGCGGCGAGCACCACTGTTGTCTGCTACGTCGAGCATAGTTTCGGTCTGAATCATTGCCCTACTCCAAAACCGAGCATCACCGGTCACAATTTCGAAAGGCTCAAAGAGTACTCGAAATTGACCGATGATGCAACAAGAACGTTATTTACTCAGCAGCTGCTTCAACAACTTCAACTAAAGTCCAAGACTTAGTTTTAGAAATTGGGCGGCTTTCTTTGATAGTTACAACATCGCCAGTTTTAGCAGTGTTGTTCTCATCATGAGCGTGTAATTTTGTTGAACGGCGGATTGATTTGCCATACAACGGGTGTTGAACGCGGCGTTCGATAAGAACAACGATAGACTTGTCCATCTTGTCGCTTACTACTTTGCCTGTTAACGTGCGAACTGTTTGCTCACTCATTGTGCGTTCCCCTGTTTTTCGGTAAGGAGGGTCTTGATGCGAGCAATAGTTTTACGAGTTAATTGCACTTCGTGCGATTTACCCAATTGACCAGTTGCTTTAGCCATGCGAAGACGGAATTGGTTCAACTGTTGCTCATCAAGCAAAGCTGTCAATTCTTCTACCGACTTTTCACGTAGATCTTTAGTTTTCATTACATTACCGTCCGAGTCACGATAGTGGTTTTAAACGGAAGTTTAGCAGCAGCAAGCGTAAATGCTTCACGCGCTAATTCTTCGTTCACACCTTCCATTTCGTACAGGATCTTACCTGGTTTGATTTCACAAACCCAATATTCCACAGAACCTTTACCTTTACCCATACGAACTTCTAATGGTTTTTCAGTAATTGGTTTGTCCGGGAATACACGGATAAAGATCTTACCACCACGTTTTACACGACGGCTGATTGTACGACGCGCTGCTTCAATTTGACGCGCAGTCATGCGACCACGTTCAACTGATTTAAGTGCGATAGTACCAAAAGATACTGTGCTACCGCGATGTGCTAGACCAGTGTTACGGCCTTTTTGCACTTTACGGAATTTAGTACGTTTAGGTTGCAACATGGATTATTCTCCTTTTTCAGCAGAACGATCATTGCGACGACCACGACGCTCTTGACCTTCACCACGACCGCGACCACGTTTAGCTGGACGTTCTTCAGCTGGAGCTGGGTTCATGACTTGTTTCATGCCGCCCAAGATCTCACCACGGAAGATCCAAACTTTAACGCCGATCGTACCGTAAGTAGTTTCTGCGCGAACCGCTGAATAGTCGATGTCAGCACGAAGAGTATGTAGAGGTACACGACCTTCACGATACCATTCAGTACGTGCAATCTCTGCACCGCCTAAACGACCAGAAACTTCAACTTTGATACCTTTCGCACCAGCACGCATAGTGTTTTGAACCGCACGCTTCATAGCACGACGGAACATTACACGTTTTTCTAATTGAGAAGCAATTGCTTCACCAACTAGACGAGCGTCTAAATCTGGACGATCAATTTCGTTGATGCTTACTTGCGCTGGAACACCCATAATATTGGTAAGTTCGCGCTGTAATTTTTCAATGTCTTCGCCTTTTTTACCGATTACGATACCAGGACGAGCAGTGCTAATTGTTACTTTAGCAGCACCTGTTGGACGTTCGATAAGAATATTGCTTACCATCGCATTCTTAAGTTTTTTGTTCAAAAACTCACGAACTTGAAGATCTTTAAGCAAGTATTCAGCGTATTGTTTCGGATTCGCATACCAGTTAGCGTTATGACGTTTCACAACACCTAGGCGGATACCGATTGGATGAACCTTCTGACCCATATCAAACCCCTACCTTAACGGTGATGTGACAAGTACGCTTAGTAATACGATCTGCACGGCCTTTAGCACGTGGCAAAATACGTTTAAGGCTCATGCCTTCATCAACGTAGATCGTAGAAACTTTAAGATCGTCTACATCTAAACTGTTATTATGTTCAGCATTTGCAATCGCAGATTCCAACGCTTTCTTAACTAAAACTGCAGCTTTTTTGTTGCTGAAGTTTAGGATGTTAAGAGCGTGCGCAACAGATTTGCCGCGAATCAAGTCTGCAACCAAACGAGCTTTTTGTGCCGAGATAGCGGCACCGCGTAATTTAGCAGTTACTTCCATCATAGCACCTATTAACGTTTAGATTTCTTGTCAACACCGTGACCACGGTAAGTACGAGTCGGTGCAAATTCACCAAGCTTGTGACCAACCATATGCTCAGATACGATTACCGGAACATGGTTACGACCATTGTGTACAGAAATTGTTAAACCAACAAAATCCGGGAGGATCATCGAACGACGCGACCAAGTTTTGATCGGCTTACGGTTATTAGCCGCGATAGCCGCTTCAACCTTAGCGAACAAGTGCGCATCGACGAATGGGCCTTTTTTCAGAGAACGAGGCATTGTCAGATTCCTTTACTTGTTACTTAACGCGACGGTCGCGAATGATCATCTTAGTCGTACGCTTATTGGTACGTGTCTTGTACCCTTTAGCTTTTTGACCCCATGGGCTTACAGGTTGAATACCTTTGTTACGCCCTTCACCACCACCATGTGGGTGATCTACCGGGTTCATCGCCATACCACGAACGGTAGGACGAACACCACGCCAGCGTGAAGCACCAGCTTTACCTAGTGAACGTAAGTTGCTTTCTTGGTTAGAAACTTCACCAAGAACTGCGCGACATTCAACGTGTACTTTACGCATTTCGCCAGAACGTAGACGAATAATTGCGTAAGAACCGTCACGACCCAATAACTGAGCAGAAGCACCAGCAGAACGCACTAATTGAGCGCCTTTACCGATTTTAAGCTCGATATTGTGAAGAGTAGAACCGATAGGCATGTTACGAAGTGGTAAGCAGTTACCTGGACGAATTGGAGCATCGTTACCAGATTGAACTTTATCACCAGCACGTAGACCTTTAGGCGCAATGATATAACGACGCTCACCGTCAGCATACAAAACTAATGCAATGTGTGCAGTACGGTTAGGATCGTATTCGATACGCTCTACAGTCGCAGGAATGCCATCTTTGTTACGTTTAAAGTCAACAATACGGTAATGTTGCTTGTGACCACCACCAACGTGACGTGTAGTAATGTGACCGTTGTTATTACGACCACCAGTACGTTTTTTAGCTTCTACCAACGGAGCATAAGGCGCACCTTTGTGAAGATGGTCGTGAACGACTTTCTCTACAAAGCGACGTCCTGGAGACGTTGGCTTACATTTTTGAATAGGCATAATTCTCGTCCTTATTCCGCTGTGCTTTCAGCGGTATCGCCCAAGTCAGCCATTTCTACATCTTGGCCAGCTTTCAGGGTGACGTATGCTTTTTTAACATCAGAACGACGTCCGATAGTTTTACCAAAGCGTTTAGTCTTACCTTTAGTGATAGTCGTGTTAACTTTAACAACTTCTACACCAAATAATTGTTCAACTGCTTTTTTGATTTCAAGTTTGTTTGCATCGATAGCAACCTTAAACACTTGAACACCAGCAGTTTCACCTAAAACTTGTGCTTTTTCTGAGAATACAGGTCCTTTTAGGACTTGATAGATACGTTCGTTGTTCATCCGAGTTCTACCTCAATTTTCTTAGCAGCAGCTACAGACATAACAACTTTATCGAACGCGATCAAGCTAACAGGATCGATAGCAGCAGCATCAACCACATCAACGTGTGGAAGGTTACGAGCAGCTAGATACAAGTTCTCATCAACAGCATCAGTAACGATTAATGCACGAGTAGCATTCAAGTCGTTAAGTTTTGCAAGCAATTCTTTAGTTTTTGGAGCAGCTACAGCAAACTCTTCAACTAAAACTAAGCGATCTTGACGAACAAGTTCAGCTAGGATGCATTGCATAGCACCGCGATACATTTTACGGTTTACTTTTTGAGACCAATCTTGTGGACGAGCAGCAAAAGTTTTACCACCGCCAACCCAGATTGGGCTACGAATAGAACCAGCACGAGCGCGACCAGTACCTTTTTGACGGAATGGTTTTTTACCACCGCCAGAAACGTCTGCACGTGATTTCTGAGCTTTTGAACCTTGACGACCACCAGCTAAATACGCTGTAACAACTTGGTGTACAAGAGCTTCATTGAATTCACGACCGAACGCAACTTCTGATAATTCAACAGCAGAGCCGGAAACAGTATTTAAATTCACGTTATTTCCCCTCAAGCCTTGATCGTAGGACGAACAGTTACGTCACCACCGGTAGCACCAGGAACCGCGCCTTTAACTACAAGAACTGAACGCTCTGTATCGATAGCAACGATTTCAAGACCCTGTGTAGTTACGCGTTCAGCACCTAAATGGCCAGCCATTTTTTTGCCTTTGAATACGCGACCAGGAGTCTGGTTTTGACCTGTAGAACCTAGAACACGGTGAGAAACAGAGTTACCGTGAGTAGCGTCTTGAGTACGGAAGTTCCAACGCTTAACACCACCTTGGAAACCTTTACCTTTAGACTGACCAGTTACGTCAACGATTTGACCCACTGTGAACAAATCTACACCGATAGTTCCGCCAACTTCACGACCTTCAAGATCAGCTTCTGTAACACGGAATTCTTGAACTAAACGACCAGCAGCAACACCCGCTTTAGCGAAGTGACCTTTCTGAGCATTAGTAACGCGAGATTCGCGACGTTCACCAGTAGTGATTTGAATCGCTTGATAACCATCAGTTTCAAGCGTTTTGATTTGAGTGATGCGGTTAGGATCAACCTCAATCACTGTAACAGGTACAGAAACACCAGCATCTGTAAAGATACGTGTCATACCGCACTTGCGACCGACTAAACCAATAGCCATGTGCATAAACCTCTAAAAAAGCGGCTTAATTAACTTAGAGTGTTAATTAACCGAAAGCCTTAACCCAATGCGATCTGAACGTCTACACCAGCTGCAAGATCTAATTTCATCAATGCATCTACAGTTTTGTCTGTAGGTTGAACGATGTCGATCAAACGCTTGTAAGTGCGGATTTCATACTGATCACGCGCGTCTTTGTTAACGTGCGGTGAAGTTAGAACGTTAAAACGCTCGATGCGAGTTGGCATCGGGATTGGACCACAAACTTGTGCGCCAGTACGTTTTGCTGTTTCTACGATCTCTTGAGAAGATTGATCAATTAAACGGTGATCAAAAGACTTCAAACGGATACGGATTCTCTGGTTAGACATACCAGTAAACTCCAAGCCAAATATATAAAGAATCACCCATGACGCATCTCCCCCTGTCCGAAAACAAGGCAAGTGTCAGAGGCAGTGAAAATCACTAAGGTCGTGATCGATGCCACGACTGTAACGATCTAAACAACAATCAAGGTTGTTTAGCCCTTAATATCAAAGGGTCGCCCATTATAACGATTGTTTAACTGTTAAGCAAACCTATTTATCATTTTTTCTCAATTTACGGTTAAGCGTTGGCGGCTTTCTTCTGTACACCCTGCCCGAACCCCAATACATAATTAATTGCATCGATCAGCAATTCATTCCCTTTTTGAAACCTCGTTTTTTTTGTTTGTTTTAAGGTATCCAAAGATTGTACATAAGCGCCAGAAAATACCTTCTCATGCTCTTCATTCTCAATATACATTTGTAAAACTTTCGGCGTTATTTCTGGATGAAACTGAAAACCCAGCACATTCTTTCCAATTTGGTACATTTGGTTTGCACACACATTATTTTCAGCCAGTCTGACGCCTCCTTTAGGAATCTCAAAAGTCTCACTGTGCCATTGCATTATTTCCAATTCTTTAGGTATTTCAAAGTAATCTGATAAACCATGTTGAGTTCTGAAGACTTTAGTCCAACCTAACTCTTGTTGTTCATTTAAACGTACACTTGCTCCCAAAGCATTGGCTATAAGCTGACCTCCGAGACACAAACCAATTGCAGGCTTGCCTAGTGATAAATATCGACGGATCCATCTTTTTTCTATTTTTAGCCATGGATAATTTGCCTCATCATTTACACTCATTGCTCCACCCATGATGATTAGTAAATCAATATCTTCAATTGCTGGTAACGCCTCGATTTCTAATGCCATCTCAACAGGTAATGCAAAAAACTCCGTAGCACTAATTTGTGCTCCAATTGATTTTAAATACTCATAACAACTTCCGAACCCTTCACCAGCAATATGCTGAAAGTAATGCACTTTTAATGGCTTCATTTTCCAACCCGAACTTTTCTTATATTGCACTAGCAGTTGCAAAAATGAAGCCAATCTATGGGTTGTTAAATAATTTTAAACAAAGCACAGCGATGCAGTTTTTTAGTAGTATGTTTTGTTAGTTATAAAATGACGGTTTAGACAGGTAAATTGTGAAAATAAATACGCAAACTCAACTCATACACAGCCCTAGAAAAGCACCTCAACTTTTAAATAGTATTCAACCTCCTATTTATCGCGCATCAACGATCATTTTTGAAAATACCGATGCTCTTTTCAATCGCCATTGGACCGATGCTTATGACTATAGTTACGGAACGCATGGCACCCCTACCACATTTACGCTAGGCGACAATATTGCACAATTAGAAGGCGGAGAATACTGTCTACTTGCACCAAGCGGACTCTCTGCAATCAACTTGGTGAATTCTTGTTTTTTAGCACATGGTGATGAAGTTTGGGTCGCGGACAATATTTACGGTCCAAATATGGAGCATTTGCGAAACCTAGAATCACGTTATGGTATTGCCGTTAAGGTCTATAACCCGATTGATGTTGAGAGCTTTAAACCAAGTGATAAAGCTAAGTTAATTTGGTTAGAAGCTGCAGGATCTTTAACACTTGAATTTCCAGATTTAACGAATCTGGTGAAAAAAGCTCAAGCTCATAAGATCCTTACCGCACTTGATAATACTTGGGGAGCGGGTCTAGCTTTTAATGCTTTTGATTTTGGTACAGAACACTTAGCAGTCGATATTACCGTTCATGCACTCACAAAATATCCAAGCGGTGGTGGTGACATTCTCATGGGGAGTGTCGTTACAAAAACCAAGGATTTATACCACAAGTTATTTCGTATGCATGCAATTCAAGGGATTTCTATATCAGGCGATGATACTGCACAGATTCAGCGCAGCCTATCTTCAATGGAACTCCGTTATACGCACCAATCTAAATCAGCGCTAACTTTATTGAGCTGGCTTCAACAGCAAAATGAGTTTGCACAAGTGTTACACCCTGCCAATCCCAAATCTGCAGGTCATACTTTTTGGAAGGAAGTTTGCATATCAGAATTAAGTGCAGGTTTAATCAGTGTAATTTTTGATCAAAAATATAATCTTCAAGATATACGCAATTTTTGTGATGCTCTCCACCTGTTTAAATTAGGTTTTAGCTGGGGTGGCCCAGTGAGTTTAGTAATGCTCTATCAAATTGATCAAATGCGTGAGCTTGCACATCCACATTTACAAGAAGGAATATTGGTTCGTTTTTGTATAGGACTGGAACATCCTCACGATTTGATAGAAGATATTCAACAAGCACTCAAAATAATGCAACAACAAAAGATCGAATAAAAAGGAATAATTATGGGCACACCAATTGTCATCGCAAAAAAAACCTCAGATACATCCCAAGAGATTGTTTTACATTCGCAACTGGCAAACCGACATGGCTTGATTGCCGGCGCAACAGGAACAGGCAAAACAGTCACTTTAAAGGTCTTGGCAGAAAACTTTTCTCGTATTGGTGTGCCGGTATTTTTAGCCGATGCAAAAGGTGATGTCTCTAGCCTTGCCAAAGCAGGTGAAAGCAATTCAAAATTTGATGAACGCATCAAGAGCCTCAATATTGAATCAATCCCATTTAGCGCATCACCTGTGGTCTTTTGGGATTTATTTGGCGAACAAGGTCACCCGATTCGGACTACAGTATCAGAAATTGGTCCATTGCTTTTAGCCCGAATGCTAAATTTGAATGACACCCAAGAAGGTGTGCTTTCTGCGATTTTCCGCATCGCGGATGATCAAGGTTTATTACTGATCGACTTTAAAGACCTCAAGGCGATGATCACTTATGTGACTGAGCATGCAGCTGACTTTAAAGCAGAATACGGCAATCTTTCTCTTGCCAGCTTGGGTGCAATCCAACGTAATTTGCTAGCACTGTCCGATCAAGGCGGTGATCAATTTTTTGGTGAGCCTGCATTAGACCTCATGGATTTTATCCAAACCGATGCACAAGGTCACGGCAATATTAATTTGCTCGCTGCCGATAAATTAATGAACACACCAAAGCTTTATGCGACTTTCTTACTGTGGATGCTTTCCGAACTGTTTGAACAATTACCTGAAGTCGGTGATATGGATAAACCGAAATTGGTATTTTTCTTCGATGAAGCTCATTTACTGTTTGACAATGCCAGCTCTGGTTTGCAAGAAAAGATCGAACAAGTGGTACGCTTAATCCGCTCTAAGGGAGTAGGTATTTATTTTGTCACCCAAAATCCACTCGATTTACCTGAAAGTGTTTTAGGACAACTGGGTAACCGTGTTCAGCATGCACTTCGTGCCTTCACACCAAAAGATCAAAAAGCAGTAAAAACTGCAGCTGATACTTTTAGACCCAATCCTGCATTCAAAGTACAGGACGCCATTACAGAGTTGGCAGTTGGTGAAGCGCTGATTAGCTGTCTAGATGAGAAAGGCACGCCACAAATGGTTGAACGCGGCTGGGTCATGCCCCCATATTCATCTTTTACACCCATCACGCTTGAAGAGCGCAAGACGCTCATGACAAACAGTGTGGTTGCAGGTGTTTATGAGCAAGTACTTGATCGAGAAAGTGCTTTTGAAATGCTGCAAAACAAAGTAGTTCAGCGTCAACAACAAGCCGAACAAGAAGCATTAGCAAAACAACAAGCTAAGGAACAAGAGGCCTACGCGAAGCAAATTGCTAAAGAGCAAGAAGCTTTCGTAAAAAAGCAAGCCAAAGAACAAGAACGCCTTGCCCGTGAACAACAAAAAGAAGCAGAACGTGCAGCCAAACAACGCGAGAAACTCACCCAAGATATTGTCGGTACGTTTGCTAAAAGTGCTGCACGAAGCCTCGGCGGAAGCACTGGACAAAAAATCGTACGCGGTCTACTGGGCTCATTATTTGGAAAAAAATAGCCCTCCCTTTACGCATCATTTTTAACTTCATTATGGGATATTTTAATATCCCATAATTATTTTAAGGTTTTCTATGCAAGTCATATTGCAGCTCGACCCTAAAAGATGTATTTTAAATATATCTTTTAATAAAACTAAAGTTGAAGCTCATGACGCCACAACATATTGAACTTGTAAAAGCGACTGTTCCCGTTCTGCGTGAGAATGGTGTTGCCCTTACGACTTATTTCTATAATCGCATGTTGAACAACAACCCCGAGTTAAAAAATACATTTAACATGGATCATCAAAGTACTGGTCGTCAGCCACGTGCTTTAGCTGCTGCTGTTTTGGCATATGCTGAAAATATTGAAAATCCTACAGTTTTGGCAAAAGCGATTGAGCGAATTACCACTAAACACGTAAGTTTAGACATTCAAGCGGATCAATACTCGATTGTGGGTAAAAACCTTCTGCATTCAATCAGCGAAGTATTAGATGTGCCAATGGACTCTGATCTGATTGCTGCTTGGAAAGCCGCGTATATGCAATTGGCAGACATTTTAATTGGTGTCGAAAAATCAAAATATGAAGCTTTGACTGCACAAAATGGCGGTTGGGCTGGCTGGCGTGAATTTAAAATTACAGCGATTGAAGCTGGAGCTAACACCAAAACCTTAACTTTAGCTGCCAAAGACGGTCACACCATTGCGACGGCTGAAGCAGGTGAATATATTTCGGTACGAGTCCAAGTACCAGGGCAAGAGATGCGCCAACCACAACAATTTAGCTTTGATGCTGCACAAGCTGACCAGTATCAAATCACAGTAAAAGCGGTAGATGAAGCAACTGAATATTCTGTGGCAAATATCTTATTAAACCACTATCAAGTAGGTGATGTTGTTGAGGTATCTGCGCCACTAAAAAATTGATTCATCTAAATCTTCAACCGAAATAAGATATTAAGAGATCACTGAAAGCTCCGTTCGCGGGGCTTTCAATGTTAAGATAGGAATAAGCTGTCTTTTATGATGATCTATGCAACTGAATAAATTTACCGACTATGCCCTGCGTATATTGATGTATGTCGCACAACCTCGCGACTTGCCTTATACCATTGCAGAGCTGGCAAACCAATTGCAGGTCTCAGAAAACCACGCCATGAAAATCGTTCACTTTATGGCAAAAAAAAATTGGCTAATGACCACTCGAGGCAAAGGTGGCGGTATACGTCTAGCCCCTCAAACTCTGAATATCTCATTAGGGACTTTAGTGAGAACACTTCAAGGCGATCAGCAAATTGTAGAGTGTCATAACCCACCATGCGTATTAAGAAGTGACTGTGGCTTAAAAGGCATTTTAGATCATGCAGTCAAACAGTTTTATCAGCATTTAGATCAATTTCAATTAAAAGATGTTATACCCACCTCAGGTATAAAATTAAATTCAGATTCGCCCATTCCGTTCATTCAAGTTACACCATAGATCGACTCAATTCGATTGAGTATTCGCTTGCATGCGCGACTTCCTTTATAATAGCTGATTGTAAATTGAGTTATTGAAGTTGAGCTATGCATCACAGCAGAGGAAAGTCGAAAAACAGTAAGGCGTCAAATGCCCCAAAGCAAAAGATCAGCTATGAGAAAAAAGCCGATCCAGCGATTACTGAATATTCGGTTCAAGCGCTCAACTGGTTGCGCAAAGCCGAATTCTTAATGAGTGCACCAAAACTGAATTTATGTGTAGAAGACACAGGTTATGAGATTGCTTTTGCAGGTCGTTCGAATGCTGGTAAATCGAGTGCGATTAATGCATTAACTAATCAAAAACAACTTGCACGTGCGTCTAAAAAACCTGGTCGCACACAAATGATTAACTTTTTTAGCATGGGCAATGCCGAACAAAGATTAGTTGACCTTCCTGGATATGGCTATGCTGCTGTACCTGAAAGCATGAAAATCGTTTGGCAAAAAGAGCTTGAAAACTACCTCATTCATCGTGAAAGTTTACAAGGGCTTGTATTGTTAATGGACATACGACACCCTTTACAACATTTCGATGTCATGATGTTAGAATGGGCATATTCACGTAAATTATTTGTCCATGTTTTATTAACAAAATCAGATAAGTTAAATCGTGGTCCAGCTTCCAAAGCATTGCAAGAAGTCAAAGCTCAATTAAAGAAAATGAAGCTTAACTTCTCTATCCAATTGTTCTCATCCCTCAATAAGCAAGGTCTTGAAGAACTCGCAAGCGTTATTGCTGGTCGTTTAAATTTTACGCTTGAGCAGCCTAACGGATTTGATCTAAGTGCAATTCCTGAAGTAAGTGAATCAGACATCGATGAAGATTTTGATCATGATATTCAACAAGATGATGAATCACCAAGCGAAACAACTGAACTAGAATCCAACAAAGCCGAATAGTATCTACCCTACCGAATGGTTAAATCATTACATTCACTAATTGATACATCAATGTCCTCAAATGCTAAGGTTATTTGAGGGCATTTTTTTATACTGAAAAATGATAATCACAACAAAAATTCAGGAAAGTGTGATGAAATTATTGTCTCGATTAAGAAATAGTAAGATTGGATCTTCTATTGAGTATCACATCAAACCTCGTAAAGTTAAATTTGAGTGGGCGGATACACCAGTAGATTGGGTTCCAAATCAGCCTTTCGTTAGTTATTTTATCAATGAAATTAATAACATCTTACCAGCAGGCGAATTTTGGTTTTGTCGTCTGTACAACAAAGTTTTGCCCAAAATTACTGATGAAAAACTTGCAGAAGATGTGAAAGCTTTTATTCGCCAAGAAGCGATGCACGCTCAAGCACATAATTCAGCGAATAAAGAATATCTCAGCGCACGTCATATCGATATTCAACGTAACCTCGATATCATGGACTTTCTTTTTGGAAAACTTTTAGCAGATAAACCTTTAGGTCTAAACGTCCCAAAATCCCTAGATCATCAGTGGGATTTATTCAGATTGGGTATTATCGCTACCGTTGAACATATGACTTGTGTCCTCGGCAAATATGCCTTGTACAACAAAAAATGGGGAGAATTAGGCGCTGATGCCAATATGCTCGATCTCGTAAAATGGCATGGTGCTGAGGAAATTGAACACCGTACCGTTGCATTTGACTTATATCGTCATCTCGGCGGTGGTTATATTTCTCGCTATTATCAAAGTGTAGTTGTGATTGCTGCTGTATTAGGTTTATGGGTTGATGGTGCTGCTCATATTATGGGTCAAGACCCTCGCTTTAAATCAATTAAACCAGCTGTTTACAAACCTTGGATTTGGCGTGAATGGGCACGAATTGCCCAAAAAGATAATGGTTTACTCCCTCACCCATTCTGGCTTGTTTCTCAACAACTCGGCTATTTAATGCCTTGGTATGACCCTGTTCATGAAGCAAAAACTGAAGATGCGATCAACTATCTAAATCAGTCACCAGCAGCGGAGCGCGCAGCACTGAAAGTTGCATAATGTATTCAATAAAAAAGCAGGGTGATCCCTGCTTTTTTTATATCTGATCTAATCTTTTAAGCTGTATTTTTTTCAATAGGTTCATGATCAGGATTCGTGTAACGATCTACAACAACACTAATCATCATATCCCCCTGCACATTCACCACTGTTCTAACGGTATCTAACAAACGGTCAATCGGCAATAATATCGCGATTGCTTCTGCTGGAAGTCCAACTGATTGTAAAACCATAATCATGGTAACCATACCTGCGCTAGGTATACCTGGTGCCCCTAAAGATGCAATCATTGCTGTCGCACACACAATCAATTGTTGTCCTAACGTTAAGTCAAGCCCCATTAAATTCGCAATAAACAGCGCCGCCGCAGCCTCATACAATGCCGTCCCATCCATATTCAACTGTGTCCCGAGAGGGATCACAAATCCTGCAGTCTGAGGTCTTACTCCTAAATTTTCCTGAGCACACTTCATTGATAGCGGCATGGTTGCGGAACTTGAGCTGGTAGCAAACGCCGTAATCAAGGCTGCTCGTGTTCCCTTAAAAAATGTAATTGGATTCATTCTTCCAAAAACCCAGAGCAACAAAGGCAAAACAACAAGGCCATGAAAGATGGTCGTTCCCGTGACTACAGCTGCAAATTCTGCTAATCGACTCAGAACGGATAGGTCCTCCGTCGCGATTAACTTTGCCAGCAACGCAAAAATCCCTATTGGTGCTAGCTTCATCACCCAACCAATCATCAACATCATGATTTCAAAAAATTGCTGACTCAACGCTTTCACTGTTTTAAATTTTTCACCACCTTTAACGAGAGACACCCCAATTAAAAGTGCAAAAACGACAACGGCTAACACATTACCTTCAGCAAATGCTTTAAACGGGTTTATTAGTGTATTTTGGATAAAGTTGGTAAAAAAACTCGAAGGAGTCAAAGTATCAGGCGTCTGATGCTGATTCATAGTCTCTTGAAAAATAGTGATGTCTACACCCTTCCCGACCTCGAAAAGATGCGCACACGCAAGCCCCAAAATCAGTGCCAACGTTGTGGTTGTTACACAACAAGCGAGGGTGATTTTCCAAGTTCTACCAAGTTGTCCGCCAGTCTGTAGATTGGAAACTCCGACAACAATAGAACTAAAGATTAGAGGAATCAGTAAGAGTTTAAGTAGGCCGATAAAGATACTACTGGCAATCCCTAAGCCATATAAACTTCCGTTAAAAAATGCTGTATCAGGGAATACATTTAACAAGATGCCAAAAGCCACACCTAAAATTGCAGCAATTAAAATTTGCGTATTTAGACTCATGTCCTGTGCTTTTCATTTTGATTTATTAGTCGCACTATGCCATGAGCGACTTCAAGAATCGATCATTTTTTCTTGTTAGCTTTGCAACCGAAACGAATAATTTATAAATACAAATATGAAGTAAAAAAAGCCAAATCTGAAGATTTGGCTTGAAGCATAGATCAATTATCTTATTGCGTTTCGATTTCACGAATTCTAATTAGACCTTCTTGTACTGTACTACAGACCAATTGTCCATTTTGCCACATTCGTCCAAAGTTCAATCCTCTAGAACTTGCACTAATCGTTGCCTCCATGTCATAGAGCATCCAATCATCTACACGAAATGGTTTATGAAAGTACATGGTATGGTCAATGCTGGCACACTGTAAACTCGGTGAAATATAACTGAGTCCATGTGGTCGTAGCGCGGTTGTCATCAAAGTAAAGTCTGAATAAAAAGCAGCGATCGCCTGATGTAATGCGTTTTCATCTACATCATCAGCCAAACGATCATGTGTACGAATATAGTGCGCGTAAGACGGCGCCTCAGGTTGTGGTTGGAATGGATTCACTGGCATTACAGGCTTAATTTCAACATGACGATCACGCATAAAGCTGGCACGCACATTCTCTGGTACAAAATCCACAATCATTTTCTTGAGTTCAGCTTCAGATTTTAACCCATCTACTGGCGGGTATTCGGGTTCAGCAACTTGATAATTGAGACCCTCTTCTTGGTCTGCAAAAGATACCATACACATGAATATCGTCTTGCCATGTTGAATCGCACGAACTTGGCGACTCACAAAACTACGCCCATCTCGGATTCGATCTACCTCATAAATAATGGGTGCATTAACATCTCCACCAAATAAGAAATATGCATGCAATGAGTGTGCAGGGCGATCAGTTGTATATGAAGCAGCACGTAACGCTTGACCTAGAACTTGCCCACCAAAGACACGTTTGCCAACCAAATTTTGGCTTTTGCCTCTAAAAATGTTTTCTTCAAGTCTTTCTAGCGTGAGTAAATCTACGAGTTCTTGCGTGAGCTGATTCATATCGGACCTATATATTTCATTGCTACGACATTAAATTGGGCCTGTTGAATTTAAACAGATTTTCCAATTTAATGACTCAATCTCTATATTGCCATAATTTCCGAGTAAACAACTAAACTTTGCTTGACTATATTGTCATAAAACAAATTTGATATTTTGGCTAAAAATACGATTATTAACGAAAATTCATCCAAATTCTGTGCATTTTGTTAGAAAATGACATATTGTTTTGATCACAGATTTAAGAAAATAATTGCCTTCATTCGCGTCATGCGAAATTCGTCTTTGGCTAGGAGTATGTATGTCCAAGAATGGCTTTGGTCAAATGTATCGTCGACTTTCCAGTAAGTTGCTTGACCTCGTAGTAACACCGCATGTTCTTGGAGAGGTTCCTACTGAAACCCAACCTTCAACACCACCCACTGAAAATAACACGACTCACAAAAAAGTGGTGTGCTATGTATTACAAAATTACTCGCGTAGTAATGCGTTAGTGGTTGACGGCGAAACTCGTCGATTAAATCTCGCGCCAGCACTTGACCCACTCATGATCGGGGACCATAAAGAGAAAGCTGCTGTATTATTTTTACAACACCAAGATGAAACAAACTTACTTAATCCGCCACCCCATGCATTTCCACCTCGTCTCCTCAGATTGATCGAGATATTGGATAAGCATCCAGATACTGACATTGAACTTGTACCTGTGACTGTATTGTGGGGCCGCTCACCGGACAAAGAAGATTCATTATTTAAATTGCTATTTACGGACACTTGGGCAACGCCAAGTACTGTTAAACAACTGATGAATATTGGTTTACATGGTCGCCAATCTTTTCTTGAATTTCATGAACCAAAATCACTGCGCGAATTGGTAGATTACGCACGTGTAACACATCCAAACTTGTCTCCTGCAACATATATCGTCAATCAACTCAATGATTATCTAGATCGTCAGCGTGAAGTTGTATTAGGTCCAGATTTGTCAGATCGTCGAAACGTGATGCAATCATTGATTAAATCTCAAGATGTTCAGGACGGAATTCGCAAAGAAAGTATTCGCTCTAAAATCAGTTTGATTGAAGCTGAGCGCCGTGCGATCGGCTACGTGAATGAAATTGCATCAGACTATTCTCATGCAACCGTACGTTTTGCAGAACAAGCCCTGACGCGTCTTTGGACTCAACTCTATGACGGCGTAGAAGTACATAATTTCAATACAGTTCGTGAATTAGCGAAAGACTACGAAATTATTTATACACCTTGTCATCGTAGCCATATTGACTACCTATTACTCTCTTATGTGATTTATAAGCGTGGGATGATGGTACCGTACATTGCTGCAGGTGATAACCTGAATATGCCATTCGTTGGACAGCTTTTACGTGGTGGCGGTGCATTCTTTATACGTCGAACCTTCCGTGGAAATGCGTTATACACCACTGTATTCAAAGAATATTTATACAGTATCCTATCGCGCAACACGCCATTAGAATACTTTATTGAAGGTGGACGTTCACGTACTGGACGTTTATTACCGCCGAAAACAGGTATGTTGGCAATGACTGTGCATAGTCATTTGCGTGGTCGTGCTAAACCTATTGTATTTGTCCCGACCTATTTTGGTTATGAACGCCTGATGGAAGGTGCAACTTACGTCGGTGAAATGAATGGTAAGCCTAAAGAGGCCGAATCTATCTTTGGTATTTTACAAACCTTAAGAAAGATTGAACGCATCTTCGGTAAAGTACACGTAAACTTTGGTGAACCCGTCTTCCTTGATGAGATTTTGAAACAGCATGGTGCTGAACATATCAAAATTGAGAAGAATGATGACCCGATTCCTCAAGAAGTTTCTGATGCAGTCAACACCTCAGCAAATGCAATTCTTGAAAATATTAACCGTGCTGCTGTTATCAACCCAGTTTCGTTATTGTCACTTATTCTTCTATCGACTTCCAAGCACACGCTTGATGAAGAGATTTGTATTAAACAGTTAGATACCTATCGCAATCTTCTAACAGCTTTACCTTATGATCATCGAGTTCAAATCACACCACTGTCTGGTAAAGAAATCATTGCTTATGGTTTAAAACTCAAGTTGATTAAGCGTGTAAAACATGTCCTTGGCGACATCATTGCGATTGAAGATGGTCAAGCAGTATTACTGACATATTTCCGCAATAATATTTTGCATGCTTATGTCTTGCCATCACTGATTGCTGCGATGGTCGAGCACAATGGTAAAATTTCACAGGGCGATTTGATTAATGTCATTCGTACACTTTATCCATTCTTGAAAGCTGAACTTTTCCTTAAGTGGAATACGGATGAGCTTAAAGAACAGATCTGTAACTATGTTCAGGGTCTGGTAGAAGCACAGTTGATTACGATTGATGAACATGGAAATTTATGTAGCCCTGCACCTAACTCTGAACAACACAATCAGTTAGTCGTGCTTGCTGCTCCAGTGAAGCAAAGTATTGAACGCTACTACATGACACTTGCCCTAATTACTCAACGTGGCTCTGGAAATATTACGACCAAGCAGGTCGAAGATTTAAGCCATCTATTAGGTCAGCGTTTATCTGTACTTTATGAGTTCAACTCACCTGAATTCTTTGATAAAGCGCTCTTCCAAAGTTTTATCAAAGTTCTGACTCAACAAGGCTATATCAGTAATAACGAAGAAGGCGCAATAGTCTTTGATGCACAATTTAAAGAGGTTGCTCAATATGCCAACTTGGTACTAGATGATGTAACCTTACAAATGTTGCAACATATCACTTCATTTAACGATGAAGAGCTCAAAGAAGCTTTGGATGCAGTTGCTGATCAACAAGCCAAAAAACGCTTAAAACGCAAGAAAAAATAGTATTTAAAACCCTCCCCAGCGAGGGTTTTTTTTATGTCTAAATGAGATCTCGATAATCCTTAAAAAATTGATCATGTCTCAATTTAAAACCAGTGCTTAACATTCGAGAGGCATAAATTTTCTTTCCACGCTGTGCCTCACTCAACAATTTTAATGGAGGGATGTTTAACTGCTTTTGGAACCACAGAATAATTTCATGTAATGGAATAGGTTGATTATTACTACAAATATAAGTTTTTTCTGGATGTTCCACGTGAAGTAAATGGACAAGAAAACCCGCTAAATCTTCGATATGAATTCGATTCGACCAATGCACATTGGGATAGGTCATTGTATTTTGAGCAAGCTGCATCATTCTCTTCACGGATACGCCATAAATACCAGTGGGTCTCACAATGATACATTGCTGTGGGAAGGCTTCTTGCCAAAGTTTCTCCATTGTGGCTAACACTAATGCTTTCTCATCTTTCGGATTGATCTCTGTTTGATCATCAATCTCCTCCCCTTGATCTTGTCCGTAAACGCGTGTCGATGAGACAACAATAATCTTTTGGATAGGATGCAATGCAAGCTGATTTCTCATATGTGGAATCGCATCTATGAAAGCTGCTTTATACCCGTTTAGTGATGGGTCTTTGGGTGCAATCAACACGTATACTGCATCAATAGGCGACAATGTCGATAAATCAAGTTGGTGTATATCTTGTTGAAGATGCATAGCACCTGCTTGATCTTTCCTGCTTAAACTGACTGTGGTAATTTGATGTCCTTGTTGAAATAATTGTTTAGCAACATGTTGGGATGTTTTACCATAACCGATAAATAGAATATGCATGTAAGACCTATTCTCTAGTGTTATAAATTCAATTTAAGCAAAGTTGAGGGGACATGACTGCAGTCCATCAGTTGCAAGGTGTAGGAAACGCCGCTGCCGCTTTACTCGAAAAATTAAATATCTGGAATACGGATGATCTTTTGTTTCATCTGCCTCGAGATTATGAAGATCGCAGTACTATTGTGCCCATGAATCAACTTCAAGTAGGTCGAAGCTATTTACTTGAAGGCACTGTCGCATCAATGGATATGCCGCCTGGTAAACGCAAATCCATGGCAATATTAATACAAGATGATTTTGGAAAAGTCACCTTACGTTTTTATCATATTTATAAAGCATTGATGGATCGCGCAAAGCCTGGAAATCGTTTAAGAGTGTTTGGTGAAGTCCGAGTAGGCGCTCGTGGCCTAGAAATGTATCACCCAGAAATTCAATTGATTACTGAACATACACCACTTCCAAAAACGCAGCTAACCGCAATTTACCCATCAACGGAAGGACTCACTCAACCTAAACTGCGCGAATATATTAAACAAGCTTTAGCACAACATGCCCATGATTTACCAGAACTGATTCCTGCAAAATTTACCAATGGGTATGCTTTAAAAGAAGCACTAGAATATATTCATCACCCTCCCACCGATGCCAATATGTTGCAACTGGCTGGAGGGCAGCATCCTGCGCAGCAACGTCTCATCTTTGAAGAATTAGTCAGTCATCAAATTAGTTTGTTGACTCGTCGTGCATACATTCAACAGATCTCCGCACCTGCATTTTCAGCCAGTCGAACATTTGCCAAACAACTTCTCTCCACACTTCCCTTTGAAATGACGAATGCTCAAAAACGTGTTTCAAATGAAATTGTGAAAGATCTTAAACAAAACAAACCGATGCTCAGACTGGTGCAAGGTGATGTAGGCGCAGGCAAAACCTTAGTAGCAGGCATTGCGGCATGTCATCCACTCGAAGAGGGATGGCAAGTTGCCCTTATGGCACCGACTGAAATCCTCGCAGAACAACATTATTTAAATTTTAAAAAATGGTTCGAACCACTCGGCATCCAAGTTTCTTGGTTATCAGGCAAACAAAAAGGGAAAGCACGCGCTGCTGCAGAACAGCAGATTAGAGAAGGTTCTGCCCAATTGGTCGTCGGTACTCATGCACTATTTCAGGATAACGTCCAGTTTCGTAAATTGGGTCTTGTCATCATTGATGAACAGCATCGGTTTGGAGTTGACCAGCGTCTAGCATTACGAAATAAAGGGGCACAGGATACGACACCACATCAGTTAGTAATGACCGCCACGCCTATCCCACGTACATTAGCAATGTCAGCGTACGGCGATTTAGATACTTCTGTGATTGATGAGTTACCCCCAGGGCGTACCCCAATCCAAACAGTCACTATTCCACTCGATCGTCGTGAAGAGGTCCTGCAGCGTATTGCGACAAACTGCGCTGAAGGTAAGCAGGCTTATTGGGTCTGTACATTAGTGGAACAATCAGAGACGTTAGATGCCCAAGCTGCTGAAGCGACTTATCAGGAGATTAAAGAATGCTTTCCGCACCTCAATATTGGTTTGGTTCATGGCAAAATGAAAGCTGATGAAAAACAAGCCGTCATGCAACAGTTCAAAGACAATCAATTACAACTACTGATCGCAACAACTGTGATCGAAGTTGGAGTGGATGTACCAAATGCATCCATCATGGTCATTGAAAATGCGGAGCGACTGGGTCTATCTCAACTACATCAATTAAGGGGGCGTGTGGGTCGAGGTGCTAAAGCAAGTTTTTGCGCATTATTGTATAAAAGTCCTTTATCGCAGAATGGACAAGAGCGTTTACGCATTATGCGTGAAACCAATGATGGCTTTTTAATAGCAGAAAAAGATTTGGAAATCCGTGGCCCAGGCGAACTGTTAGGAACGAAACAAACTGGAGACATGGGTTTTCGCGTGGCTAAATTGGAACGTGATGACCATCTGTTAACTCAAGCGCACTATGTCGCGACTCAAATTTTAAAAGATTACCCACATCAAGCGGATGCTCTTCTTAAACGATGGTTACCAGAAGCACCTAGATATGCGTATGTTTAATATGTTCCTTAATCAACGAGCTCAGTTATAATCATAGGTACTCACAATAAAAATAACTTGAGCCATGATGCTGAGCCCTATTCATAACCTCTATCACACATTATTATCACGACGCGCTTGCCAATTATGTGGATTCTCCTCAACTCAAACCCACAGACTATGTGATGACTGTTGGACAATGCTCCCATGGAAAAGCCCTTCACTCATTCATCGACATGAAAGAAATATTTATGCTTGTTTCGACTATAGCTTTCCTATAGATCGCATTATTCACTTATTCAAATATGAACAACAACTTCATTATCAAACTTTTCTAGCACACACATTGCTAGAACTTAAACTGAAACGTTTTCAAGCGATTGTACCTATGCCTATTTCAAACGAGCGCTTGAAAGAGCGTGGTTATAATCAAATGATGGTCATCGGAAAAGTTCTTTCCAAAAAACTGCAAATACCCATTTGGCAGCCAATTGAACGTTCAGCACAACACTCACAGAAAGGCTTAACACGTGTAGAAAGAATCGAGGATATTCAATCTCAATTCAAACCTATACGTTCAGAAAAAGGAAAGTTTAGAAATATCCTGATTATTGACGATGTCGTGACCACAGGGAGTTCAGTCAATGCGTTGGCCAATGCACTAGAAAAACTCGGCTGTCAGAACATTCAGATCGCATGCATTGCAGCCGCAGAATATTGACACAGTCACTTTAAGCTTTAATCGGCATTAAAATGCTGCCTACACCAAGGAATCACGATTTCTCGGGTTAACGGTGCTAAAGGCGTAGCATCATCATCTAAATCGATCCATTTCATTTCAGCAATTTCTGCATGAATGTGAGGCTCTTGTTTAAGCTGAACTCGATAGAGATAACTAATCAACTGATGATCCGCTTCATTTGCAGCTTTGGTTTCAAAACGACCTATATATTGATCTATTACTGCCTCAGCGCCAATTTCTTCTTTAATTTCTCGCAGAATCGTGTCCTCAGAAGGCTCATTCTCCTCTAACTTCCCACCAACCTGCATGAAAAACTGGGTATTCTTTTTTCGAACCAACAACAACTGCTGATCCTCATTGGAAATAATCGCTGCTGCGACAGTAATGATTTTGCTCATGTATCTAGTTTCACCAAATCTTCTCGATCTTGGACACCCCATTTCGGTAGTGGTGCCTGATAAGACTCGAATTTTGACACAATATCCTCGATTGAAGTTGAATTGATTAATGCATTGGTAAAACGAGCTCGAGTAAACTCTTGATCTGTCGTATGTTGAATGAATTTTAATAAACCATCATAAAACCCGTTGATGTTTAAAAATGCGCAGGGTTTAAGATGAATACCGAGTTGCGCCCATGTCCATTGTTCAAAAATTTCTTCAATTGTTCCTGCACCACCCGGTAAGGCAATAAAACCATCCGACAAATCTGCCATCAGCGTTTTACGCTCATGCATACTGGTAACAACGTGAAGTTCAGTCAAATTTGGATGTGCTAATTCACGATCCACCAATCCTTGTGGAATCACGCCA
The DNA here is from genome assembly GCF_056779735.1 of Acinetobacter sp. 24-47-67. NCBI lineage: Bacteria > Pseudomonadati > Pseudomonadota > Gammaproteobacteria > Moraxellales > Moraxellaceae > Acinetobacter > Acinetobacter sp. 24-47-67. The sequence continues at coordinate 71,710 of NZ_JBWYIK010000011.1, forward strand.
ATGACCTTTCCACCAGCCTCTAATGCACTATCCGCAACAATACCCATTAATCCTGAACGACCGCCACCATACACCAAGGTCTTGCCTTGTTGCGCTAAATATTTCCCTGTTTTCTTTGCTGCATCAGCATAAACAGGATCGGAACCTAATGTTGAACCACAAAATATTGCAATAGAATTCATTTAAAATTAGCCTTAAGTTTTTATAACAACAATTAAAATGATATGTTCTGTGTTTTTTAACCCAATTAATGATGGAATTGGTTTTTTTTCATGGCATCCTTGTCTAAAATACACCCATCGTTCACACACAAACTGCGCAAGGGAGAAAAGATAAAATGCTTGAAGCCTTTTATGCCACAGAGCGCGGTAGTCTAGAAGATGCAACGATCAATGGTGGGTTTGATTTACACCCTGAATTGGTTTGGATCGATTTAATTGCACCCTCTCAAGATGAGCAAGAATGGGTTTTAGATACCTATAAACAAAATCTTCCAACACTAAAATCATTAGAAGATATTTCTTCATCTGCACGATTCTACCGTGATGATGATGGCATTTTACATATCAGTACGTATTTTTTAACGAAAAATAAAAACTACCAAGTCGATGGTGACCCTGAAGAGTCATCCAATATGCTAGGAACGGTTCAAACCGTTGCATTTATTTTACATAAAGATCGACTATTTACTTTACGTGGTGAAAAGCTCGTTGCTTTCCGTGCCTTTCGAGCACGTGCTCGCCGTAATGATTACGACATTGACTATAAAGATCCGACTTGGATACTTTTGGGTTTACTCGAAGCTAAACTCGATGAGCTTGCGGATATCTTAGAAGATATCCACAAGGATCTAGAACTCTACTCTACAGAAGTATTGAATGTTCGCCACCGTGAGCAAATTCTTGATCTCGATGATATGATTACCCGTCTTGCTCAAAAAGAAGATATGTTGGGTAAAGCGCAACTCTGTTTAATTGACTTACGCCGCGTTCTGACCTTCTTAGCAAGACCCCGTGCCTTAGGCAGTCATATTTATGATGCTGATATTCGAGAACTCAGTGAGGATGTTCGCTCATTAGTAGAACATGATGCATTCTTGTTCCAGAAGGTTCGATTCCTATTGGATACCACTTCGGGTTTCATTAATACTGAACAGAATGATACGATTCGTCGATTCTCGATTTTACCTAGCATGCTTGCTCCCCCGATGTTGGTGGCCAGTATTTATGGTATGAACACTGATGTACTGCCCTTTGCTCAAGGAACGACGAGCTTTGTTGTTGTCAGTTTGATTATCCTAGTGTTCTTATTTGGACCACTGATTTATTTTAGATGGAAAAAATGGATTTGAGTACGCTTTGATGTCGCGTTTTTTAAACAACGTATGAAGTACCTTCTGTTGAGTAAATTACTATTTTAAAGCGATAAAAAAGCACACTAAGGTGCTTTTTTATTTTTCAATCAAATCAATTTTAAATCATTTTCTAAATGGCAAGATTGAATGATTTTCATCATTTTTTCTGGCACAGATTTAAAATGTAAACTCGATGTTCCAGGTGCTTGACGCAATAAACGCACTAAAACAGCTAGCGCCAGAGTACTACCATGTTCAAGACCTGATAAATTTACAGTAAGTGGAAACTGCTTTGCCTGCTGAATCAACATTAAACCTTGTTGATAATACTGTTCAGCATTGTCGAAGCTAATTTTTCCAGAAACCATAATTTCTTGATCTTTGAGTGAAATCACAATTGTTCTCTGTTATTTTTTCTCAACTGCAGCTTCAGCATCAGGCTTGAAGTTTGCAATTGCTTTATTGATATCGCCACCATTACGCTTCACAGTAGCAGCAAACTGATTACGGAATTGCAAACCTAAGTCAATTCCAGAAACGTTGATATTGCGAATCTTCCACTGATCACCTTTATCAGCCAATTGGAACGATACAGGGATCTTCTCACCCTTGTTAATAAAATCAATCGTTACAACAGGGTTTTTAGTGTTAGATGCTTTATACGGACGAATTGTATATGTCTGATTAGAAAACTTAGAGAAAGCACTGCCATAGTTTTCAATCAATGTTTCACGGAAGTTCTTCTCAAACTGTGCGCGTTGAGCAGCATTACTATATTGATTCGTCGCATAAGTTCCCATCACGATACGAGTAAATGATTGCGAATCAATATATGGATCTAAATTTTGACGAACAATTGCGCGTACCGCAGCAGGGTTATTTTGTAACTTAGCTTGGTCTGCTTTTAAACGTGAAATTAAGCCATCAGCTACTTTTTTGATAAATGCAGGAGGAGTCTCCGTAGGTGCAGCAAATGCTGTACTCGCAATCATCGTCGATAAAACGCTAACAGTCAGTGTTTGCTTTACGAACGTATTCATTTATTTTTCCTCTATTTAATCATTCAACAAAAGAAGCAGTTTCATCTGTGAATTCTACAGTTTCTGCATCTGATGAACCATTTGAATCTTTTTTCGCAGCTGAATCACCAGCACCACCAGTCACAAATTTAGACACTAAGTCTTCAATTTCCATTGTGCTTTGTGTGTTGCCAATTTGATCACCACGTTTTAAATAATTTAAACCACCACCTGGAACAATTTTGAGATACTTCTCGCCCAGTAAGCCATTTGTCGCTACCATAATGTAAGCATCTTCATCAATATTGGTGATGGAGTTCATGTTAGCGATCAGTTGCTTTTCCATTTCTTTTTGTTGCGATGGCGTAGCAGCTTCATAGTCACTGCTATAACGCAACTCTTCTAAAGCACCTTCTTGCACAGTTTTAAGTTGTTCATCATTGAAAGATGTCAGCTCACCATCTAAATTAATTTTCACTGTTGCAAGACGTGTTAACGGATCTAATGTGATTGACTCAACTTCACCTACTTTTACTCCGCTTAGTGCAACTTTAGCACGTGGTTTAATACCATTCACGTTATCAAAAGTTGCCGTCATGCTATAACTATCTTTTAAATTTGTCCCAGCTAAGCCACTTACTTTCATTGCCAAGAAAAATAATGCACAACCAAATAGAATCACGAATATTCCAACTGCGAGCTCACTCGTACGTGATTTCATTACACACCTCCAAACATGACCGCAGTCAAAACAAAATCAAATCCTAAAACACATAGTGATGAATACACTACCGTTCTTGTTGTTGCTGTCGCAATGCCTTCTGATGTAGGCTCGCATGAATACCCCTGATATACGGCAATCCACGTACAGATTAAAGCAAATACAAAGCTTTTGATGATCGTGCCATTAAAGACATCTTTATAAAATTGAACGGCACTTTCCATACCACTCCAATACGAACCTTCATCAGCACCTAAAAAATCCACACCGACCATTTTTCCGCCCATGATCCCCACAGCAGCAAAAATTACGGCAAGCATAGGCAAACTAAATATACCCGCCCATAAACGTGGTGAAATAATGCGTTTAAGTGGATCAACACCGATCATTTCCATACTAGACAATTGCTCAGTCGCTTTCATCAAACCAATTTCGGCGGTTAAAGCAGATCCTGCACGCCCCGCAAAAAGAAGGGCTGCAACCACTGGCGCAAGTTCACGCAACAAGGTCAACGAAACTGCTGCTCCAAGCATCGCTTCACTGCCGAAAGTGACCAAAATGCTATACATCTGTAAACCCAAGACTGCACCTATAAACAGCCCTGACACCACAATGATAAGCAATGATAATACGCCAACACGATACATTTGATAGATAAAGAGTTTGACTCCAATCCAAGTCGGCATCGAAAATAAAATTTGAACTAGCATAATGGCTGCAACGCCAATACCTTGAACACGTTCTATAACGCGTCTACCTAGTGAGGCTATCGCATTCATGTACGCACCTCATCACTTAAATATGCTTGATGACTAAATTGATAATCCACAGGACCTTCGACCGAACCTGTTAAGAATTGACGGACGAAAGGCGAACTATGATTCTTTAACTGATCAGGTGTGCCCTCGCCTTGTACTTTACCTTCCGCAACCACATAAATGTAATCTGCGATCGATAATGTTTCAGCAACATCGTGAGACACGATAATGGTCGTTAGGTCTAACGCTTCTCGTAAAGAACGAATCAATCGGGTTAAAACCCCCATTACGATGGGATCCTGACCAGCAAATGGTTCATCGTACATAATCAAATCTGGATCTAGTGCAATTGCACGAGCTAACGCCACACGGCGATTCATCCCCCCTGAAAGCTCAGAAGGCATCATTTGCTCAGCGCCACGTAATCCTACAGATTCGAGTTTTAAAGCGACCAGTTCTGCAATCAAATGTTCAGGCAATTGAGTATGGGCGCGGATAGGGAAAGCTACATTTTCATAGACAGTCATATCAGTGAAAAGCGCACCACTCTGAAAGAGCATCCCCATACGAGCACGTGCTTTAAACAATTCCTGACGACTCATTTGGCTAATATTTTTACCATCCAACAAGACCTCGCCTGCATCAGGTACAAGTTGCCCCCCAATGAGTCTAAGAAGCGTGGTTTTCCCCGTCCCTGAAGGCCCCATAATGGCAGTAATTTGACCCTTACGAATCTTTAAATTGACTTGGTCGTAAATAACACGATCACCACGATTAAAGCTTAAATTTTTTACTTCGATCAACGCTTGCTCATCGATTTGTATTTGATTATTCATAGCTGAGCGTGTTCCTACAATTTTTCAGCTTGCATACTATACTCTGAAATAACTGAATTTAAATGTTATTTATAAAATACAAGGTTAAGCGGACATTGTAGCATTATTGATCATTTTTATTAATTTTGCTTATAGAAAGATGTGTTTTATTTATGAAACAATGATTTGAAATTATTCTTTTTTATAAATTTATAATGTGATACTAAAAAAGTAATAGGCAAGATTAAGTAATACCAATAAAAAGAACACGTACATCATGATTGCACCAACATTCATTTGCTTCGTCTCAATCATTATAATCTTATTATTCATATTTTACATTTACCATAAATAATGTGAAATTATTCACTTTTATTCTAACAGATTTTTTGATATGAGCAATAAAAAAACCAGCCCGAAGGCTGGTTTATTTAGCTATACCGATTAGTCGTTAAATTTACGACGTGGGCGATCGCTATTGAATTCACGCTTTGGGCGGTCATCACCAAATGTACGTTTTGGACGATCAAAACCACCTTCTCGACGTGCTGGACGGTCACCGAAATCACGTTTTGGACGGTCACCAAAACTGTTTTCACGAGGTTTATAATCTACACGGTTACCACGATTGTCATCGTTAGAACGAGGGCGATCACCGAAATCACGCTTTGGACGATCATCAAATGAACGTTGCGGACGGTCACCGAAATCGCGACGTGGACGATCTTCGCCATTAAACTCACGACGTGGACGGTCATTGTTAAACTCGCGACGTGGACGATCTTCACCATTGAATTCACGACGTGGACGATCGTTGTTGAACTCGCGACGCGGACGATCTTCGCCATTAAACTCACGACGTGGACGGTCGTTGTTGAACTCGCGACGTGGACGATCTTCACCAAACGAACGGCGTTCGCCATCACGGTTACCTTCGCGACGTTTGAAGTTTGATTCACCTTCAAAACGACGACCACCACCGAAACCACCACGGCCACGGCCTTCACCACCACGGCCACGACCGCGACCAGCGCCATCACGACTACCGCGTGCTGGAGGTGGAGATGGCTCAAGACCTTCAATTTCAGAAACTTCTAGACGTGCATCTAAGTAGTCTTCTAAAGCACGAATTTTACCACGTTCACGGTAAGTCGCTAATGTGATTGCTTTACCAGTACGACCTGCACGACCTGTACGACCAATACGGTGTACATAATCTTCGTTCTTCATTGGAAGACCAAAGTTAATCACGTGTGAAATTGTTGGTACATCTAGACCACGTGCTGCAACATCAGTTGCAACTAAAATTTTTGCGCGACCTTCACGGATGCTGCGCAAACGACGGTTACGTACAGTCTGTGGCATTGCACCATGAAGTGCTACAACTGAAAGACCAGCTTCAGACAGTTCTTCTGCAAGCATATCTGTATCTTCTTGCGTAGAAGCAAATACAACAGCTTGATCAAGATCTTCTTCATTCAACCAATGTGTTAAAAGCTTTTTCTTGTGCTCAAAACCATCAGTCCAATGTAGAGTCTGAGTGATGTCAGTATTCGTCGTGTGACCAGTTTCAATCGCAATACGTTCTGGCTCATTCATCATACGTTCTGCCAACGTAATAATACGTGGTGCGAACGTCGCAGAGAACATTAATGTTTGATCACGGTTACCCGCTAAATCACTGATCGCCTCTAAATCTTCAGAGAAACCAAGATCAAGCATACGGTCTGCTTCATCTACGATTAATGATTTAACTTTGTCCAATTTGATTTGACGACGGTTTACAAGATCAAGTAAACGACCTGGAGTCGCCACAACAACTTGTGCACCTTTTAATTGTTGGATTTGTTTACCAAAAGGCATACCACCCATAATCGCAGCAATACGAACACCTTTCATGTGACGTACAAATGCAATCGCATCTTGGCTGACCTGTTGAGCCAATTCACGTGTTGGGCAAAGTACTAAAATTGTAGGTGCAGTTACAGCACGCATACGCTCTTTGAAAGAAAGCAACGTATCTTCACTACCCGCTAAAGCGTGAAGTGTAGGTAATAAGAATGCAGCAGTTTTACCAGAACCTGTTTGGCTTGATACTAAAAGATCTTTACCATCTAAAGCAGCAGGAATTGATTGTTCCTGAACAGGAGTAGGCGATGTAAAGCCTAATGCTTGTAATGCTTGTTGAAGTGATTCGTGTAGTGGAAAATCAGCAAAAGTTTTGCTCATAGAGTTTTTCACCCGAAAATTGGGTGCTCCATTAAATAAAGTCTGATGGACATCGGCAAAAAGCGGTACAGCAATAATCGCTGAAAATATAGAATCAGCGGCGATCCGAGAACGACGATGCGTATAACGCACACATGATTACAGCCTGAACCTGAAGGAATCGCTTTTAGCGATTGGGTGGGGCGCGAAATAATGTCCTCTCTTTGGACCGGACGCGCATACACAATATAGAAGAGAAATGTTCAGGTAATGAACGAAATTTAGTGCGTGCGCGGAGTATAACAGATTTTTTTATAATGTCATTAAGTTTAATTGCTTTTTGATGCGTTCAAGTACAAATATTCAAATTTATCATGTTTTGGAGATAAAAAAGCTCCCTATTAGGGAGCTTTCATAAATTTGATCTGCTTATTTAGCAGCAGCACCCCAAGCTGGGACAACTGCTTGCATCAATGGTTTCAATAATTTCATAGAACAAGCCAAGACTTGACCATTTTCCATTGAATTTGAACCACCGCGCGCATCAACTACTGTACCACCAGCTTCTTTAACGATTAGCTCACCCGCTGCGATATCCCATGGTTTCAAACCAAGTTCGAAATAACCATCGTAACGACCAGCAGCAACATAAGCTAAGTCGAGTGCTGCTGAACCTAAACGGCGGAATTGAGCACCTTGCTCAGTTACTGCCAACAAAGAATCGAAGTGATTTTTTGCATAAGAAACTACTTCGCCATCGCGTTTAGCACGATATGCATGACCAACAGCCAAGAACGTACGATCTAAACTATCTTTTACATTCACACGAATACGACGTTGGTTCATCATTGCACCGCGACCGCGACTCGCAGAGAACAATTCATCTTTGATTGGGTCATACACAACACCGTGTTGAGTCACGCCTTTGTGTTGAACTGCAATAGAAATACAGAAGTGTGGGACACCATTAATGAAGTTTAAAGTACCATCTAAAGGATCGATCACCCAACACCAATCAGCATCGTGACCTTTACCTTCTTGCATACCAAACTCTTCACCAAGGAAGCTGTGATTTTTATAGCTTTTGCGCAAGATATCGATCGTCAATTCTTCAACATAGCGATCAACGCGAGTCACAGGACCTTCGATACCTTTTTCTTCAACTTGCAGATCAAGTTTATGACGATTCTGATGCGCTTTTAAAAGCTCTTGACCAACTGTTTGAGCCGCACGCGCAGCCATCACCACCATAGGTTCCATTGAACACCCACTACAAATTTGAAGATACTGATAAAGAATAATGCATAAAAGCGCCGACATTTTATCAAATATCGGCGCTTTTAGGTAAAAAATGTTTCTAAAATTTTATGACTTGTATTTAAACCACCTGTACAAGCTTTAACCAAGCTTGTTGAATTGAAGATTGGATACCTTCTGCATCCAATCCACAATCTTTAAGCATCTCACCATGACTGGCTTGTGCTAAGAATTGATCAGGTAAGCCTATGTTCAAAACTGGCTTGAGAATGTGTTCAGCCATTATAAATTCATTCACAGCACTTCCAGCACCACCCATGACTGCATGCTCTTCAACCGTTACAAAAAGTTGGGTTTGATCTGCATATTGTCGAATGATTTGACCATCTAGGGGTTTAACAAAACGCATATTCAAAACGCGTACTGCAACATCCAATTGATCAACTAAAAGCTGAGCAGCATTTTCTGCAACACTCACGCGGCTACCGAAAGCTAAAATAGTAATCACTTCTTCGGCTTTTACATTCAGCTCCAAAGTTAACTCAGCTTTACCAATTTCAAGCGCTGTCAGTTCTTTTTGAATTTCAACACCTAAACCATTTCCGCGTGGATAACGTACTGCAGCAGGACCCGGGTGCAAATAAGCGGTATGTAGCATTTGACGGCATTCATTTTCATCTTTTGGTGCCATAATCACGATATTCGGAACTGTACGCATAAATGCGTAATCATATGCACCAGCATGAGTTGGTCCATCCTCACCTACTAAACCTGCACGATCGATACCAAATGTGACATCAAGGTTTTGTAATGCCACATCATGAATGAGCTGATCATAACCACGCTGTAAGAAGGTTGAATAAATTGCCACTACTGGTTTTAAACCTTCACATGCCATACCAGCAGCTAAGGTCACTGCATGTTGTTCTGCAATTGCCACATCAAAGTAACGATCAGGATATTGTTTGGCGAATTGCACCATACCTGAACCTTCACACATGGCAGGTGTAATGGCTAACAACTTATCATCCAACTGGGCTTCATCACACAACCATTGCCCAAAAACATCAGAATATTTGGGTGCTTTTGTTGAAGCTGATGCAGCATTTAATTTAGCAATTGCGTGATATTTTATTTGATCTGCTTCAGCAGGTGCGAAGCCCTTACCTTTCTTGGTATAGATATGAATTAAGCGCGGCCCCTTACGTTTTTTTAAGGCACTAAATACATTAACAAGTTCATCGACATTATGACCATCGAATGGACCAAAATAGTCAAATCCAATCGCTTTAAATAAGTTATCTGCAGCCTCTGTAGCAGCACAATGTAAGCGTGAAGTGTAGTCCCACTCAGGATAATCCCGAATAAATGGATTGCCCTGCTCATCAATGTGTACAGATTGCCCTTTTTCCCAAATCGCAGCCAAATGTTTTGCAAAACCACCCGTGCTACATGAAATCGACATATCATTATCGTTCAGTACCACCATGAGATCAGCATTATGTGCAACAGCATCATTCATGGCTTCGAATGCCATCCCTGCTGTCATTGCACCATCACCGATAATTGCAACCACTTCACAAGGATCTTTTTGATAACGACGAGCTAAAGCCATTCCCAAACCCGCTGAAATAGCAGTTGATGAGTGACCCACACCAAAAGTATCAAACTCAGACTCTTCACGAGCGGGGAACGCCGCTAAGCCATTTTTTGCACGAATTGTTGTTAGTTGCTCACGACGTCCAGTCAAAGCTTTATGTGGATATGCTTGATGACCCACATCCCAAATAAGACGATCATGTGGTGTATTGAAACAATAATGCAAAGCAACAGTTAATTCGATTACACCTAGATTGGCACCGAAATGCCCACCACTTTGTCCAGCAGCATACAAAATAAATTGACGTAGCTCGTCCGACACTTGACTCAATTGTTCTTTGGCTAGTTGACGCAATTGCATTGGATGATCAATCGCATCCAACAAAGGCGTAACAGGACGTTGACTAGGTATTTCGGTATACAACATATGTGGCAATGCCTTCTAAAGCCTGGCAAATCCTAAGCTAGGTAAATGGGTTAGCTCGATTCTTCTTATTGATCGAGAAATCGAAAAAAAACACCTTAAATCAACCACATTTATATTGGTCCAGTGTTGAGCTTTCGCTAAACGGGCGTTGTTAGGTAGCTAGATTATCCTGAATATCGATGCTACTTATCAACTATTATCTTGTGCTTTGCAAAAAAAAGGAAATCTTCTGTGTAAATTTGCACAATGATACTCAACTATGGTCTGATCATTCAGCTATACTTTAGCCAAATTATGAACATGTAATGGAAGTCGCTGTGCCTATAGAGTTTGTTGCCACATCTAAATTACCCACTGCCTTTGGTGATTTTAAAATCACTGTTTTTCAAGATCCTAAAACAGGTGAAGAACACGTAGCATTGTCAAAAGGATTAGATACAGCACCCACCTCTCCTGTCTTGGTAAGAATCCATTCCGAATGTTTAACAGGTGATGCTTTTGCTTCATTAAAATGTGATTGTGGCCCACAACTTCAAGCAACTCAAAAACTGATTAACGAAGCAGGACAAGGCGTAATTTTATATTTACGTCAAGAAGGTCGTGGTATTGGTTTAACCAATAAAATTCGTGCTTATGCCTTGCAAGATCAAGGGCATGACACAGTGGATGCCAACCTGATGCTCAACTTACCCGCTGATGCGCGTAAATACGATATGTGCAGTATCATGCTGGATCACTTACAAGTGAAAAAAGTCAAACTGGTTACGAATAATCCTCTCAAAATTAAAGCTTTAACTGATTTAGGAATTGATGTGGTTGATCGTGTCCCGTTAACGGTCGGTTTGAATAAATTCAATGAAGAATACTTAAAAACCAAACATGAGCGCATGTCACATATGTATCAAAAGGATGATTTTTAACTACAGCATAATTTAATCGTTGTAAAAAAATACCCCGATGCTTAGGGGTATTTTTTCACTTAGACTCAATCTAATTTGTGAAGATGACTATATCGTCATAGAAAATATCCGATTTTCAGGTTTGTTTCTTTTTAACCTTAAATCGAAAGCCATACAGATATTTCGTACAAATGGTTTTCCAGCTTCCGTTACCTTCAATCCATATTCACTCATCTTCACAAGTTGGTCATTTTGCATTTCAGCTAAATCTTCTAAAACTTGTGGTCGCTGTGCAAAATCCATGTCACCTTGCCAATTCGTCTCAAAGTGGCACATGAGATTTAAAATGTGTTTTCTGATTTTCAAATCTTCTTCTGTTAAAAGATGACCTTTAAAAACTGGAATTTCATTTTGTTCTAATCGAGCATAATAATTTTCAAGCGTCTTTTCATTTTGGGCAAAACCTTGCCAACAATCGCCAATAGCTGATATCCCTAAGCCAATCATCACTTCTGTTTTTGAAACGGTATATCCCATAAAATTACGATGTAACTGTTGGGCTTGAAATACCTGATACATATCATCATGCTCAAGCGCAAAATGATCCATTCCTATTTCATGATATCCAGCAGACAATAATTTTTGTTTTCCTTGCTCATAACACTGTCTTTTCTCTTCATCGCGCGGAACATCATGGTCTTTAAAACCACGTTGCCCATTACCTTTGATCCATGGTACATGTGCATAACTGTAAAAGGCTAAACGATCTGGCTTAATTTGAATGGTTTGATCAATTGTGTTTAAAACATCATCTAAATATTGAAAGGGCAGCCCGTAGACCAAATCATGCGAAATAGACGTATAACCAATTTCACGCGCCCATTCTGTAACCTGCTTTACGTGTTCAATAGGTTGAATTCGGTGGATCGCTTTCTGCACGGTTTCATTATAATCCTGCACACCAAAGCTAACGCGTCTAAAACCCAATTCAAACAGCGTCTTTAAATGATCGTAAGAAGTATTATTAGGATGTCCTTCAAAACTAAATTGATGATCTTCAGCTACTTGTGATAGCGCTAAAAGCCCATCAATCAACTGTTTAAGATGCTGAGGAGAAAAAAATGTAGGTGTCCCCCCCCCTAGATGTATCTCTTTAATCAAAGGACGCTCTACAAATAACTCACAATACAATTTCCATTCTTTTAACAAAGCCAAAATATAGGGCTGTTCCATTTCATGTTTTTTAGTGATTTTTTTATGACATCCACAAAAAGTACATAAGGACTCGCAAAAAGGTAAGTGAATGTAAAGGCTAATACCATGTTGGCTATTCGAGTGATCAAAACGTATTTTTAGTTTTTGCTGCCATAGTACTTGATCAAAAGTCGACTGCTCCCAATACGGAACTGTGGGATAGCTCGTATATCGAGGACCTGGAACATTATATTTTTGCACCAGTGAAATAACGTTTTCGAACATATCCCCACCTTTAAAATCACCACATATTAAAAGCTTAACTGCTTTCAGTCATCCTATTTTGAGGAGCTTATTCTTTTAATTCAACCTAGTATCTTGGTCAGGATTCATAAGCAAATTCAAATCACAAAGTACGTTTACCCTGACTAAACTTAAATCTCGATCTGCTATATCGATAAAATCACCTTAATCTTTCATACAATTTATGTTTTGATGTAGCTAGTTTTTCATTGCCCAAGAGGCTTGGTATGTCACACCCGACTTCTGCAGATATTCAACGTGTTCGTGAATTTTTACTCGACTTACAAACTCGAATTTGTGCTGCGCTTGAACAACAAGAACAACAAGGTGGCGGTAATGCCCAATTTGAGATCGATGATTGGGAACGTCCCGAAGGTGGTGGTGGCAGATCACGCGTATTGCAAGATGGTACAGTGATCGAAAAAGGTGGTGTGATGTTCTCGCACATCAATATCTCAAAGTTACCAGCATCTGCTACCGAACGGCACCCACATATAGCTGGTGCACAAGCACAAGCCATGGGGGTTTCTTTAGTGATCCATCCTAGAAATCCAAATGTGCCGACCTCACATGCCAACGTAAGACTATTTGTCGCAGAAAAAGAAGGACAAGATCCTATTTGGTGGTTTGGCGGCGGTTTTGATTTAACGCCATTTTATCCGAATGATGAAGATGTTAAATCATGGCATCAAACTGCGCACGATCTTTGTGCACCTTTTGGCGATCATGTCTACCAAGATCATAAAAAATGGTGTGATGATTATTTTTATTTGAAGCATCGTGATGAACAACGTGGTGTCGGTGGGTTATTTTTTGATGACTTAAATCAGTGGGATTTCGAAACTTGTTTTAAATACATGCAAGCTGTAGGCAATGGATATCTCAATGCGATTCTACCAATCTTCCAACGTAATCAAGATAAACCCTATAGTGAAGCTCAACGCGATTTCCAATTGTATCGTCGTGGGCGCTATGTGGAATATAACTTAGTTTACGATCGAGGGACGTTATTTGGATTACAAACTGGCGGTCGAATTGAGTCTATTTTAGTAAGTCTTCCTCCATTAACGGGTTGGAAATACAGACCTGAATGGGATGAAGGCTCTGCTGAAAAAAAATTAACCGACTACTATTTAAAACCGAGAGATTGGCTCGCTGAACTGCATTAAATGTAAATCACTCGCCCTGTTAAAAACAGGGCTTTTTTGTTGAGCAATATATTCATCCCATTGTCTAACGAAATTGAATAATTCCATTACATTCTCTTAGAAAAAAAGGCACAATAGATAAAATTGATTAAATTTTGTCACACTTCTGACACAGCTCTTAAGTTTAATTTAAGCAAAGTACTGTACAATCAATTTTTACTTGTATTACTCATGGAAGTTTTTACTTCTGCATAAGGAATCGATATGCAACACAACTCTATTCGCGCACGTGTTGTCGTATTTTGGACACTGGTTATTGCTCTTTTGAGTGCAATCAGTACCACTATATTTTCAGAAACACTACTCAATGATAGCTTTGGTTTTAGCTTGATGGTGTTTGCAGCTGTTGGTCTACTGCTCAACATTGCGCATATTTTACTTCATACCCTATTTGAAATTTGTAACCCAAGTCATTAATACACTTCATTGAATATGTTCATATTGGGAACTTTCTGCATTTGACGTATATTGTTTGCCACTTCTTCATCAGGAATTAGAGCAATGCGCAAACAATTTGCCGTAATTGGAAATCCCATTGAACAATCTCGATCTCCAGAGCTTCATCATGCGTTCGCACAAAAGACTGGGGTGATCCTTGAATATAGCAAACGCCTTGCTCCTCTCGATGGTTTTACACAGAGTATCAATGAATTTTTTAAGGCTGGTGGTATTGGTCTGAATGTCACGGTGCCGTTTAAAGAACAAGCTTTTGCACAATGTGATGTACTCACTGAACGTGCCAAAATTGCAAAAGCAGTAAATACACTATGGATGAAAGATGGTGTATTGCATGGCGACAATACCGATGGCCAAGGACTTGTTGCAGCCATTCAACATTTAAATTGGCCTCTTGAGCAAGCAAGCGTGCTTATTTTAGGCGCAGGTGGTGCAACACGTGGCGTGATTTATCCACTGCATAAAGCTGGTGTAAATAAAATCATGATTGCTAATCGAACGGTTGCTCGCGCAGAGCAATTGATTCAGGACTTACAACCTGCTGTCCCAGATCTAGAGCTAAACGCTTGTGGTCTTGATCACATAGCAGGTGAATTTGATATTGTTATTAATGCTACCTCGGCAAGCTTATCTGGCGATGCAATCACTCTACCTCAACAGTTAAAATTCAAATATGCCTATGAAATGGCCTATGGCAAACCTTCCACTTTCCTTGATCAAGCGAAACAGCGTGGAATTCCGACTGCAGAAGGATTTGGAATGCTCGTTGGACAAGCGATTGAATCTTTCGCGATTTGGAATGGTGTGCGTCCAGAATTAAAAGATTTTATTTAGTTTTTGCACACGTTTAGTGCCTTGTGAACAGTGCAATTTTTTAAATTGCACTTTTTTCTCTCTATAATATCGATTAAATCTCTTCGAATTGATTTTAGTGACATATTTTTAGTGCATATTCAAATTGAATAAATTCAAATTAAACATATGGTCATCCACACAACAAAACCAACCTAAGCTTATGTATTAATAATATTATTTTTTCTAATAAACTCCTACTACAACAAATGAATTCAGTTTATATTCATTCAAGAGCCTAAACACTAATTCGCAATTCTGACATTTATTTCCGTGACTTACATCAATGTTTTTTTAGTGTTGTAGGTCAATAATCGGATCATCTAACAAGTATTTTCTCTATTCAAATTAGGAAAAGTTCAATGCCTGCATATAAAGCGCCCGTACGTGATATTCGTTTCTTAATGAACGAAGTTTTTGATTATCCTGCGCACTATAAAACTCTAAGCAACGGCGAAGCTGCTGACTCTGATACTGTCGATATGATTATCGAAGGTGCTGCAGATTTCTGTGAAAATGTATTATCTCCACTTAATCAGTCTGGAGATGAAGAAGGCTGTCATTTTAAAGATGGCGAAGTCAAAACGCCTAAAGGTTTCAAAGAAGCTTACAAGCAGTTTGTACAAGGTGGCTGGCAAGGTCTTTCGTATCCTGAAGAGTTTGGTGGTCAAGCACTGCCTATGTCGCTGAACCTGATCAAATCAGAAATGATGGGTACAGCAAACTGGTCTTTCACGATGTATCCGGGCTTAAGTATGGGTTGTATGAATACCATCATGCAATTTGGTACTGAAGAACAGAAAAACACCTACATGCCTCACCTTACTGCTGGTACATGGTCAGGCACAATGTGTTTAACTGAACCACAATGTGGTACAGACTTGGGTCAAGTTAAAACTAAAGCTGAACCTAAAGGTGACGGTACTTATGCTATCACAGGTACTAAAATCTTTATTTCTGCGGGTGAACACGATTTAACTGAAAATATCATTCATATTGTGTTGGCACGTCTTCCAGACTCTCCAGCTGGTACGCGTGGTATTTCATTATTCATCGTTCCAAAATTCATCCCAACTGCTGATGGTGGTGTAGGCGAACGCAATCCTGTGACTTGCGGTTCTATTGAACACAAAATGGGGATCAGAGCATCTGCTACTGCCGTACTGAACTTTGATGCTGCAACGGGTTATCTGATTGGTGAAGTCAACAAAGGCTTACACGCAATGTTTACCTTCATGAATACGGCGCGTATCGGAACTGCTGTTCAAGGTTTAGCACATGCAGAACTTGCATTCCAAGGTGCATTACCTTATGCAAAAGAACGTATGTCAATGCGCGCACTCTCAGGTAAAAAAGAGCCTGAAAAAGTAGCTGACTCAATTATCCATCATGCTGATGTTCGCCGTATGCTTTTGACTCAAAAAGCGATTGCTGAAGGTGGCCGTGCAATGATCTATCATGCTGCACAGCTTGCTGACAAAATGACTGATGCTTTAGCTCAAGGTGATCAAGCGAAGTTTGATGATTACGATGATAAATTAGGTTTCTATACCCCAATTTTGAAAGGCTTCTTAACAGAGTTAGGTTTAGAAGCAGCAAACCACGGTATGCAAGTCTTTGGTGGCCATGGTTATATCAAAGAACATGGTATGGAGCAGATCGTTCGTGATGCGCGTATTTCAACGCTTTACGAAGGTACAACTGGTGTTCAAGCACTAGACTTAATCGGTCGTAAAGTACTGTTATCTTCTAAAGGTAAAGTCGTTCGTGACTATACAGCTGAAATCTTAAAATTCTGTGGCCAGCACGCACGCAATAAATACATGCGCCGTTTTGCTTGGGACTTAACTAAGATTTGTGCACAATGGAACGCATTAACTGTACGTATTATGCTTGCTGCACGCAAAGATCGCGACATCGTTTCAAGTGCTTCTGTGGATTACTTAATGTTCTCTGGTTATGCAATGATGGCATATTACTGGGCTCAACAAGCGGCAGTGGCATCAGCGAAGTTGGCTTCAGGTGATGGTCAAGAAACTCCAGAATTCTACAAAGCGAAAATCAAAGTTGCAGATTTCTACTTTGAGCGTTTACTTCCTCGTGCTCAAGGTCATGCTGAATCTATGGTTAACCCTTCGAAAACTTTAATGTCTTTAGAAGCTGAACACTTCAGTTTTGATTACTAAGATTTCATAGAAAAAAGACCGCCAAGGCGGTCTTTTTTTATTGATCGAATAAACTATCTTACTTTAAGAATACGAAATTACATTTAGAGCAAGAATACAACAGTGGTATCTTGATCAAGCGATATAAATATTCCAAACGAGCTTTTATCAATATACAAAAAGGAAAATAATATGCATAAGACCTTGATCTCCCTCTCTTTACTCATTGCAGTCTTTTTCGCTACAAATAGCTTCGCTGAATCGGATATTAAACATCACCAAAAAACCACGACGTATTCAACAAAGAATTTGAATTACTCGACGAGTGGATCTGCTGAGGTCATTATTCATCGCCCTGTGAGTGAAGTCTTCAATATTTTAACCAATGTGAATCTCTGGCCAAAAATTAATTTGGGTGCAACTCAAGCCATCGAGCCTAAGAATATTCGCGTTCAAAAAGGTACGACTTTTAAAGAGTTTATTAGCAGCCCGATTCCAGGCATAAAAGATTGGAGTAATGAATGGCATGTGATTGAGTTTGAGAAAGATAAGAAGTTTGTTATAGCAACCATAGAGCAATTTGCTCAAGTCCCAATCCATTCAAAAATTACCTATGAATTTGATCGTATCAACGCCAATAGCACAGAATTTGAACGAAAAATTGAAGTAACTTTAGATGATAAATTTATTCAAGGCACGACAAAACAAGAAGTTGAAGCCCTATATCGTTTTATTGGTTCTCAGTGGGAAATGGCCAATCATTTAAAAAAGTATGTTGAAGATCAACGCTCAAATTAAGGAATAAAAAAGCACCTGATTGAACAACCAATCAGGTGTTGTAAATTAATGCATATATTTTAATGCTCACGGTACTCTTTAATCTCTATTGGCTTATCTTTCACGAGTTCAACTGTTCCCTCATTCAAACCATTGAAATTTTTAAAATGAATTGAAACACAATCTCTATTTGCAAGTTTTACACCACTTGCAGCAACCGCGCTCTTCAAGTGATAAACCGCATCCGAGTTATCCCTGAGTTCTACCGTCTGAAAATTGTCTTTTGTTTTTAGCTCTAATGTTAAATCCATTGGTCCAGTAAAATGGATCACCTGTTCACCTTCAGCACGAGCAACTTGATCAACAGGCGCTGAAGCTTCAGCATTTAAATGCGCTGGTCTCTCTTGTTCTGACATTTGCTCACTATTTTTGTTTTTTATCAGCACAACCAACGAATGCCAATCCCAAGATTGAAGCCACTAGAACTAATTTCATTTTTATTACCTATCTTGATGAAAACCATTAAAAAAATCATCATTATTTTCACAGTAAAAAAGCGAAATAAATGTGGATTTAACAGTTTCGCTGTTAAAAATTACATTGGAGTTTAACTATAGAACTTACAGAAACTCCTCAAGCAATGAGTTCAAATATAAATGTCCTTGAGCAGTGCATGACAAACGGTTTGGATCATCTACCATTAATTTTCTGTCAATCAATGATTGAACTTGATCTTGGATTGATTGCAAAGATAAACCTGTACGAGCTTCATAATGTGAAGTTGGTACACCTTGATTAAGTCGAAGTGCATTCATCATAAATTCGAATGGCATTTCATCAGCTTCAATTTTCTTAAAATGCAAATGCTCTGCAGGGACTTTCGCTAGATAATCTTTCGGTAATCGTGTTTTTTGGTAACGATATACACCATCACTTAGCGTCACTTTAGCATGCGCACCAGCACCAATCGCTAAGTAATCGCCAAATTGCCAATAATTTAAATTATGTGCTGAGGGTTTTTCTTTACGCCAAGCCGACACTTCGTAGTTAGTAAAATCATTTTCGATTAAATAGGCCTCACCCTGTACCTGAATTTCTTCTAATACATCATCGACAGGCAATATAGGTTGAGTTCGAAAAAATACGGTATTGGGCTCAATGGTTAACTGATACCACGAGATATGTGTAGCACCGTGCTCCACGGCAAGTTTTAAGTCAAGTAATGCTTGTTCAAGCGTTTGTTCAGGTAAGCCGTGCATTAAATCGACATTAATTCGCTTAAAGCCTGCATCTTTCGCCAAACCAATTGCTGAAATTGCATCTTGGTTGGAATGAATACGCCCCAGTTTTTGAAGATGATTCGAGTTAAAGCTTTGGACACCTAAAGACAACCGATTGATCCCCGCCTTTAAATAATCTGCAAATGGATCATGTTCTACCGTTCCCGGGTTGGCTTCTAAGGTAATTTCACAATCATCCTCAAACGGAATCAAAGCGCTTAGATGAGCAAATAGCCATTGATACCCTTGAGCAGAAATGAGAGAAGGAGTACCTCCACCTATGAACACGCTATGAATTTGACGACCCTGAGCAAAATTTATCTGTGTTTTGAAATCCTCAACCAATGCTTGTAAATATTCTTTCTCCAACGTCATGGACAATGCCCCATTGGGTACTGCATGCGAATTAAAGTCGCAATATGGACATTTACGCACACACCACGGCATATGAATATAAAGTGACAATGGAATATCTTGTGGATTCAAAGTAGCCAAACGTACAGCTCAAAACTTAAAAAACTTATTTTAACATGACTACACCATAACGCTCAGAACTGATTCAGTTTTTACTTTACACTCAATATAAAACAAGGACGTGGGTGCATTTATGTTTAAAGTCGCGAGCCAATTTTTATTCTTTATCCCTTTAGCGCTGGGGATCGGAATCGCAATGACCTTCCAAACTGCGATTAACACACAATTACGTGAATATTTATATTCTCCATTACAAGCTGCACTTTTATCATTTTTGATTGGTACAATAGTTCTCGCAATACTGGTTTTTTTTCAACAGACTGAAAAACCACAATTGAGCGAAATTGTACAAATTCCTTGGCATCTTTGGCTTGGCGGTTTTTTAGGTGTTTATGCCATCAGTATTAGTATTTATTCCGCACCTAAATTAGGTTTCTTAACCTTATCGGCATTAATTATATTTGGACAGATTGTTATGTCCATGATAGTCGACCATTTTGGAATTTTAGGTACAGAAAAAATTGCCATTAATTGGCAGCGCATTTTGGGTGGCGTGGTGATTTTTATAGGTGTGCTTCTCACTTTACAACGCTAAACCTTCATTCTAAGCACATAAAAACGATGAGTAATTTTTGTGTCTAATGTGACTGCAACTTCCAACATCAGTTATGAATTAAAAAAACTATTTCATCTCATGATCCCAATCTTGATTACGCAATTTTCGCAAGCAGGATTAGGACTGATTGATACTATTATGGCAGGACATTTATCTGCATTAGACTTAGCGGCAATTGCTGTCGGGGTCGGTCTTTGGATTCCTGTCATGTTGCTATTTAGCGGCATTATGATTGCAACAACGCCGTTGGTTGCTGAAGCAAACGGTGCGAGGACTCCAGAGAAAATTGCCACTATTACACGACAAGCATTATGGGTTGCTTTAGTTCTCGGGATTATTGCTGGTCTAGTCTTACAGATTCTCCCCTATACGCTTCCTCTTCTTGGCGTTCCAGAGTCACTTCACCCTAAAGCTGGCCTATTCTTACATGCGATTGGATTCGGTATGCCAGCAGTCACCATGTTTGCTGCACTACGAGGATACTCTGAGGCGATTGGTAATCCACGCCCAGTGACTGTGATCAGTTTAATGGCCTTAGTCGTACTTATTCCGCTTAATTTTGTGTTTATGTATGGTTTAGGTCCAATTCCTGCATTAGGAAGTGCTGGATGTGGATTTGCAACGGCAATTCTACAGTGGCTGATGCTGATCACGTTGGCATTGTATATCTTGAATAATCAGGCATATCAAAAAACCCAACCCTTTAGTCATTTTGAAAAAATTGATCGCTACTGGTTAAAACGCATCCTTGCTTTAGGTTTCCCAATTGGCTTGGCTATCTTCTTTGAGGTCAGTATTTTCAGTACCGCTGCAATTGTATTGAGTCCATTGGGTGAAATTACGGTTGCAGCGCATCAAATTGCCATCTCCATTACGTCACAATTATTTATGATCCCAATGTCTCTGGCGATCGCACTTACCATCCGAGTGGGAACATATTATGGCGAAAAGGATTACCAATCTATGCGTAAAGTCCAATGGTTGGGTTTAGCAACAGGCACTGTACTCGCATTGATGACCATGATTTTATTGTGGGTCTTCCGCCATCAAATTGTCGCGTTGTACACCTCTGATGTATTGGTGGCTCAAATTGCGGTTTACTTAGTGCTATTCGCTGTTGCTTACCAACTGATGGACGCTTGGCAAATCAGTGCTGCAGGATGTCTAAGAGGCATGCAAGATACGAAGGGTCCTATGTGGATTACTATGCTTGCCTATTGGGTGATTGCATTCCCTGTAGGCGTATATCTCTCTAGATTTACCAACATTGGTCCTGCGGGTGTATGGATTGGATTGATCGTGGGGTTAAGTATTGCCTGTGTACTCTTACTCGGACGTTTATATATGAATAATCAGCGACTTGAGCGTAGTCAATCATCATGAACAATAAATCCCGAATGCTCGGGATTTATTTTTTTATGCCAATCATTTACTTACAACTCATTAACAATTTCAAATATGCATCTTTTGATTTGTCGCCTATGATCAAATCAGAAGATGAAAATAATGAATCGAGGTTCTCAACTCATGGCAAACAAAGCGAGCTCTCCCGGCCGTCGTTTCATGAAACTCGCAGGTATGACTGCAAGTATTGCTACTAAAACCGTGTCCAACTCTATCCGCACCTTTAATGCAGATGATGATAAAAAAAACGAAGCACGAAGTAAGCTATTTCAAGACATTGGTGTTCAAATTGCAGATACCCTTGGGGAAATGAAAGGTGCTGTAATGAAAGTTGGTCAAATTGCATCACAATATAAAGATATTTTCCCGCCTGAAGTCGCGAAGGCTATTGCTAAATTACAACGTCAAGCCCCTGCGATGCCCTTCCAACAAATCAAGCAACAAGTAGAAAAAGAACTTGGTCAGCCACTGTTAGATGTTTTTAAAACATTTGATGAACAACCTTTTGCAGCAGCTTCGATTGGGCAAGTTCATAAAGCCACCTTAAAAAATGGCCAAGAAGTCGTT
The DNA here is from genome assembly GCF_056779735.1 of Acinetobacter sp. 24-47-67. Lineage (NCBI taxonomy): Bacteria > Pseudomonadati > Pseudomonadota > Gammaproteobacteria > Moraxellales > Moraxellaceae > Acinetobacter > Acinetobacter sp. 24-47-67. The sequence goes on from NZ_JBWYIK010000011.1 coordinate 94,063, forward strand.
GTAAAAGTACAGTACCCAGGCGTAGATGAAGCATGCGAAAGCGATCTAAAACAAGTTCGCTTGGCCTTACGTTTGATGGGTGTACTAAAAGTCGATAAAAAATTACAAGATCGATTATTTGCAGAAATTCAAGACAGCTTACACGAAGAGCTCAACTATGAAATTGAAGCGCAGAATTTAGAGGTATTTAGAACCTTCCATCAAGCATTGGATTCTAAAATTATTATCCCACAAGTGTTCAAAGATTATTCCAGCAGACGAGTTCTAACATTGAGCTTAGAAGCAGGTGACAATATTGAAACCGCAAGCACTTGGCCGCTTGATACACGCAACGAAATTGGTCGTCGACTAATTCAAGCTCTTGGTCATCAGATTTTCTATCTAAAACGTTTTCATTGTGATCCGCATCCTGGCAATTTTGCTTTCCGCTCCGATGGTAGTGTCATCATCTATGATTTCGGTGGTGTTAAAACCTTATCTGCTGAACTGGTGGATCGATTTAAAAAATTAGTTCGCGCTGGTCGTGCTGAAAATATCCAAGAGATTGAACAGCATTTATTCGCATTGGATGCTCTTGCTGAAACAGGAAAATTCCCTGAGGAACTTTACAAACAATGGTTAGAAGTGTTGCTCAGACCCCTTACCACTCAATACAATTTTGCTGAAAACTCATCTCATCATGATGGCGTCATTTTAGTGAAAAAATCACTTAAGTATTGGGATACATTTAAGCCCTCTCCAGACACATTAATGGTCAATCGTACTATTTCTGGACACTATTGGAATCTGATTAACTTAAAAGTCGATGACAATCTCAATGATTTGTTTGAAACGCTCGTTCCTAATTGAAAAATTAACAAGACCTTACAATGCTCATTGTTGTTATGTTATATTATAACAAAATATAAATAATTCGGAGTGTTTCCATGCGTCCCAATATTCATCCTGAATACCATGAAGTACTGTTTCATGATACCAACGCAGATCAGTATTTCATCATCGGTAGTACGATTCAGTCAAAGCAAACCAAAGAATATCAAGGGAAAACTTACCCCTATGTCACGCTAGATATTTCAAGTGCTTCGCACCCTTTCTATACTGGTGAAGTCCGTCAAGCTAATAATGAAGGACGTGTGGCAAGTTTCAATAAGCGTTTCGGTCGCTTTAAACGTAAATAAAAAAATTTTCGACTCTCACTATTTTAAAGCCTAAATTTACTCCTCCAATTTAGGCTTTTTTTTATTCTTATCGTTATTTATGGGTTAAATAAAATTGAGTAAAGAAAAAACTCAAAACCAATCCCAAGAGTCCAATCATGATACTACTCACAACATACATCAGTGCCAAATTGTATTGCCCAGATTTTATCAATTGAAAAGTTTCCAAGCCAAAACTAGAGAATGTGGTAAAACCACCTAATATGCCAACCATAAAAAATAGGCGAGCCTCATGTTGTAATACAGGATATTGTAAACTGAATGCAAAAAATCCCCCTGCTAGAACACAGCCCAAGATATTCACAATCCAAGTTGCCCATGGAAATTGATCTGCATTTTGCATGAACCACATACTGGTCATATATCGAAGTGTTGCACCAATCGCTCCACCACATGCTACCCATAACCAACTCATATTATGTCCGTTCTCGTGTATTGATCATATTTTTACCTTAAAAAGTAACGAATTATTGTCTTGGATTCACGCGTTTTTTCGTTAAGATGTAGCAAATTTAAACGTGTAAGGACTCAATTATGGCTCAAGCATTATTGGAACAATTAAAAAATGGCGAAGCAAAATTTGCCGACGTAATTTCATTTATTGAAGCAGGTTATACACATACGCCAACCGCATTTAGTAATGGTCAACAATATAATGCCAGTAATGAAAATCAAGGGAGTGCTAAAGTTTTTTCCTTTGCCAAATTAAATGGTCTTTCTCAAGAACAAACATTACAGCTTTTTGCAGAACACTACGCTTCTGTTCTGGCGACACCTGAAGCATCAGATCATCAAAATATCCGTCAATTCATGATTCATGGATGGGATGGCATTAAATTTGAAGGAAATGCACTCACTGCGAAATAATCATAAATAAAGACTAGCGCTTGGCTAGTCTTTTTCAACAGTTTTATTTAGGTATTCAATTACACCTAATCCTGCTGCTCGACCTGTTGCAAAACACGCTGTAAGTAAATAACCACCTGTCGGGGCATCCCAATCCAACATCTCTCCACAGCAGAAAACAATTGGATTACTTTTCAACTGTAACTGTTTAGTCAAGGCAATTTCCCGTACACCACCTGCGCAGCTAATGGCTTCTTCAATGGGTCTAAAACCGTCTAGTTTGATAGATAAATGTTTAATATGCTGAGCCATTTTCTCTGCAATCGCCCAATCATGCTTTGAGGTCAATTCACGTAATAAATTTGACTTTGCAGTGTCTAATCCCATTTTTCGCCAAATATTATTCATGCTTTGCTTCTTAGCATTCTTAAGTTTAGAGATGATTTCATGCTCAGATAATTCTGGCAGTAAATCTAAATTTAAAACCATGGAATCTTGATATTGCAATTGTGTTCGAAGTGCCCGACCATGCTTATAGACCAACCCACTCTCCAAACCATAATGGGTGATCACGATATCACCCTTAGCTTTGGGCTGATGATCCACCCAAGCTTCAACTCGTTTGAGTGGCGAGCCAAATATAGGTTCCATATACGAAGACCAAGCTCTGACTACACCAGCATTACTCGGGGAAAACGCTTTTAACTCTTCTTTAGCCAACCATGACTGCCAAGCCCCATCACTACCCAACTGCGCCCATGACACAGCGCCACACGCCAATACAATCGCATCAAATTGCTCAGTTCGTATTGAATTGGATTGAGTATCAAAAACTGTCAGTTCATTTTGATTAAGCGCGGTAATTTGATGCCGATAATGAAAATTGACCTTGGTATCTACTAAACTTTTTAACCAAGCACGCAGTAATGGAGCTGCTTTCATTTCATTGGGAAATATACGACCAGAGCTTCCAACATAGGATTCAATCCCTAGGTTTTTCATCCAATTTCGAATCCAACGCGCATCCCATTTTTTTACCCAAGGTGCAAGCCATTCGGCATGATCATAACGACCAATAAATTGATCGATAGGTTCGGCATGAGAAATATTTAAACCTGTTTTACCTGCCATCAAAAATTTACGTGCAGCTGAAGGCTTTTGTTCAAAAATATGAACTTCAAATGCAGGATGAGCAGATAAAACTTCAGCAGCCATTAAACCTGCTGGACCTGCGCCTACGATTGCGATTCGCTTTGAATATTCCAAATTCATAGATTATTCGTTTGTTGATTTTCAGAAGAGATCGGCATTTGCCCTTGCAGAGGCATAAAGTGATCGAAGCGAGTTTGGTACGCTTCAGGTTTTTGAATAATCAACTGCTGGCATAATTCACCACGCTCTAGATACTTTACTTCAAAATGCGTTCTTGCCGAAGTTGAAGGGATTCTTTCTTTAACATAAGAAAGGTTCCAAACATTAAGCAGTTGTTGCTCTGCCTCGTCAATATATTCAGGAATATTGCTGGCTAAAGTGATCGTACCATTCGGTTGCAATCGAGACAGTAAAAATTCAAAAAAAGGCATATTCAACCAACGTTGCGCTGGATTATGAGGTTCAGGATTCGGATATAAAATAAAAAAATCTTCAACTTGCTGTGGAAATAGCGCATGTACGATCCAAGGGATTGCATCTGCATGTACAGGTCGCAAATTGGTTTGACCGTCTAATTGATGCTGTTTTTGCATCGCTAGAAATTTTTCTCTAGTTCGTTCAATCGCGATTAGTTGTCTTTGCGGATTTTGTTGCGTAAACAATAAAGCATGTTTACCTTTACCCGCCCCAATCTCAACACATAGTGGTTCAGCTAGAATCGGTTGAAAATCGCGTGGCGCATGCATACGCTGTGCTTGAAATTGACGAATCGGCATAATCAGATCAAACTTATGAAAACGCGACAAGTCTAGCAACTCTAAATGCTTTTGCCTATTTTAGCTGTTTTATTTTACTAGGATTGATTTATGCCAAAAACATTTCCGTGCCCACGCTGTGGACAGCCTAGTCAATGGACTGGCAATGAATTTCGTCCATTTTGTTCTGAACGATGCAAACTTATCGATTTAGGAGCTTGGGCAAATGATGAATATCGCCTTCCAACACAGGATTCTCCTCAAGCTGATCAAGGGGAATATCATGAATAATGCCAACTTTGCTCAGTATTAAAAGAATAATTCAATTATATTTACACAACCAAAAAAATTAGCTTTTTTAAGAAAACTCAATAAATGAGATTTTATTTAGGTTTGTGTTGTGATATTGTGATGATAATCACATTAAAACAACAATTCTACTTTCATAAATACATGAGACTTTATAAATTCACATTCACACTCAGTATAATTTTATCTTGCCTAGGCCTCCTTTTTGCAGGTCTAGGCATTTATCAACATGATTTCGTCTTGATTTTAATCTCTGCACTAATTGTGTTAGCCGCTGCCCTTCTCTTTTGGGAATTGAATGACATCAATCGAGATCACTTTTTTCGTTTTTAATTAACCAGCTTTACCTGCCACAAACGGGTTAAACTTTTTCTCATAGCCAATGGTACTGATTGGACCATGCCCTGAAATAAACTGTGTTTCATCTGGCAAACTAAAACATTCTCTCTCAATCGAATCCAGCAACTGTTGATGATTTCCCTTGGGAAAATCTGTTCGACCAATTGAACCCTTGAAAAGAACATCGCCAGTCCATAACAAGCCATAGTTAGCATTATAGAACATGACGTGGCCAGGCGTATGACCGGGAGCGAATCGAACTTCAAAGGACTCATCCCCCAATTTTAAAGTTTCACCACCTTCAAGCCACTGATCAACCACAACAGGTTCAGGTATCGGAAATCCATATCGTGCTGAAACTTCCTGAATCATATCTAACCAAAATGCATCTTCTTTATGAGGACCAATTACTGGAATACCCCACTCTCTCGCCAATGCTCCGACCGCACCAGCATGATCAAGATGACCATGAGTTAACCATAGCTCCTTCACTGTTAAGTCTAACTCTTGCACAACTTGCATAATTTTTTCAGGCTCACCACCTGCATCAATTAACACAGCTTCTTTGGTCTCTTGATCCCAAACCAATGAACAATTTTGCTGAAATGCTGTCACAGGAATAATTTTAACTTGAAGCATAGGAACCTTTAAATTTACGCAGAATGTTGGAGGGTAATCTTGAGTGCATCCAGTTGAGCTTCTACTAAATCAACCAACAAATCAATATGTGCTGCATCAGTGTTTAACGCTGGAATATAGGCATAGTCTTTCCCGCCCGCTGTTTTAAAGGTTTCGGCATTTTCCACAGCCAACTCTTCTAAAGTCTCTAAGCAATCTGCTGAAAAAGCAGGGCTGAGCACATGGACAGATTGAACTCCTTGTTGTCCCCACTCAGTCAGCAACGCATCTGTATATGGCTTGACCCACTCTTGTTTACCGAATCGTGATTGGAAACTGATAGCCCATTCATCGTCACGTAATCCCAGAGCCTCTGCGACTTTTTTCGCTGTAACTCTACAACGGTCGGCATATGGATCACCTTTATCTGCATAAGGCTGAGGAATCCCATGGAAAGACATTAATAATTTTTCCGCTTTACCGTGTTGCGCCTGAAAAACCTGAACACTCTTTGCCAAAGCCTGAATAAATTTTGGATGTTGATAATAATCGCGTATTAAACTTAAGCCAGGTAAATTTCTCTGCGTTAAAACCCATTTCGCCAATGCATCATACAAAGGTGCTGTAGATGTCCCTGAATATTGAGGAAAAAGTGGAAATAAAATGACGTGATCTTGTGGTGTCTGAGAAAGTTTTTTTAGAACCTCATGAATACTAGGATGACCATAAGTCATCGCAGGAACGACCTGAACATCAAAATCTGGATAATCTTGAATAACTTTTTGACGGATTAAATCTGTTTGCTTTAACAGAATTTCACGCATAGGTGAATCTTCATTCCACACCTGCGCATATGCTTCAGAAACATGCTTTGGTCGAAATGGTAAAACAAAACAATGTAAGATAATTTTCCACAAAAACGATGGAATCTCAATCACACGCTGATCAGATAAAAACTGTTTTAGAAAAGTTCGTACCGCAGGCACTGTCGGGGCATCTGGTGTTCCCAAGTTGGCAATAATTACGGTGATTTTCGGCTTTAACTCAGACATCTGATCCACATCAATTCACTGTTTAATTGAGAAATACTTTATCAGAGTCTAAGTAAATTCGGCGTGATTTTATGATTGCTTTTTAAAATGTGAATGACAGAGAAAAACTATCATATGAACTTGATCTATTTATTCATGCATTTCCATAACATGCGCTGACGATCATCTCGTCCTACAGGAACGATCCATTCATTATTACGCATTTGTTGCTTGATGGTATGCAATGCACGTACATTAATCTGTGCTCTAGATACCATATGTGCCTTAGGAAGTTGCAATTGAGCATCGACCAGCCCCGTATCAGTCAAATACTGATTCAACACTTTAGAATAAAAATCTTCTGGTGTTGCTTGGGAAAATTGAGACTCAAGAACAGTATAAATTTCATGCCATCGCATGGATCGTATACAAATAATTTCTTTAAAATGACTATCAACATAAGCATGCATACGATAATCAAAACTGAATTGATCATCCCATTCTATTCTAGGCAAAGATAGAAAAGGATCGACTTCAGATTTGGCTTGTTCCATTTTTGCTTGTGCCAACTGAGCTCTTAATCGATCAATCTCATCTTGTTTTGCTTGAATGCTTTGTGGTCTTACCCAACCCAAAACTGGGTAACGCTCAAGCATTTGAGGCATATGAGACCTGAGTGCAAGCTCTAATTCACGAGCACTTTTAAAAAATACGACCTGATCAACTTCTTTCACGATCTGTTGACGGAAATTTTGAAAGCGCTGTTGAAGATCCGCTTCATGCTCTCGTAAATGCTCCGCACGCGATTCTGGCTGTTCATGCATAAATACAATGATGGGCTTTTGCTTAGTCACTGCATAGATATATTCCAAGTGCATGTAACTAATGCCAGAGACAGATTGCTCACCATACTGGCTTCCTAAAAGCAGAAGTACATAATCACAATCATCAATTTGACGGCGTGCAAAAGCGGTTGTTACAGGTGTTCTTTGTTCTAAACCCCATGAAAAAAAACCCATTCCGATCAGCGTTTGAGACACAACCATACGTTCTGGCTGCATCTCTTTACCAGAAGTTGTAATAAACACTTGGTAACGCTTATCTAGCATGCCTTAATCCAATCCTGCATCTAGGTAAAAATGCCCTATTCATAAGGCTCAAAATGTATAGCTTGATATTGATCATTCTTCTTCGAATGTATCAGTTAAATTTTCAATTGACCATAGTATTTCATGCCCGATCATATTTTGTAATACAGGCTGAAGTTCAAGCGCATTTCCACCACTGACGACACAACGCAACTGCACTGATTTGTCATATGGTTGAGTTGCATTGAATTTATTTTTGATAAGGACTCTTGCTGTTTGGCGTGCAACAGCAAATCCTGAATCAACCAAAGTCAGTCGCTCTGCATAAAGATGCTCAATTGCAGATTTTAAAAATGGATAATGCGTACAACCCAACACCAAATAATCGGCTTGATCTTGCATGACGGGATCAAGTATCCGTTGTAATGTTGCAATACAGGCTTGCGAATTTTGTTGCCCTGCTTCCACGAAAGGAACCAAATCCAAACTGGTGACTTGATGAACTTTAACACCTAAAGGATCTGCAAAATTCTGCATTACATCCTTGATTAACTGGCCTCTAAAAGTCGCTGGAGTCGCCAATACAGCCACCACTTTAGACTGTGTCTGTAACACTGCAGGTTTTAACGCAGGAACCAACCCAATGATCGGAAATCGCTCACCATAATGCGTCCTTAAGTAATCCAGACTAAAAGCTGATGCCGTATTACACGCAACAACCGCAACTTTACATCCTTGACGATACAACCACTCAATTGCATGTGCTGTGAGCTGACGAATATCTTGATCTTCGCGCGGACCATAAGGGACATGAGCTGTATCTGCATAGTAAAGGATATGCTCATTGGGTAAATATTTTGCTATTTCCAATGCAACTGATAAACCACCAATACCCGAGTCGAAAATCCCAATAGGGGCATGTTCAAGTGCATGAGGCATAGGCTCATTAGAGCTCGGTTGGGGTAAAATTGCAGACATCTCAACGACTACTTTTATAATGCTTAAATGAATGGGCTAAGCTTAAACCTCAAGTCCCTAATTGCAATAGCAGATTACCACTTTTTAAATTCAAAACTGATTCACCTTGCTCATTTTCGCTCAACTCCCCCATTTCAACTAAATGAAAAAAAGCTGAACGTTGTATCAATGCGTTGATGCCAAAGCGCACATGCACATAAGGACGCATCTCTCCTTGAAAATCACGCATAAAGATCGGATGATCTTGATCCACAATAATGAGATCTTGAGTGGTCGTTGTTAGCTGTAGATAGGAAAGCCCTTGAATCTCGACTTGATCTACCTGATTGACCAATAAAGGTTCATCTTCGACTTCAATTTCGATTTGCTCAACGGGTGTTTTTAAGTAAAATTTGTTGTCTTCTTTCCATAGTACTGTCGAGAATAGGTCAATGAGGCTTTGTCTTTTAATCAATTGACCTTCGTGCCACCATTCACCATTCGCTTTTACTTTCAAATCCATTGAGCCACAATGCTTTGGGTTCCATTGTTCAAGAGGTGGGATTGACCTTTTGTGACTTGACTGTGCATCTTTTAGATATTGTACGATATTGATTAAGTTTTTATCATCAGGTACAAGTGAATCAGGCTGTGCTGTTATAGAATCATTTTGTTTTACCATGGTTTATGCCCTGCTGACGGAAAATAAAGCGACTCAGCCAATTGGCTTGATCAAGGTTTGAACCTATACTAGCGCAAAATATATAAAAGGTACGAGAGCAAAATTGTACCTGCAACTAAGAACACTCATGGCAGCACCGTCGGAATTATCGGTTGCCACCCTTTACTTTATGAGGAGTCCTTTATGGAACACATCGAACGTGAATCGATGGAGTTTGACGTTGTAATCGTTGGAGCGGGCCCTGCGGGTCTTTCAGCTGCGATCAAAATCCGTCAACTTGCAATTGAAAACAACCTCAACGATTTATCTGTATGTGTCGTTGAAAAAGGCTCTGAAGTAGGTGCGCATATTCTTTCTGGTGCAGTGCTTGAACCACGCGCTATTAATGAATTGTTCCCAAATTGGAAAGAAGAAGGTGCACCTTTAAACGTACCTGTTACAGAAGATGAAACATACTTCCTTCTTTCAGATCAAAAATCTCAAAAAATGCCTCATGCTTTTGTGCCTAAAACAATGCACAACGACGGTAACTATGTCATCTCTCTGGGTAACGTTGTACGCTGGTTAGGACAAAAAGCTGAAGAGCTTGAAGTTTCCATTTTCCCGGGCTTCGCAGCGGCGGAAATTCTGTATCATGCTGATGGTACTGTAAAAGGTATCCAAACAGGTGATATGGGTATTGGTAAAGATGGTGAGCCAACACATAACTTTACCCCAGGCTATGAGCTCCATGCGAAATACACGTTATTCGCTGAAGGCTGCCGTGGTCATTTAGGTAAACGCCTAATCGCTCAATTCGGCTTAGATAAAGATGCTGATCCTCAACATTACGGTATCGGTATTAAAGAACTTTGGGAAATTGATCCAGCGAAGCACAAACCAGGTAAAGTCATGCACGGTGCGGGGTGGCCTTTAACTGAAACTGGTTCATCTGGTGGTTGGTGGTTATATCACGCTGAAAATAACCAAGTATCATTGGGTATGATTGTCGACTTATCTTACCAAAACCCTCATATGTATCCATTTATGGAAATGCAACGTTGGAAAACACATCCATTAATTAAAGATGTATTGGAAGGCGGTAAACGTATTTCATACGGTGCACGTGCAGTGGTTAAAGGTGGTTTTAACTCTCTTCCTAAATTCACCTTCCCAGGCGGAAGCTTAATTGGTGATGATGCTGGCTTCTTGAACTTTGCAAAAATTAAAGGTTCACACACTGCTATGAAATCAGGCATGTTATGTGGTGAGGCTGTATTTGAAGCAATTAAAGCTGGTGTAGAAAAAGGCGGCGACCTTGCAATTGCTCGTGTGACAGAAGGCGAAGATTTCTTTGCTAAAGAGTTAACGTCATATACAGAGAAATTTAACAACAGTTGGTTAAAAGAAGAGTTATATAATGCTCGTAACTTTGGCCCTGCAATGCATAAGTTTGGTACATTCTTCGGTGGCGCATTCAACTTTATCGATCAAAATGTATTTAAAGTTCCGTTCACTTTACGTGATTTGACACCTGACTACAGTGCTTTAAAAACTGTTGATGCAGTGAACTTCAAACCAAACTATCTAAAACCAGATGGTAAGCTTACATTTGACCGTTTATCTTCAGTGTTTGTTTCAAATACAGTACACGAAGAAAACCAGCCAGCGCATTTAAAATTAACTGATCCATCAATTCCAGTAAACGTTAACCTTCCTCAATGGGATGAGCCTGCTCAGCGCTACTGTCCTGCTGGCGTATACGAAATCATGGAAAATGATGATGGTTCTAAGCGTTTCCAAATTAATGCTGCGAACTGTGTTCACTGTAAGACTTGTGATATTAAAGATCCGTCACAAAACATTACTTGGGTTGTACCTGAGGGTGCGGGTGGTCCGAACTATCCGAATATGTAATCTCGTTTGAGATCAAAAAACCCGCGTAAGCGGGTTTTTTATTAAACTTCGATAAATACGAAAGTTTCCCCTTGAGCGATATAGTTTTATTCTTCACCATCAAAATACCAATATACTTCACCCCAGTCTTGTTCTGAAAGCATTGGTAAAATGTCACCTCTATCAAAATATTGACGTTCATTTGGTTGGGCTGGAGTCGTCCAATAACCTGTTTTTGGACATTTATCCCCACCTTTGATTTTAATTTTTTCTACTGAATCTTGTGTTTGTACTTTTTCTGATTGTGCTTTAGCAAAATCGACTAAATCTTTTGGATAAAATTGATGCTCTCGATAATTTGTATCATCAATATCTAACAACCATGTAACAGCTGCCGCTTCCCATGACCAATAACCAAAATAACTGATACCTGATCTAATATCAGGTTGTGGATGTTGATCATGATAAGGTTCACGACGACTGGCTTCATACCAATCTTCTAAGTATTGCAACATCATCGCTGGACGTTTTTCAGGTGCAGCATCAAAAACTTTAATGAGCTTACGATAAGGCAAATGACGACGTGCATCATTCGGTGGTATGCCTCGATCTGTTACAAATGGAGCAACCAATCGCTCGATTAAGCCATCTTTTTCTTGTCCTTCAGGTGTTGCTTCTGTGTAGTCGATAATCGTCATAATTCGACTCATTTGATCTGCATACCCTGTCAGTAAACCAAAGCATATCAATCGTAAAGCAATATACCAATAATCTTCAGTTCCCAAGGAAATATGCCAGACATAACGTCCACCTGCATCAGGGCTTAAATTATAAAGATGACTCGTTTCAGCATATTCTTCTGCCCAATGAAGAAGATACGGGTAAAGTTCTTTTATAAAATTTAAATCTCCACCTGCTGAATATTGTAAAGATATCAAGTTCAGAGCATCTTTTAATCTTTGATGACCAGATGCTATATATCCACCCAATTTAGAATCATTTTTATAATCGCTAAATCCATCAACAACTGTATATATACCATTAACAAACGTATCAAATCTCTTGTGATACATTTCTTGCTCAAGCAGCTTATCTCTAAATAAACTTGTATCTTTTACTTCTAAACTCAACCATTTTTGCCAATCTATTTCTTGATCATCTACTTGTGTTGACATTCTTTCATCTCTCCAACATCTCGTTTGGTAAAACAAATTCTAATTTAATACCGTGTGCAGTTACTGTCCGTGTACAATTAGGTTTATTTAAGCCTTTACATTTTTCATGATGATCGAATTTATCACCAGTAATAGTAACCAAACTTTGATCATATGGGCATCGAATTGCGATGGTTTTACCTAGTTTTCTTTCTGTGGATGGTTTGAATTTAACTCGTCGCCAATCTTCTATTTGTAAAATCAATTTTTCTTCATGTAACTCAATAATTTTGAGCTTTTTATCTTATTAGCAATCCATAAATGTGACATTTGCACCCCATCACTCACCGTTGTACCGACTGAACCCTTAACCTTATCATCTTGGTCTGATGCCATATAAACATCTAACCCTTTCTTAATACCACCATGGCTGCTTTAGGTATCATCAGTGTTCGCTGGCTCAGTGCATTTTGTCAGCTTATCTATATTTGATGCGATGTATCTTGGTTTCTACCAAAGCGACGATGATAAACCAACCATTATTTTCATAGGTTTCTGCCTAAACCTAAACAGTAAATTATTCGAAGTAACTCATTACGTTCTAGGAACTCAGTTTTATCTTTCCAAGGTTTGCATTTTTCTTAGCGAAACTACTGCAGTAATTTTGTGCACCATTGAGTCTGAAGATCGAAACAAATCGAAATATTTCCACGATTAATTAAAACTTTTTATTGTAATTAGGCCAGTTGGATGTCGAATAGATTTTAGGTGTGGGCTTACTCGTCTCACAATTATATTGCTAAATTAAACCTAACAAACAACTTTGTGAAACAAAGCCCACCAAATATCCTATCTCATATATTGCCAAACATCAGGGTCTACATAGCTGCCATCAATATGATAGCCTTCCAGTTTAATTTTTTGTTCCTTAAATTTACGATCTTTTTCATTTTCCTTCCTTTCATCTAAAAAGGCTTGTTTTAACTGTTCTGCTGTCATTTCATCTGAGTTAGAAATAGCATTAAAACCAGTATATCTAAAATGCTCAAAACTGTATCTCAGCATATACTGTTCTTTTTTATCATCTTTATATGTTTTAGAAAGAGATATCCCCAAATTAATATTACTATTATATAAATTAAAATACATATGGCCATTAGTCAGATCCATCATTTCTTGCCACTCTTTAAAACTTAAAATATAGCTAGGGTCAATAACCTCTCCCATGTTTTGACTCATATATTTTAAATTATCTTTTTTATCTATACGTTCCGAATAAGGTAAAAAATACTGCTTCCAGTTTTTCTCACTCATTTGCTTCATAAGTTTTACATAAGCCTGATATGCATCTTCTCTAGTCGTATATTCATTAGCATGTAAACTAGCGGTTACATCCATAATCAAAACACCATCATTGCCCATTCGTGCAATTTGCGTCCCCATTACACTAATAACATTATCAATTTCAAAGTTACTTTGTTCAGTTACAATTTTAACCTGTCCCAGTTTGGGCGGTCTCCAATCTAGTGACAAAAAATTCATCCCCGCAGGTTGGCGGTCTATTGGCGCGTTACTATATTGAATAAAATCTTTTAATCCTTGCTGTCCAAAATGTAAAATAGCACTTTGTGGTGGCATGATTTCATTTCCTTTACTTTTCGTATTTGGAGTACAAGCCAATAATAGGCAACATATCGAAAATCCAAAAATTAAACTCAGATAATTTTTCATATTGAAACTTTTGTTAAAAAAATCGTTATTTTTTCCCTTCATTACTACTTGGATGTATTCCAAAGAGAAAGTTTGCTTTGCTCTGACTCCACCCCGTTATTGTTTTTAATTCCTGATGTAAAAAGGCACGCCTTTATCATCCAACATTAAACGGTGATATTTTTCCGCAGCCAAATTAATCTTAACTAAAGATCCGTTATAAAAAATTACTTAGGTTCCACCTGAGGGTGCAGGTAGTGTGAGCTATTCGAATATGTAATGTCTTTTTAAAAAAACCGCTAAAGAGCTCTTTCTCGTTAATTTATCAATCAATTTTTAAAGTTAATCGGTTAAAACTCAGATCATTGCCTTTGAATTCTATGTTTGAGAAAAATCTCATCACTACTTTCTTAGTATTTAGATTGATTGAAAATACATGTACATATATGTAATCTTGATTATTTTTTAGCTCTGTATTGATATATCTGATATTAAGATTATTAATGCAATTTGCATTTAAAATTAAGTCATTTTTGAAGTGATGCCTTGCATTAGGTGATAGAATCATCTCACTTGCAACTCCACCATCTAGATACACAACAATTTTACCAGGAGTACCCAATATACTCTTTGATAATCTATACATACCCCAACTAGAAGGACGACCATCTTTGAAAACATGCAATTGAAATGGTCCTAAATTTTTAGCACTATTTAAATTCTGACTTTCAGATACTTTAAATATCTCATTCAAAACAGTGCAGAAATTTTGATTATCTATCACAATAGCCTCACGATTTGATTCTTTAATTATATTTGATGCTGTAACATTTGAGTAAAAACAAAGTAGAGTTAGAAACATATATGTGAGAAATTTATTCATTTATATAGCCCCAATCTACTAACGGATCAACATCACCCACTCCCAAAACCCAATACTCTTCTTTTGTGGCATCATCACCTTCTCTCCAGATGATATCTTCTGAATTATAATAATGAGTCAAATTTCTTCCATAAAGTCTATGGACATAGTTTGGTTCATTATCTTTCATTATTTTTCCAAGCATTGATTTAGCAATACCAAGCTCGGGATATTGTGGATATTTAAATTTATTTAACGATGACTTTTGTAATTTTTCCCACCAAGAATATGGATTGACTGCAGGAATTGATATAGGACCGTACTTTACGAAACCTTTCCCATCTGGAATTATATCACCTAAGTTTTTTTTTAGAATTTTCTCAGCTTCTTTTGCACAAGTTGAATTCGTTAAAGCCCTATACTTTTTTTCAGAGGAATTATTTTCAATGTATTCTTGTTTTTCCTCATCAAAAATCATACTCAAGCTTTTTTTTCTAATCTGATTTACATCAAACATAATTTTTCTTGCACTATCTTCATTTATTTTAGCACGATATAAATAGCTAACTTCGGTTATAGGATAATCACAGGTTGATAAGTTGCCTATAATATTATTTCCATTAGCTGCAGGCCCAAAACTAAAAAATGTTAATACCTCTTGATTTTTCGTGATATAAAAAAATGCATGACCCCATTCGCCACTATTATTATTTTCTGGGAACTCTGATTTCAAATCGTGATGATTTTTACTTTTCAAAGCAAAGGTTCTTTTAGGTAAATAAGCCAATTCTGGCAAATTAGTCTCTGTTCCAATAACCACATAATATTCATCTAAGGCTACTTCAGATATGGGATTATCTAAATCAGTTTGATATTGTTTATTATTCATTTTAAATATCTACGTCCAAATTGAAATTTTCTTTTTCAGAAGTATAAATTCTCTTTGTTTTTCCTTCTCTGTCCGTAATACCTCTGATCAATTTACCATTTTTACCTGTTAGTACATATTTAGTATTCGTTAGAACCAACCCAAATTTGTTTTTTAAAATGAATTGATGCGAATAAATATCTGTAATAGGTAGTAACGGAATTTCATAACTTATAGAACTGGCCCCCACAAACTGATGCTGCCCTGCCTTAACCTCAAACTTACTTGCAGTCGTAGGAAATACCCCTGAAGCATTTATTTTTAGCTGTGAACCGCCTGCGGTCAGTACGATTTCTTTCGCACTCGTGATGTCGACATTTGCCTCCGTGGAAATAATCTGCACACCCTTTCTAGCAATCAGGTCAGCACCATCTCCTTGTGCTTGAATCTCGATCTTACCTTTCCCTGCATACAGTCGTGCCCCTTCTTGCGCGGCAAATAAACTGATCTTTTTGCTGGCATGGCTAAGTATGCTGTCTTGGGTACTGGTGTTGATGCTTCCTTGTGCAATTTGGTTGATCTGTCCATCTGCACTGAGGTGGATGTCTTCGTTA
>NZ_JBWYIK010000012.1:0-73515 GCF_056779735.1 Acinetobacter sp. 24-47-67
TAACAGTTTAGCCAAGCCGTAATCACCATTACCTGCGTTGTTGTTGACGATCACTAAGTCTTTAATACCGAGTTCAATTAAGCCATCGATGAGTTCAGCAGGCTGACCTGCGGTACCAAACCCACCAATCATAATGGTTGAACCGTCTTTAATTTGGGATAAAGCTTCAACTAAAGACTGTGACGATTTATCGATCATCCAACAACTCCCTCTGTACAACATATTTTAATATTTGGGGAATCCACGATTAGCGCAATTTCAATCTGGACGGAGATTGAAATATGCAACTAAATCGCTTGGATTCCGTCACTCCATTCTTGATAAATTAAAAAGCTTGAGCTACCTTGAAAAAAGTTTTTTGTACGATTTACAGTTTTTTTGTTCGATGATCGAACAATATCTTGAGTATATTGCTCAAGATTCTAAATCAGCATCAATAATTCAATTTTTAAAATAGCAAGGAAAATGCTGTGTCTACAGAATCAGACTCAAGAAACAGACAACTTCAAAATCCAGATAATAAAAAGTGGATTCGTCATGAAGACTTTATTGCAGGTATCAGCAAAGGACTTGCTATCTTGGATTGTTTTGCAAATGACCGTCACCGTTTAAATGTGACCATGGCTGCAGAAAAAACAGGGTTGACTCGAGCCGCTGCAAGGCGACATTTAATGACTTTAGAATATTTAGGTTATTTAGAGTTTGATGGTCATTACTATTATTTAACACCTAAAGTTTTAAAGTTTTCAGGTGCATATTTAAGTGGTGCACAGCTGCCTAAAATTGCTCAGCCATTGTTGAATTTACTTACTCAGCAAACTTCTCTCATTTATTCCGTGATGGTATTAGATGGCTACGAAGCTATTACGATTGCACGTAGTGCAGCGCATCAACAGACTGATCGTGTTAATCCTTATGGATTACATTTAGGTAACCGACTACCCGCTCATGCCACATCTGCAGGGAAAATTTTATTAAGTTATTTATCCAAGGAAGCACAACAAGAATGGTTGGAAAAATATCCACTCAAAGCACTCACCAAATATACGTATACCGATAATGAGAAATTTATAAAATTATTAGCAGAAGTTAGAGCTGATGAATATTGTTACTCAGCTGAAGAACATGAGTTAGGCGTACATGCTTTGGCTGTACCTATTCACAATCATCGTGCTGATGTTGTCGCAGCATTAAACATTGTGTCACCGACAGGTAAAACCAGTAAGGAATATTTAATTCAGTATATTCTGCCCTTATTACAGCAAACCTCGATTGAATTTAGACAATTTGTTTAATAAAAAAACACACCAAATTGTGGAGCAATTTGGTGTGCGCTAAAAAATAGCCAATGGATTAAGCTTAACGTCGAGGATTAACTCGCTTTTTGGAGTGGTAGTCCAACATAGTTTTCAGCAAGCGTAGTTTGCCCTGCTTCTGAACCAAGAATATAACTTAATTCAGCTTGTTTGATTTTATGCTCGAATTCGGTTTCTGTCTCAAAACGATGTAATAAATGAGTCATCCACCAAGAGAAACGCTCTGCTTTCCATACACGTTTTAAGCAATTTTCAGAATACTGCTCAATCCCCTGCTCAGAACCCGTTTGATAATATTCAATGAGAGCTTGAGAAAGATACGCAATATCAGATGCAGCGAGGTTTAAACCTTTAGCTCCTGTTGGCGGTACAATATGAGCAGCATCACCCGCCAAGAACATTTTACCAAAACGCATTGGTTCAGTGACAAAACTACGTAATGGCGCAATACTCTTCTCAATTGATGGACCAGTCACAAGCTTTTCACGGCTTTCAGGATCTAGACGATTTTTTAACTCTTCCCAAAATTGCTCATCTGACCAATTTTCAACTTTATCCGTTAACGGTACTTGTAGATAATAGCGACTTCTCGTGTTAGAACGCATACTGCATAATGCAAATCCACGATCAGATTGCACATAAATTAGTTCATCCGCAACAGGAGGTACATCTGCCAATACCCCTAACCAGCCAAATGGATAGACTTTCTCGAAAGTTTTAATTTTGTCGTCTGGCACACTGGCACGGCACACGCCATGGTAGCCATCACAACCTGCGATAAAATCACATTCAACTTTTACTTGCTGACCATTATGCTCAAAAGTAACACTTGGTTGACCGTAGAAATCATGTACTTGAACGTTAGTTGATTCATAGAATGAAGTGAGTTGAGCCGCTGTGCGAGCCTGCATTAAATCTTTGGTGACTTCAGTTTGACCATATACCGTAACTTGTTTACCACCCGTCAACTGCGTTAAATCAACACGATGCTTTTCACCGTTGGTTAGAATTTCAATACCCTGATGAGGTAACCCTTTTTCACGGAGTTGCTGATCTACACCAGCTTCAGTCAATAAATCTACTGAAACTTGCTCTAAAATCCCAGCACGGATACGACTGGCAACATATTCAGCACTACGCTGTTCAATTAAAATATGATCAATACCCGCTTTATAGAGCAGTTGACCGAGTAATAAACCTGCTGGACCTGAACCGATAATCGCGACTTTGGTTTTTAAAATTTCCATATTACAAACACCCTCAATTTTTTTCCTTTTGTAAAACCTAATGAAATTCCAACTGAGGTACTAGACTTTAGCCCTAAATACGACCGAATTTAGTGACAAATGACCGATCATCGGACAAGATATCAGAATTAAAGGGTGTAAATCAGAGCAATATCATGCGCAATGAATTGATTTCAAATGCTAAAAATAAAGAAGTAATTCAATATGATGATTACATTGCAGGCCTTGCTAAAGGTTTGAATCTATTAGAATGCTTTGGTGTTGAACGACAAAAATTAAATGTCACCCAAATTGCTGAACGTACAGGATTGAGTCGTAGCGCAGCACGACGATATTTAAGAACTTTAAAATTTTTAGGTTATTTAGACACAGATGAACATTTTTATTGGCTCACCTACAAAGTTTTACGCTTTTCAAGTGCTTATCTAAGCTCTGCATATTTGCCAAAAGTCGCTCAACCTATGCTGAATTTACTCAGTATCAAAACTGCACTGAGCTATTCAGTCACGGTACTCGATGAACATGAAGTCGTACCTGTTGCGAAAAGTGTTCCTCAACAGAACGAATCATCTAAAATGAGTCCGTTGGGTATTCATCTAGGTAATCGCCTACCAGCCTACGCCACCTCAACAGGTAAAATACTACTCTCAAGATTGAGCCATGATGAACTTAATCAATGGCTTGCACAATATCCACTCAAGAGATTAACGCCTTTTACCATCATAGATCATCAAAAGTTTATAAACACTATTGCAACTGTTCAAAAACAAGACTATTGCATTTCTACAGAAGAACATGAATTGGGAATTATTGCTTTAGCTGTCCCTATTCTCAACATGCAAGGTGATACTGTAGCCGCACTCAACTGTATCGGATCCAGCCACAGAATTACAGAAACATATTTAATCCAAAATATTTTGCCCCAGCTTAAACAAGTAGCTCATGATTTGCGCGCTATTTTATAAAATTCGGAAGATTCGAATGAACTTTTAAGATTTTTTTTCTTTCTTTAACTGAGGCGTTCATTTTTTTAATCCCTAGTACTTTAGTATATTTTTCAAGTACTTCTTCGCAAATATGGATCCATTTAATCTAAAATATATCTAAGTTAATATTTTTTTGCTTGAATTTGGATCCAATAATGCTAAATTCATGCACATTGCAGACGTGTTGATTATTTCATCAATACCAGAATATGGACGGGTTCTGACTGCGATGAACACCTTAAACATTACTAGGATGACTTCTGAAGTCTGCCTACGTTTATGACATGTAATCACATGCCACACGTAGTGCTTTTCAATGAGGTCTTATTCCATGGAGAAAGTAAATGGTTCAGAACCCGCGTGAGGAAATGAATAACAAGACCATGAATGGGTTTCAGTGGTTTGTTATCGGTATCTGTATTTTATTAAATGTTATTGATGGCTTTGACGTTCTTGTCATGGCCTTTACTGCTGCATCTGTTTCTGCCGAGTGGGGACTGACTGGCGCTGAACTTGGTGCACTATTGAGTGCTGGCTTATTTGGTATGGGTGCTGGCTCACTATTTCTTGCACCTTGGGCTGATAAAATCGGTCGCCGCCCACTCATCTTACTTTGCCTACTTATCTCTGGAGTAAGTATGGTTGCAGCATCATTTGCTCAGACTGCAATGCAACTTGGCATGATGCGTTTTGTGACTGGTTTAGGCATCGGCGGTATTCTCGCAAGTAGTAATGTTATTGCAAGTGAGTACGCATCTCTGCGTTGGAGAAGTCTCGCAGTCAGCTTACAATGTACAGGTTACGCGATTGGTGCAACCGTTGGTGGGATTATTGCAATTGCGCTTATCAGCAATTTCGGATGGCGTGCAGTCTTCTTAACAGGTGGTTTAGCGACTTTATTCATGTTGGTCGTGTCTTATTTCACCTTACCAGAATCACTTGATTACCTTTTGGTTAAACAGCCAAAAAATGCTCTAGAACGTATTAATGTTTTAGCAAAGAAAATCAATATTACCCCATTACAGCAACTTCCTACGGTCACTATGACCAGCGAACAAGCAAAGAGTGGTTTGGCACGTTTGTTCAGCGCTAAATTGGCACTTCAAACGATTTGTATCTGGTTTAGCTTCTTCTTCGTTATGTTTGGTTTCTACTTCGTCATGAGTTGGACACCAAAAATCTTATCTGCAAATGGGATGACCACTGAACAAGGTGTAACAGCAGGTGTCCTGATTAGTGCTGGCGGTATGTTTGGTGCTGCGCTGTTAGGTCTGATTAGTTCACGTATCCGTATTTACTATGTTCAAGCGTCTTTCCTTGCCTTAACTGCAATCTTGATCTGGTTATTTGTGAACAGTACTGGTTCACTCATGATCGCATTCATTCTCGCTTTATTCCTTGGCATGATGTCAAACGGATGTGTCGCAGGTCTATATGCGATGTCTCCTGCAATCTATGATGCTGATGTTCGTGCGACTGGTGTTGGTTATGCGATTGGTTTTGGTCGTGTAGGCGGTATTTTGTCTCCACTGGTAGCAGGTGCTTTCCTCGATAGTGGTATCTCATCACTTGTACTTTACGGTTATTATGCGTTGGCATTCGTTGCAGCCATTATCATGGTATTAAGCATTTCAAAACTCAAAAATAAAGAAACTGCACAATTGCATTTCCAACAACCAACATCTGCATAATCATTTTTTTAATACTTTAGAGCTAGACAAGACGTCTAGCTCCACTTTTCATATAGGGACAATAATGAGATTTTCTGCAATCTTTTTAGGGGTAATTGCGTCTGGATTTCTATCAACAACGCAAGCTAATTCTTTTATAGACGACTCATCAGTCAATCTAACAGCTCGTAATTTTTATTTTGATCGCGCATATACACAAGATGAATCAGGTAAAGATCAGAAAGACTGGGCTCAAGGTTTTATCTTTAAAGCTAATTCAGGCTATACACCAGGTACCGTAGGACTAGGTTTAGACATTATGGCACTGGCCGGTTTTAATCTTTTAGGCAGTGATGCCGACGATTATGCAGCTTCGGGATTACTACCAAGCAGTCCATCAGGTAAAGCTGATCAGTATGGAGAAATTCGCTGGACGGCAAAAGCGAAAGTGGGCAAATCGACTTTACATGGGGGTACACTCGCACCAATGTTCCCTGTTTTGTTCTCTTCACCAGCTCGTTTATTCCAGCAAAATTATCGAGGTACACATCTTCAAATCAATGAAGTGGATAATTTGAAAATTCATGCACTGTATGTGGATCGTGTGAATCAACGTGATTCAACAGATTATGAAAAAATTAAAGTTGGCAATCCTAATAATCGATTTAAGACTGCTGCCGAATCATCTGGCTTACACATGTTTGGTGCTGAATATAAATTTAACGATCAAATTACTGCGCAACTCTTTCATGCCAATCTTCATGATGTTTATCACCAAAATTTCATTGGTGCTAAAAGCAAACATGATATAGGTATTGGGCATTTATTAGGGGATGTACGCCTGTTTGTGAGTGAAGACTCAGGTCAAGCTCGTGCAGGACATATTGAAAATCAACATTTGAGCGGTATTTTTGGGCTTAACCGTAACAATCATACTTTCAGTTTGGGCTATATGCAGTCTTTTGGTGATACAGCTCTTCCGACCTTAGCGGGTTCAGAGCCAGCAGTGTTCTTAGATAGTATGAGTGCTGATTTCACCAACATTAATGAAAAAGTCTATCACGCACGCTATGACTATGACTTCAAAGACACTTCATTGAAAGGTCTAAAGTTTATGACTCGCTATAGTAAAGGCGATGATATTGAAATTCGTAACACCGACAATCAGACGTTTGAACAAGATGCTCTAGATTTTGAACTCAGCTATCGTGTTCCAACGGGTAAACTCGAAGGTTTAAATATTCGTACACGTTATAGTCGCTACCGTAACGATATCCCACCAGTAGGTATGGCATTTAAGTCGGATGACGAAATGCGTGTCAATATTGATTACACTTGGAAATTTAAATAAAACAAAGTTAAAGGGAGTTCAACGGAACTCCCTTTAACACAAATATCTTTCATCGAACACAGCTCATATTTTAATTTCACATCCATTTCACAAGATTGCCAGTAGATTAAAAAATAAGAATAAATTAGTGGATTGAGATCATGAAACACGTCAAAAAAATTGTGGCTGCGACATTGAGCCTTCCTCTACTCTTTTTATCAGGCTGTGCAAGTATTCCAAGTTACTCTGATGATTATGCTCAAGCAAGATCGACAGTTCAAGGCATCACCATGACGCCTGCCAAAGCTCAAGATATAGGGGTTCGTTTTACCAGTGCATTCAATACCTTAGGTACACCTGAATTCACTAACCGAGCAAGCAATCTGTATGCTGACAGTTTATATATCAATGACACACTTTCACAATTTAGTAAGCGTGAAAATCTAGTCGAACATTTCAAAGGTATGAACAACCGTGTCAGTAATGTTTCAGTCAAATTGCTCAACACATCACATTTTGACGACTCAGCCTATGTGCATTGGCGTATGGCATATGATTTTAAAATCTTCGGTACAACTCGAAGCATGGAATCACATGGAATCAGTGAAATAAAAATCAATGAGCAAGACAAAATTGTGTTCCAGCAAGACTTTTGGGACCCAGCTGATGGCTTATTTCGCTCACTACCATATGCTGGAGGGTTATACGCATGGTTATTACCTTTCAAAAAATCGCAATAATCACCCTCTCTGCTTTGAGTCTATTCTTATTACCACTCGCGCATGCACAAAGTGTGCGTGAGTGTGGTCAAGGAGACCTCAAAGTCGGACAAAAAAATGTCGGTAAAGCAACTTATTTCGCTCAAAATTGTCAAAGCACTTGGAAGAATCAAGATATTCGCATGGACTTTGCTTATACTCAACATATTCCAGAATGGGCTTTTAAAAAGGCTGCAACGCACTTTCTCAAACGAAATGTCAAACAAGCCAATACGTTGAAACAGCTTGACCAGATCACACAATTGTATCAACCGGTTCGATCTGGTGATATTTACAGTCTAAGCTATACCCATACGACCCAGACTTTAACTTTGAGTCTAAATCAAAAAATTTTGGGTAAAATTCAATACATGAATGCCAATGATTATTTTAAAATTTGGCTGGGTTCGTTTCCATTTAGTGATACTTTAAAAAAGCAATTATTGGACTAATCGTGTCGACATGACTAAACATTTTATTTTAATGGTCGAAGATCATTACGAACTTGCTTCAACATTATGTGAATTTTTAGAAGAGCATAATTTTGTGGTTGATCATGCGCGTAATTTGGATGTGGCACGTCAACTGCTCAAGCAACATCCTTATCATATTCTACTGTTAGATATTAATTTACCTGACGGTACAGGGTATGACCTGTGTGAATGGCTTCGCAACGAACAAGGACTCGACCTCCCGGTACTGATGCTGACTGCTCGTGATACTTTGGATGATAAATTAAAAGGTTTCCGAGCAGGTACAGATGATTATTTAGTCAAACCATTTGATTTTAATGAATTGGTTTATCGTGTTCGTGCACTGATCAAACGCTCATTAGGAGAAGTATCTAACAGCCAAATCAAAATTCACGATCTCACATTAGACCCTGCTTTACAGCAAATCACTCGTGCAGGTCAAATGATCGAACTGCCACCTATTCAATTCAAACTTTTAAAATTACTTATGCGAAACTCACCTAAAGTGCTCACTAAACAGGAGATCATGCTTGAGTTATGGGGGGATGAAGAACCAGAAAGCGATGCACTCAGAAGCCATATCTATAATTTAAGAAAAATGGTCGATAAGCCGTTTGAACAAAAATTAATACACACCGTTTCAGGGGTAGGTCTAAAGATCGCAGTTGAATAAAACTAGTTACTACTGAAAAAACTAGTTACTACTGAATTCGCACTTCAGATCAAATTCCTCCAAATACACTATTTTGGAGGCTGATCATTCAAGTAAACGACCACAATCAGTCCTGAACTGAGTGACAAGTCAACTTTTGGATGAGTCATCAAATAGTATTCACGATCAAATAACTCTACTCTCCAGCCAAGTTGTTTACATAATTTTTGAACCAGTTGTAGCCCGATACCATGACCTTTGATATCGAGTTGCAGCTGCTGATTCGTTAGTTCTTGCACCTTAGAGTTATTCGGTAAATCAATCCCGATACCATTATCTGCGACCAACACTTTATTTTTTTCGAGAATGACATTAATGCTTGTACCTTGAGAGTAATTCAATGCATTTCTTAAAATATTGCTAAACACCATTTTTGTCATCGATGGATATAAATGACGTTTGACCTCATTAACTTCGATGTTTAAATCGATACTCATTCCTTTTGCCAAACTGACACTATTCAAGTCACTTACAACATCTTGAAGCAGATCTGATAAGCGTGTTTTTTCACTTTGTAAATTGCTTGTGGTATTTCGAGCAATCGCCAAAAGTGTATCGACCAATAACTGCATATCTTCGATTGTGTTTTGCAATCGAGTAAAAGATTTGTTATCACCATAACGGGCCTGACAAAGTTGTACATTTCCCTTCAATATTGTGAGCGGTGTTCGAAGTTCATGACTAACATCGCCAGTAAACTCTCTTTCACGCTGAATGAATTCGCTTAAAACTTGATGATATTTTTCAAGTGCTTGCTTGAGATATTCAGCCTCCAAATTAGAATCTGTTTTAATTTCTTTAAATGGTGATGCTCGATTATTCTGATGTTCCCAATCGATATGTTCGAGTGCATTGGCTAAGCGTGTGATGGGCGAAAAATAGCGGCGTGCACGGCGATTCCACCACCACAGCACACTGTATAGCAAAAATAAGCTGACCATGAGTGGCGCTAAACCAAACAGCCAAATAAGCTTATTAACATTACTTTCACCAAACACTAAAAAAACGTGTTCACCATTGCGTGTCCCATAAACCGTCATCCGGTCTTTACCATCGATATAGTGTCGATGTACACCCGATTGGAGTTTTAAATTACGAAATTCAGAGGGGGCTAACTCGTCATCGGACCAACGATATCCATATAAATTTTTAGTGTCGGGTAAAGCAGCTTCTGGATTACGCTCCATACGCTGCCAGTAATGCTCCATCTCCTGTTCGAGCGCTGTGGTCAGCAATGTTCCTTTAATGACCCAAGCACTGCAACCAATCCCAATCACAATAGACAAGGCAATAAGACCAATTTGTAGCCAATAATAGCGGTTAAACACCTCACCCAAAGGATGATCGCGTTTATCCCTAAATAGCCTCATCATGGACATGTACCCTCTTCACCTTATCGCTAAGCTTAGTTTGAACTTCAAACAGCTCGCTTCTTAAACAAATAATGGCCAATCACCCACTCACGACCTTTGTCATAACCAAACAGTTCTGCACAAGCCATGAAAAAGATTCTCCAACGTTGCCACCAGATTTCCGCATCTTGACCATAAGTTTGCTTAAATAGTGGTTTAAGTAAGTCCTTTTTTTGGTCCATATTATTTAACCATGCATTGGCTGTATGTTCATACTGTTGTCCAGACCATTGCCATTGGTTTTCTAACTGTAAATGATCCTGAAAGTGCAGGAAAGTCGAAACAGCAGGCATTAAACCGCCTGTAAAAAAATATTTAGACATCCAGTCATAATCATTTTTAACTTCAAATGGATAGTGAATAAATCGATGGCAGAAAATATGACACCACAATAAACCATCTGCTTTGAGCCATTGGCTAATATTGGCAAATAATCGCTGATAGTTTCGAACATGCTCAAACATTTCAACGGATACAACACGATCAAAAGAGTTTTGCTCCAACTCGAGTTGATTTACATCACAGGTGATGACTGTCAAATTGTTAAATTGCTTTTCTTTGGCTTGTTGTTGAATGTGAAGACGTTGAGTATTGGAGTTTGATACTACCGTAATGTTGGCATTTGGATAATGCTCTGCCATATACAAACTGAGTGATCCCCAACCACAGCCTATTTCTAAGATGTCCTGACCATCTTGTAATTGCGCACGTTCACAGTAGACCTTCAGGGCATTTTCCTCAGCTTGATCTAAACTGGTTTTAGCATCATGGAATAAACTGGCACTGTACTTTAAACGCTTGCCCAACACGGCCTGAAAGAATGCTATAGGCAATTCATAATGTTGTTCATTTGCCTTGTCTGTATCAATCGCGATTTCACTTTTTTTCAAGTCTCTTAATACATCCATATAACGCTGTGAAGCGAATACAGGGTCAAAACGACCTTCTTGCTCAAGACGTTTTTTGCAAAGTGCTTGGATACCAAGACGAATCACTTGATCTGGAACTTTGCCACTTTCAATGAGTTTTAACGATTGTTGAACGATTGAATCCATGTAATTACCTACTTTTTCGGTGGCCAAGGAAGAAACATTGATGTTTTTTGTTGGTACATCTTGTAGTTTGCACCACGATTTTTGAGCGCTTGCTGTTCACTAAATGGAATACCCGTGATGTAGTACAAAAAGAGCCACATCAACACCGGATAGATCCACAACCAAGGCGTTCCCGCCGCTATACCTAAGATTGGATAAGCAAACCAATGTATCCATTCAAAAAAGTAATTCGGATGGCGTGAATATTTCCATAACCCTTGATCCATCGTTTTGCCACGATTATTCGGGTTCAATTTAAATTGATACAACTGATGATCTGCGAGTGCCTCACCAATAAATGCAACCAGCATGATTAATCCTGAAATCAGCAGCAGCAGTTCTGTCGAGTTACTCCACTGCATCGCAGGTATACTGAGCAATTTGATCATTGGATATGAGAATAAGGAGATCAACCCAGCCTGAAATAGAAAAAAGAGAAGAAAACCTAAATGTTGAAAGTCTCCCATCGCACGGCGCATATTGGCATAACGCGTGTCCTCAGCATCTTCTCGGATATATCTTCTGCATAAATGCCATGCTAAACGGAGAAACCAAAGACCACTCGCGATCGCTAGAAAAATGCGAACAGATGTAGGGGCTTCATTCATTACATTTGCTGCGATGAGGACATTTAAAGCTATTCCAAAGCTCCAAATGACATCGACCAAACCTGCACGATGATTAAATGTCACCCAAATCCATGCACAAAGCATCAGGAAAACATTCATCACAAATAAATTGAGCAACATCGAGATGTCCTCTCACTGATTTAGTATGGACTTGCTTCAAACAATAAATGCACATCACTAATGACGCCTTCGAGAAAACCTCCTTCGCAATAACATAAATAAAAATCCCACATGCGAATAAAGTTTTCATCAAAGCCCAGTGCTAAAACTTGCTCACGCTGTTGTAGAAAACGTTCACGCCAGCAGTGAATCGTTTGTGCATAACTTAAACCAATATCTTCAAGATGCTTTAGACGTAATTTTTGTTCTGATGCAACGTTGGTCATCACGCTGATACAAGGAATAAAACTACCTGGGAAAATGTATCTTTTGATGTAATCGACCGTACTCAATGCCTTTTCATATCGCGCATCTTCAATGGTGATGGCTTGAATAAGCGCCAAACCATTAGGTTTTAACAGCTGTCTACACTTTTCAAAATATGTCGATAGATATTGAGCACCAACGGCTTCAATCATTTCAATTGAAACCAATTTATCGAATTTACCTTCAAGTAAACGATAATCTTTTAATTTAACTTCAACACGATGAGACAGACCCGCAGCGTCAATTCTAACTTTAGCTTCGTCATATTGAGCTTGAGAAATGGTAATAGTAGTCACTTTACAACCATAGTTTTGCGCAGCATAGATCGCAAAACCACCCCATCCACTGCCAATTTCAACCAAATGATCCATCGGTTGAAGTTTCAATTTTTGGCATATGATTTCTTTTTTATAATCGGATGCTTGTTCCAAAGTCATAGATTGATCTTTGAATACCGCGCTGGAGTACATCATGCTCGGATCAAGAAATAACTTAAAAAAGTCATTACTTAAATCATAATGCTCAGCAATATTTTTGCGACTACCTTCCAATGAGTTTTTACGCGATGCATACCAAGTTTTGAGCAAGAGTTGACTCGCCTTTGCTAAGGCACTTTGGTTCATACGATCTAAAATATCGCGATTTCTCGCAAGAATTCGCACAATCTTCACTAAATCTGGTGTCGTCCAATATCCTTGAATGAAACCTTCAGCTGCACCAAGAACCCCCTGACGAAAAAGTAGATCCATCAACTTTGCATCATGGACCTCAATCACTGCGTCTAGATCACTTACCTCACCGACTGAACCCTCCCAAATCCCTTTAAAATGAATTTGGCCGTGTTTTAATTTCAGTAAATGACGTAACACCAGCGGTAGTGAAGATTGCTCTCCCATTAACAATGATTTCATATCACAGCTTGTCCTTCGTATTATTGGGATGCCGATAAAATGGAACTCTATTTATCCAAAGCTTAAAGGCATGATAATAAATACCTGCAACCATCTTGATCGGCTCAAATAGTTTAAAAACAGCATAGCGATGAAGTTGTGAAGGAAGTGTGATGGGGGTTAACTCAAAACGCATTGATGCATCGAATTGTAATTTTTCCTCTTTAAACAATTGCATAAGCACATAATTTTGTTTTTCAGCCAAACTAAACGTCCATTGATACTTCAGATCCATTGGCATGAAGGGTGACACGTGAAAAGCTTTGTCAAACTGGAAGTGGAAGCTGGTATATTCGGAATGCTGCTCCCCCCCGGCGCGACAATCGTGAACGTATACCTGTCTTTCTAACCAGGGTGTATTTGTGATTTCACTGAGAATGAACTGTAATTTTTGCTGGGCATTAAATAGAAAATAAAAAACCACCGAATTAAATCTGAAGCCAAGCGTGCGCGGCAAAGCCAACACCCGAATTTCAGCGATCTGTATCCGTTCTTCTAAGGTATGTTCTTCCAATACATGCAGAACCTTCTCTCGAATCGTGCCTTGATAGTTTGCCAAGAAGTCATCAGGATTGAGGCTCAGCAAGCTCCATTTTTTCGTTGACCAAAGTATCGAAGTTTGCGCGAAGTGTTTGAGCTGTTCTGGATCAAACCACAAATACGTCAGCTGACTCTGAAAAGCATAAGGCTTAGGCAAGTAACGGCGATGACGAATGTCAGCAACTGCAATTGCAAGTGGATACAGCTGCATAAGTACTCCTAAGCGGCTTGATTCGATGAATTTAATAAGGCTTCAACCACCCATGACGCACTTCTTGCACCATCTTCATGAAAGCCCCATCCCCAATAAGCACCACAAAAATAGGTCCGATTTAAACCGTTTATTTCAGACCATCTTGACTGAGCTGCAATAGCTTCCGCATTAAATACAGGATGACGATAGTGACGCTGAACCCAGACTTTGTTTGGATCTAAATCAAAATTAGGATTTAATGTCGCAAAAATCTGAGTTTCACATTTCAGATTTTGTAGCTGATTCATCCAATAACTAAATCCATAATGGACACTATTTTGCTGAAATGGAGTGACTTGACCCGCTCTATTCGGTGTGACATGCACATGCCAACTTGCCCACTGACGTCTTGATTTTGGCATAATGCTGGTATCTGAATGCAACACCATATGATTGTCTTGATACTGAAACTTTTCTAATATTTCTGATTCTTTAACCGTTGGTTCAGCGAGCAACTTCAATGTGTCATCTGCATGACTTGCAAATACCACCCAATCAAACCGTTCAATCCCCTGTCCCGTTTCAATACTCACGTCATTTGCTGAGCGCTTAACTGACTTCACCTCTACTTTTTTAAAATGAATGTGCTTTGCTTGAGTTTGAATTGCACGAATATATTTAGAAGACCCACCTCTTACAGTTAACCATTGTGGTCGATCTTTGAGTTGCAACATACGATGATGTTGAAAAAAACTGACTACAAATTTATATGGAATTTGACCTGCTTGCTCTACTGGGCATGACCATAATGCACCACACATCGGATAGAGATGCTCTTGCCTAAACGCATCCGAGTATCCATGCTCGTTGAGATATTGCTCAATAGTGTAATTCGGGTCGGTCTCATCTACATCAAGATCTTTATTTGCTGCATAAAATCTGAATAAATCTGACAGCATCGCTCTAAAGCGGGTCTTTAAAAAATTCTGTGGTTTGAACAATAATGAGAATTTCTTGGAAGGGTTATATTGCAGTCCTGTGACCTGATTATTAACTGAAAACCCCATATCGCTGCTTTGAGCTTGTACACCAAGCTCCTTCAACATCTCACAAAATAAAGGATAGTTGTGTTCATTAAAAACAATGAATCCGCTATCCACTGCAACTTGCTCACCATCGATCTTTAATTGATGAGTATCAGTATGTCCCCCAAAATAATTATTCTTTTCAAATACGGTCACCTCATGCAACTTACTCAACTTCCAAGCTGCATAAAGTCCTGAAATACCCGATCCAATAATTGCAATTTTCATCTTGATTCCTTTGAGTGAACTTGAGAATGTTGGAGTTTGGCCTTTTTCGAACGCGTAATTTTACTTGCTTCATAGACTCGAGCTGGTATGGGTTTCATTCCCCAAACCAAGCCAAACCATGACATACATTTTAAGATGTAATAGGTCACATCGATCTGCCACCAATAGAACCCTTGGCGCGTACTTCCTGCATAAAAATGATGATTGTTGTGCCAGCCTTCACCAAGTGTAATCAGAGATAAAAATAAGTTGTTGCGACTATGATCATTCGTCTCAAAATCTCGGCTTCCATAATGGTGAGCCAGTGAGTTAATGCACAATGTGGCATGAATAAGCAGAACAGTAGAAATTGCGCCTCCCCATACCAATAACTGTAAACCACTGGTTCCCCAATGCGGCCACATCCAAGCAACCCATTCCCCTAGACCATAAATTCCGATAGCCGTTATTAATACGATCATCAAACTAAAACGATCTAACCAAATCAGCTCCGGAAACTTCAGCCAATCTTTAATGACACTTTTACGCGTTGAAAAATTATATTCATTTAAAAACCAACCAACATGGCTATACCAAAATCCATGCGTTGATGAATGTGGGTCTTGAGGAGTATCTGTATAACGATGATGATATCGATGATGTGCTGCCCACCATAATGGTCCACGCTGCGCACTCATTGTGCCAATTAAAATAAAGATAAATTGCAGCCATCTCGAAGTTTGAAAAGTTTTGTGTGACAAATAACGATGAAAAAAAGCCGTGATTGCGAACATGCGAATAAAATAAAAAAACAACATAAATGCAAAAGCAAACCAAGAAAACCCGACCCAAAACACTGCCAGACAAGCAAGATGCAGTAGGATAAAAGGAATTATTCTGAGCCATTGAATCTGTTTACTCTCAGAGGTCAATGCATCATGTGGCACGCTTACGGACCAACTATCCAGCCATTGCATGAGGCTTTTCAACATACAGTCATCCCAAACTAAGCAATCGATCTTTATGATTTAAATGAAGTGTAGTTCTTGATATATGAAGTTTATGTGAAGCACACGCTGCATCTTGAATTTCACGCTGAATCATTGAATTTAATATTAATTTAATTTCATCATATAAACTTAACTCACCCTCATTTTGACTACATAAATGCT
The DNA here is from genome assembly GCF_056779735.1 of Acinetobacter sp. 24-47-67. Lineage (NCBI taxonomy): Bacteria > Pseudomonadati > Pseudomonadota > Gammaproteobacteria > Moraxellales > Moraxellaceae > Acinetobacter > Acinetobacter sp. 24-47-67. Next base: position 16,201 of record NZ_JBWYIK010000012.1, read on the forward strand.
GATCAATTAGCACTTCAACCCCTTTTATACCCTCGTTGAGCAACATGACTGCACACTGATAAGCCAAACTAAAGCGCTATGTATCTCGATTCAACAAAATAATCATAGGCAAACCTATTGAATCTCGATATAAACTATAGGGAGAAATAAAAAACCAAGAATATTGATGAAAAAGTTGAGACAACGATGTCTGAAACGAATGTAGAAACTGTATCGGATTCTAAACTCGCCCCTGATTTAAAAATGGTGCAAATCAATCAAAATTATGTTGCTTGTGAAGAGTGCGATACTCTCTTTCGTAAATCCGATTTATATAAGAATGAACGTGCCTATTGTTCGGCTTGCGGTTCCGAGCTCTATCGTAAAATTCCAAAATTTAACACACTGTTGGCCTTAGTCTGTACTGCGTTAATTATCTTTGCGATTGCCAATAGTTTTTCAATTGTCAAAGTTGAACTCCAAGGCATTTATTCAGAAACCACATTATTGGGTGCGGCTTGGGCAATGTTCGAGGCTGATCGTGCTTTTGTAGGCTTTCTTATTCTGATGACCACTTTTGTTGTCCCTTTGGCCTACTTACTTCTGATGGGATATATTCTTTTGATGGCAATGTTCAATAAAAATGTTATTGCAACCCAACAGTATGCATCACTTAAACTCGCATTACGGTCACTATTTCAACTGAGAGCTTGGGGAATGGTTGAAGTCTTTCTGATTGGCGTTTTGGTCACCTTGGTGAAATTAGTGGGGATGGTGGTTGTGATTCCTGGAATTGCCTTATGGGCATTTGCCATTTTAAGTGTTTTGTTGGTCTATTTAGTATCAATCAAAATCAAGGATCTATGGAACGTAATTGATGGAAATCAAATCTCATGACCATTACTTCCACTCATACGAATCAACCCGATCAGATGAAGCATTCGCCACACCCTATGCAGAAATCTGTCTCATTAGAAACGCTTGCACCGCGTGCAATTGATCTTGAGCTCACACTTTGTCATTGCTGTGGAACACTCAACCGCATGACGTCCTTGTCTGCCATGGAACAAGCACGAAAATCCCGCTGTACTCGTTGTGATAGCCCATTACATACCCGTAAAACCCGAAGTTTAGAACGAACTCTAGCTTATTTAATTGCAGCGAGTATTCTTTATATACCAGCTAATGTTTTACCGATGACGATTACAGAATCTATTCTTGGTCGTCAACAAGACACTATTATGAGTGGAGTCATCTATTTCTGGAAAAGTGGTGACTATTTCGTTTCGTCCGTTATTTTTATTGCCAGTATATTTATTCCCCTACTGAAATTGGTCATCCTTGCTCTCCTGCTCAGTGCTGTACATTTACAAGCCTCAAAAAAAATTCACCTCTCACCGAAGCATTGCTCGATCATGTATAGAGTCGTGGAGTTTATTGGCCGTTGGTCAATGATTGATGTTTTCGTTGTCGCCATGCTAGCAGCACTAATCCAAATTCAATCATTGGCAACTATTTTAGCAGGCACAGGTGCAGTCGCTTTTGGTGCAGTTGTGGTTTTGACCATGTTAGCCTCATTGAGTTTTGATCCTAGAATCATTTGGGACAACTATTACGTTTCAATTCTGAGTCAGCATGAAAAAAAATGACGCTACAGAACATTGAGATTTACATAAAACCCTTTCACTTCTTGCTTGATATTCATATGATGAAGCGTACAAACTACAACCACATTACGATTTAATAAGATCAATAACTATGTCAGAAAACCAATCGAGTAATGGTCATCCTCATGATGAACAAGTTCTGAGTCAGGTCGGTGTACCTGATAAGAAACGTAGCAAATGGAAACCTTCTCTCATTTGGATTATTCCAATTGTTGCATTACTCATTGCATTTTCATTAGCTCTCAAGGCGTATTTGAATACTGGTCCTGTTATTGAGGTTTCTTTTAGGACTGCAGAAGGCATTGAAGCTGGCAAAACTACAGTTCGTTATCGTCAAGTCAATGTGGGTCTAGTACGCGAAATTGACCTTTCGGAAGATCGGTCTCATATCATTGCTAAAATTGAACTTCGGAAAGATGCCAGTAATTTTGCTACGGAAGATTCACGTTTTTGGGTAGTGAGACCACGTATTGGTGCAAGTGGGGTTTCAGGTATCGATACTTTACTTTCTGGCGCATATATTGAAGTAGATGGCGGTAAATCAGATGTCAAAACCACTTCGTTTAAAGGGCTAGAAACTCCACCCGTCGTGACTTCCGATGTTCCTGGAAAAATCTTTTTCTTAAAGGCACAAGATTTAGGTTCGCTCGATTTCGGTTCACCTATTTATTATCGAAGAATCAACGTTGGACAAGTAACCTCATACCAACTGGCTGATGATGGAAAAAGCGTTGAACTTCAAACTTTCATTAAGTCACCTTATGACAAATTTGTCACCACAGATGCGCGTTTCTGGCAAGCCAGTGGTGTAGATGTCAATTTGAATGCTTCGGGCTTTAGTTTAAACACACAATCTTTGGCAAGCATCATTTCGGGAGGGATCGCATTTGGTTATCCTGAAAATTCTGATGCAGCTCCTGCTCCGAATAAAATGAAATTTGAATTATTTGACTCTGAAAAGCTTGCGCTTAAAGAGCCTGATCTTAATCCAAGACGGATCGTAATGTATTTCAATGAGTCATTGCGAGGTTTATCAGTAGGAGCTCCAATTGATTTCATGGGTGTCGAAGTCGGTACTGTGAAAAAAATCAACACTGAGTTCTACAATAATCACTCGCAAATTCGAATGCGTGTTGATGCTGAAGTTTATCCTTCACGTATTGCTGGAGGTCATGAGTTGGACCCGCAAGGTACAGTATTCAAGCAATTTGTTGAGCGTGGTTGGCGAGCTCAAATGCGGACTGGCAATTTACTTACAGGTCAAAACTACATTAGCTTTGATCTTTTCCCTAAAGCTAAATATGCCACTGCAATCCGTCGAAATGATGGTGTAGTTGAAGTTCCAACAACTCCTACAGAATTAAAAGGCCTTCAAGCACAAGTGTCCCAAATCGCCGATAATGTATCTAAATTTCCATTGGTTGAAATTGGTCAGGACGTTCGTCAAACCTTGGCAAACTTAGATAAAACTATACGATCTTCAAAAAGTTTGGTCGATCAACTGGATGGCAAAGTTGCGCCTAATTTACAAGCCACTTTGGATGATGTTCGTAAAACAGTTCAGTCTTCTGAAACCATCTTGGCAAGTGATGCACCATTACAACAAGATCTACGTCGTGCTTTACAACAAATTACCCGTGCCGCAGCTTCATTGCAGTTAATGGCAGATCAAATAGAACAAAATCCTGAGTCATTGATTCGTGGAAAAACAGCGGAGCCGAAGAAAGATGACAGAGAATAAATTATTGAAATCTCAGCAACGCTGCTACCTAAAAGTCCTTTCAAGCTTGAGTGTTGGTTTGTTTGCACTCATCGTCAGTGGGTGCTCTTCATCCCCTACGCCTATGTTCTATTCATTGAGCACTCAAACGCTAACATCATCTTCGTCAAATCTAAAAGTGAGGATGATTGAGGTGCTTCCTGTTGGATTATCCGATCGTTTAAACCGAATTCCATTGGTAATTCAACAAGAAAATGGGCAGGCTAAAGTATTGTTCGATGATCGTTGGACATCTACTTTATCGGCTGAATTGAGAGATGCTGTTTCTGCGCGTTTACAGCAAACATTAGGTGCAGTGGATCGTTATAATAGTGGTATGACTGGTGGACAAGCAGCTTATCGAATTGCCTTAGATTTTTCTAACTTTGATTTCATCGAAAAATCAAATCAGCAACGCTTTATGCTCATGAATGCGACTTGGACTTTAAGATATGATGATCCTAATCGCCCCTTATCCATACCCAAAAACGCTCAAACATTACCTCAACGTCATCAACTCAGTTGTCGGATGAGTTTTTATGAAGAAATTCCACAAAAAAATAAAGACTTAAACACTTTAGTCACTGTTTCGCAAAAAGCCATTGATCAACTTTCAATCAGTATTGCAAGTTCAGTCAAGCACTTAGAAAATAGGAATCAGCCGATTACTGGTGGGGTATGTAGTTAATTTTCATAAAAACTTGAGATTTCTTTTGAATCTGTTTTGAATACAGCAAAGCTCTGAGTTGTATTTAAAACATCTATCTTTGATAAATTGGTATATAATTTTTTAGATAAAGACATTCAACAATAGAATTCTTTCATAATTCATTTTTATGCAGTTCCATGTTATAGATTCCAGCAATTTAATTGAATCTTAAACCTAGTCTTTTGACTCGATTACGATATCGCGCCGCAAGGACTTTGAAGGCTTTCAAACTGCCCAATACATGTTCAATCCCAATTCTTCTTTTATTGATTTCTCAATTGTAAACTTTTAGCTCGGGATCTAGTTTGCAGCATCTCTTTGCTTTTAGAGGCAATGAGCTATTTGGATACATTGCATAGATTCCATGATAGCCTTCATCTGCATGAATAAAAGCACCTTTAGGAATCGGATTCAAGTTGCGTTTGCAAAGCTCGAAATCATGTACAGCACCACGACTCGTGCATAAACTCAGAAATTGCTGTGTTCTATAAATGTATGTGCCTTCTTCTTGCCACTATAGCTTTTCTTCTGTTTTTTTAGGTCTTTGTGTTGGAGTTTCTGTGGCATCTACGATCACCACATTCCAGTCGATACCTTCGCCTTCAGGCAGACTCTCGGGTAAATTAAATAGATTGGACTTGATCAGGCAATCCTTTACGTGGCGGACGATTCTTGAAGCAGTAGGCTCTGACACGCCAATAGCTCAGACGGAGTAAAGCCTGATTTTCTTCACTTAACTTGGATAGTCTACCTTTAGCAGGCACAAGCATTTTTAGTAGTTCAACCATTAAATCAATGGTTGACTATAAGATGCCTGTGTATCGCTTGAAATGTGTATCAAAAAGTTTCTTTCAGTTGATGATTTTAGTCCGCAAATTATGTATTAATATTTAGAAAAATAGATCAAATGTTAAAGTTTAGATTAATAGATGAGTTTGTATCACACGTACATTTTATTCAGGCACGTAAATCATTCGGCCATCATTCAGTTTATAGGTCACCCCTGCCTTACTTCCTTCGCCCTCACCAATTTGACCTGTAGACTCATATTGTTTAAGTTCTTGTCCTTCTTTAAATGAAATTTTCATATTTTTTTCACCAGGATTTTCAATTACAACGACATTATTATTTGAAAATGGATTTAGCGGGTTTTGTACTACCAACATCATTAGAATCACAATAATAACTAAAAAAAGGTCAATCAAATTCACAACAGAAAGCATAGGATCATCACTTTCATCCTGTTCCAAAAATCGCATTAAGCTTCCCCTTGATGAAGACTTTCAAATTCTTTTTCATACTCACGTAATTCTTCAAGCAACCAACGACGTCGGATAACCAAAATATAAAAACATATAGAAGCCGAAACTAAAGATAAAATTACTGAAGAAAATGCCATCACCATATTCTGCCCCACTTGTTCAGCTTGACCTGAAGATAAAGCGAGTAATGCAGGACCCATTGGAATCATAGTTGCGATCAATCCCAACATCGGTGCAGTTCGGGATACAATTCTTAGCCATTCCAAACGTTTAATAATCCAAAGTTCTAAATCATCAGTCGAGGCTTGAAATTGATTTTGTTCTGCATATTTCATCAAAATCGATCGATAACGTTTAGATGTTCTGAACACGCATTCCATAATAAAGCTACCCAAAGAAACCAATGAAAAAATCAATGAGATAAGGATGAGCAACATCACAGGCCATAAGAAAAGTTTTGAAGCCTGATAAATCAAACTTTCGACTTCTAAAATTTGCATAAATTTCCTCTTATTTTTTTCGCTGTTGCATAAATTGTTTAAAAAAACCAAATCCAATCAATAAACTCAGTATGAAGGCACCAACCCAAGCATAATCTTGTACTTCCGACTTTTTCTGGACTTGTTCCAAAGCCTGACCTTTGACTTTCTGTTGTGCCTGATTCTGAGTATTTTTTTGATCTATTTTGGGTGTTTGTATTTCTATAGAAGATGGATGTTGATCTTGAGCAGACTGATTGGCATCGGCCGCTTGCAAAGTCTGTGTTGTTGGGTTTAAACCTTGTCCTATAGCTTGCTGATTTTGAGTATTTTGCTCATCGGCTGTGCGTTTTGTTTCAGATGAATTTTCAAGATTTACTTGATCAGTTACTACAGTCATCTGTGCATTTTTTTCTAGTGATACACTGTCATTTTGCTTCAAAATACTTTGGGTAAATTCATTAAGCTTTTCAGACTCTAAAGGCAAATTCACTTGTTCTTGCAACGCTTGAATTTTTTCTGCAATTTCTCGTTTTATCTCATCATCAGCTTGCCAATAATCTTGACGAATCGCTTCCGCCATACGATTTAATACTTGGAGTTGCGCAGATGGATTATGTTGTTTGAACCATTCATTTACACCAAGTTCGCGCTTATCTTGAACGTAAGTTTCATACATATCTTTCCATTGATCAGCACGGAGAACTGAAGGGTCAGTCACATTCCAGCCATATAAATTATTGGTCACATTAATTACTTCCAATGTGCCAGCATAACCCTCCTTTTGCATACTTTTAATCCACTCAGGATTTAAATAACGGGTACGTAATTCATCTGACAAATAAGCTTTCAATGAGGTGACTTCAGCTTTATTTTGGCGTAAATCTGTAATGAGTAATTCCGGTGATTTCCCTTGAACGGAACGAATTGCCAAAGATAATCCACCTAAATATTCAAATGGATGATCTGTCGATAACACGCCATGCACATTTGAAGAACGTGACATAATGGCAACATCAACGCCTTTTAAATTTTCAGCGAATAGATTGACTGGTGCTTGCTCACCCCACGTTTTATCGCCATAGGCATATTGCAGATTATTTAAGAAGGTATTAGCTAATTCTTGATCATTTTCCCAATCATCATAGGACAAGGTTTTTTTCGTTAAACCTGAGCCATATTCTCCAGGTTCATTACTAAAAATTTTAAGTTGTGATAACGCTTTAGCTCGTTCAGGATCAACTTTTTGAGCAATTAATGATTGCTGTATCTGTTGTGAATTTTGATAAAGCTGATTATTGGGTTCATTTAGCGCTGAAAGTTTTGCCATTGCACCAGCAAGTAGACGCATAAAACCATCAAATTGATCTCGATAAACACTGGTGGCTTGAATCACAACATCCACACGTGGGCGCTTGAGCTCTTGTTGTGGAATAATGTCTAAACTCACCACTTTACCTGCTTGATCCCACACAGGTCTTAAACCAAGCGCTGCCAAAACTTGTCCTTCCGAAACACCTAAATGACGAATCGTTTCAGAAGACCACAAACTAAATGCAACTTTGTTAGGGTACTGCTGAGGATGCTTTTGTTGGTACTGCGCAATCATCTGCTCAAAGGTTTTTTGTCCCATTTCATAAGCCGCTTTAGTCGGGATTTTATTGGCTTCAAAAGCATATAAATTGCGTCCACTGACACTTTCAGGCTGACGAATCGGGTCTCCCCCCGTTCCCGGTAAAACATAGCCTCCAGATAAAGCATTCAACAAACTTTGCATTTCTCTATCTGCAATCAAATATTCATAATTTTTTTGTGCAGTTTCGATATACGCTTTTAGTTTTCCACTTTGCCCTATCTTTTGAATATCTGCATCAACCTCAACATTTGAAGCCTTAGATTTAAACCATCCTAAACCTGTGGATTCAGCCGGATTTAAAACATAATGCGCCAAATAACGATAAGCTAGAGATTGACGAATTGTTTCAACATCGGCATTAAACACTTCATTTTTATCCAGCTTTAATGCTTTGAAATAGTCTGAGTCTAACTGCTGTAAAACAATCATTAATCTTTGATTATCTTGGGCTGACAAACCGAAACGATGCAAGCCCATGGGTACAGCTTGTTGCGCTAGGCGATGCAAATGATCATGAAGCTGAGTATAAAATTGAGGGAAATTATTCTGAGCCTGAACCTGAGTCAGGTTTAAATCTTTAAGCACACCACTTTGCTCTGTTAAAGCGATCAGTTTTCCTTGAGTTTGCTGCTTGACTAAACCCTCATCGAGCTGAGCATATTGGTGAATTAAATCGTGAATATCTCGTAATTCATCATATAAACCAGAGGGTGCTAAAGGCGCAGTTTGATGACTCACTATAACTGCACGACCACGTCGTTTCGCTTGCATGGCTTCTGCGATATTATCCTGAACATAAGGATAAAAAATCGGTAAAGCACCTGCGGTCAATAAAGGATAGTCATTCGCTGCTAAGCCTTTGTCTTTTCCAGGCAACCATTCTTGTGTGCCATGTGTTCCCAAATGAATCAATGCATCGGTTGCTTGTTGCAAATACAGATAAGTCGCTAAATATAATGGATCTGGAACAGCGTCTTGACTGTGGTAATTCTCACCTACTTTAGAACCACGAGTAGGCTGAGGAAGTAGTAATAAATTTCCGTAACGCTGACTTGGAATTGCAAAATAAAACTCGCCCTCCCTTTTCACGACTGCCCAATGTTTAGATAATTTTTGAATATCCGCGCTTTCTTTTAATTCGTGTTGACGCTGTTCAGGCAAGGTTTTTAACCAATCAAGATAATACTGAACAGGAAAATAGCTGAGCATTTCTTTCTGTTGTAGGTCAGCTAATTTTTCATGCTGGTAATATGCAGATAATAAAGTTTGAGCATCTGAAATAATTTGTTTTTCGCTGATCAGTTCGGTGTCGTATCCACGTTCTTTTAAACTTTTTTGAATATTTTCGATGCTCAGCGGAATATTTAAATTTGATGCAGATAAATTATTTTGACCATAAGGATAATTCCAAAACATCACCCCAATTTGCTTTTCTTTATTGGGTTTAATCTTCAATTTGGATTGGGCAATTACACGTTCAAGTAATATATTGACCTGTGGTTCAATCCATTGCTCGCGACCACCCTCATTTAAAGACAGCACTAAAGGATCAGAAAATCCCCAAGTTTCGGGAAGACTCAAAAAGATAGATGCTAAATGCGGAGGTATGCCTGATTTCGAGTTTTTCCATTCTTCAAAATTGCCATTAAAACTCAAACTTTGAACCATAGGCACATTCATTTTTTGTAGCTCGGCAACTAAGTCCTGACCATTTTGAATATGCGTCATATTGACCATTGCGGTGATTGGTACAACTTTAAAAAAATCTGAAAGTTTGGTTTTGGTTTTCGACTCATTCCAAAGCAAGACAATAGGAACAACACCTTTTCGTTCAGTAAGCGTTATGAGTTGATCAATTTTTTCAGACGTTAAATTGGTGATATTGCTTGGATGAAGCACATAAACCAAATAGGCATTTTGTCCTTGAATAGTTGATTTTTTCTGATGTTTTAGATTCTGTTGATACCAATCTAAATAGGATTGCACATTGTCAAAATAGTCTTGTGCACTGGTGTGATAAATCGAAATTTCTGGTAATTTTTGCGTCTTAAATGTGGCTTTTTTACCTTCAGTATTCCAAAGATGTACTGCTTCAAAATAATGTGAAAAGTTAATTTCTCCACCGTTGTAATACAGATCTAATAATTTAAATCCAAATAATTTTGGAATTTTCTGGAACTGCGGTGCTCCACCACCAACGGTCATATATGCTTTGTCTTGAGCCTTTAAACTTTCAAGTGCAAGCTCTTCAACCTGTTTACGATCTGGCGGTCGCGGAACATCTAAAATGATCACATCCGCCTGCTGAATAGATTGCTGAACAGCTTTTTGATTTTGATTTACTTGTAAATGCTGTAATTGCACATTTTGTTTCGCTGCAATTGGCACAAGTTTTTCAAATTTAGTATTTGCCACAAAATCGGTATGTAACACCAATACCTTAGTTTGAGCATCTGCTGTTTGTGCAAAAGCCACATTTAATGTGAGATAAACACATAAGAAGATGCTCAAAATACGCAGGATGGAGTTTAGATCCAAACTTTTTTGAATATGAGTTGGATCTATTGCATGCAGAATGAAAGATTTCTTCATCATTAAAATCTCACATTCATACCAACAAAGTAACGACGTCCTGCATCACTAAAAGTTTGTAATTGATCAGGTTGCATGCCAATTTTTTTATCTGTCAGATTTTCAATTCCTGTCTGGACTGTCCAATTCGGAGTCACTTTATAATCTGCATACATGTGCCAGAAGATATATCCTTGACTGTGTGGTGTATTCACAGCTTGAAATTGTTTACTGCGATATTGCTGGCGTAATTTGGTTTGCAGTTTGTCGTTCACTTGCCAAATGACTGAACTATTTAATTGATGCTTTGAACGATCGGCTAAAGGGATATTTTTACTTTTATCTTTTGCGTCTAAATAAGTGTAATTGGCTTCTAAATGTAAATATGGCTCTATGTGATAAGCACCACTCCATTCAATACCTTGTAGTTCTGCTTTTGTCACATTGACATAATCTAAGCAAATTTTCCCTGCGACTGAACATGTAGGCTGACGCTGTGTATCTATCAAATCATCGACATTGTTTCTAAACCACCCTAATGAGGTTTCAAAATTATCTCGATGGAAATGTAATCCAACTTCATAAGCGGTATTGGTTTCAGGCTTAAGATCAGGATTGCCTCGAATAATACCCATACCACCCATTGCAGCATTAGACTCAAACTCTTTAGATAGTTGCTTTAAAGTTGGCGCTTTATAGCCTTTGCCCACACCAGCTTTGACTGTCCATGCATCGCTGAGTTGATAAGACGCATTAAACTTCGGACTCAGTTCCCATCCAAAATCTGAATGCTCATCGCCACGTGCCCCAAATCCAACTTTAAATTGATCAGAGATTTGCCAAATATCTTGTAGATAAATTCCATAATGGGTAATACTGTCTTTTTGTTTTAAATTGACCGTTGGATCTTCCAACTTTTCCTTACGAAGCTCATTACCCAGTATTAAATGATGATTAGATAAATCAAATTGAAACTGTGTCGAAGCCACTTGATCAGTTAATTTTTGTGGAGATGTCGTATCTCCGCCATCACTGCGCTCACTTTCTCGTTTGAATTGTGTTTGATAAAGCTTAACAATACTTTTACCCCAACCCCATTCACCTTCATGTTTTAACCCGAATCGAGCCCGCTCAATTTCATCATCAACTTGATAATATTGATTACGTGTTCCACCTCTTAAATCTTGTCGATCCTCATGGCCGTACTCACTTATGAATTCAATCTGTTGTTGATCTGTTGCTTGCCAAAATAGACCAAGATGCCCTTTGGTATTTTTCTGCTCATCGTGTTTGCTTAAACGAGAATTGGTAGGATCTTCAAGCGCATCACGTTTTCTAAATTCGGCCCAGAAATTGACACCTAATTTATTTTCAATGAGTGGACCAGACAAGTAAGCACTGGTTTTATACTGATCACCACCCAAATTAGATTCATTCCATAACGATTGAATCGAAGCAGAGCCTGTCCATTTTTCGATTGGTTTTCTAGTAATAATATTCACTACTCCACCTAAAGCTTCTGATCCATAGAGTGAAGACATCGGTCCTCGAACCACTTCAATCTGTTCTATCGCTTCGGTTGGAACCCAATTTAATTCACCATCAGAGTGAGCAATGGCTGAGGATGAACTATTAATTCGTTGTCCGTCGACTAAATATAGGGTGTGTGTCGGGTTCATTCCTCGAATCGAAACCCCTTTCCGATTTAGCCCGATACCTACATTTTGTAGACCTACTCGATCGTTCAAAGCATCTGAAACATCATTTATAAATTGTTGATTAAGTTGCTTACCATCAATCACATCAATACTCGCCATTGCTTCATGAATATTTTCTTTTTTTGCAGATGCTGTGACCACAATCGTATTCATACTGTGTGCTGGATGATGATTTGTGTCTGTTGATTCTGCAAAGACAACATGAGTTACAAAGAGACCCATTCCTAAAAAGATACGCATAGTGATATTTAAGGTTATTTTTTATTGCTTATAATGTTATGTTATAACATAATATAATGCAATTTTTTAATTTATAAATTTCTATTTTCAATATATTCAGTTGAAAATCTTTGAGCCCAAAATAGCCAATAAATGTGAGACTCTTTTGGAGTTGATAAGTACAAATTTGACAAAAAACTAAAACCTCTTTCTACTAAGAATTAATCTCTGTCGCACTTCATTTAAGAATCTAAGAATTTTTAAATTTACACTTTAAGAGTTTATTAAAATTATAGAATTCTTTCATAATTCATTTTTATGCAGTTCCATGTTATAGATTCCAGCAATTTAATTGAATCTTAAACCTAGTCTTTTGACTCGATTACGATATCGCGCCGCAAGGACTTTGAAGGCTTTCAAACTGCCCAATACATGTTCAATCCCAATTCTTCTTTTATTGATTTCTCAATTGTAAACTTTTAGCTCGGGATCTAGTTTGCAGCATCTCTTTGCTTTTAGAGGCAATGAGCTATTTGGATACATTGCATAGATTCCATGATAGCCTTCATCTGCATGAATAAAAGCACCTTTAGGAATCGGATTCAAGTTGCGTTTGCAAAGCTCGAAATCATGTACAGCACCACGACTCGTGCATAAACTCAGAAATTGCTGTGTTCTATAAATGTATGTGCCTTCTTCTTGCCACTATAGCTTTTCTTCTGTTTTTTTAGGTCTTTGTGTTGGAGTTTCTGTGGCATCTACGATCACCACATTCCAGTCGATACCTTCGCCTTCAGGCAGACTCTCGGGTAAATTAAATAGATTGGACTTGATCAGGCAATCCTTTACGTGGCGGACGATTCTTGAAGCAGTAGGCTCTGACACGCCAATAGCTCAGACGGAGTAAAGCCTGATTTTCTTCACTTAACTTGGATAGTCTACCTTTAGCAGGCACAAGCATTTTTAGTAGTTCAACCATTAAATCAATGGTTGACTATAAGATGCCTGTGTATCGCTTGAAATGTGTATCAAAAAGTTTCTTTCAGTTGATGATTTTAGTCCGCAAATTATGTATGGATTTTTAAATTTTTCGGTACAAATAATCAGCAAGAGATAGATCGTTTTGTGATTTATGAAACAGATCTATCATCGATCGTGATTTTCAAACAGCGAAAACATTTAATAACTGTGCAACTACGCTAAGCGGGGTATTTAAATTGGCTGTTAAGCATAATCTGATTTCTCCAAATCCTATGCATACAATTAAGAATCGTAAGGTTCAGGCAGAAATACCTGCCCCCTTCACACGTAAGGAGATGGAAGCCTTACTAGCTTGGCTCGACAAAAGCTTACATGATGAGGATAAATTTTGTCGCTAGTATTTTGAATTTGCTTTTTGGACAGGCTGTAGACCTTCAGAAATGATTGCGCTCAGAGAAAGTGATATCGATTGGTTCAATGTCACATTCAAAGTTAGCAAAAGCCGTGTTCGTGGTTTAGAAAAAAAAGTGACGAAGACACATACCTCTCGGGAAGTATATTTAAATGAGAGGTCAACTTTAGCTTTAAAATCGCTTATCCAATTTAAAAAGGATCTAGGCTACACATCTGACTATCTAATGCTTTGTCCACAAACTAAGGAACCATTTTTTAACGAAAAGCCACCTAGAGAACGCCTTAGAGCTGCTATGAAAGTCGCCATCGGACTGCCTACAATGCACGGCATACCTATGCAACGATGTTACTTATGGATGGCGTCAATCCAATGTTTGTAGCCGACCAACTTGGTCATAGCTTACACATGCTGATTAAGCGCTATACGAAATGGTTGCATGGGGATAAAAACAGGCAAGAAATAGCAAAACTCAGCGTGGCATTAACAGCATAAATTCATCAATGTAGTCAGATCTTGGTATAAAAATGTGGCAAATAAAAAAGCCACTTAAAATAAGTGGCTTTTTTATTACAAGAATTTTGGTGGAGATGGCGGGAGTCGAACCCGCGTCCGCAAGCACTACACTCGAGATTACTACATGCTTAGATATCGTCTATTGTTTTAACCCTCAAAGACCCGACGAACAGGGTTAAGAGAGCGATCCTTTAAGTTTAGTACAACACCCCAAGGCTTGATGTTATACGGACTTGTGTGCGTGCGCTTCAGTCGGGATCTCTAACCACAAGTATTCAGAGATGCGGACAAGCTGCCCTTAGGCAGCTAGAGCGTAAGATTCGTCGTTTGCGACTATTTAAAATGCAAATTTTATTTACGAGAGAAAATGCGCTCTCGGCATGCATCTATGAGTTTCATCACCAGCGTCGAAGCCAGGAACATCCCCAAAGTACAACGCAATCATAGCATAAAAGTTTGAAAATACGACCTCTAATTTCACAACAATTACACATACACATGCGCTTATTTCAATAATTGAGATAAAATCCCTTTTTTCAAGTTCAAAATTGCATATTTTATGAGTTATTTACTTGCACTGGATCAAGGGACGACGTCAAGTCGTGCGATCATTTTTGATGAACATGGAAACGTTCATGCAACAGCTCAAAGAGAAACTAAAATACGAACCCCAAAGTCAGGCTGGGTAGAGCAAAATGCACAAGAGATTTGGAGCTCACAAATCGCAGTGGTACAGCAAGCAATTGCTGATGCGCGATTACTGCCTAAAGATATCAAAGCTTTAGGCCTAACCAATCAACGCGAAACGACAGTGATTTGGGATAAAAAAACTGGTGAACCTCTAGCCCCTGCGATTATTTGGCAAGATCGCAGAGCGAGTGATTGGTGTAATTCCCTCATTCAACAAGACTTACAAACCAAGATAAATTTCACCACAGGACTCCGCATTGATCCTTATTTCAGTGCTGGAAAATTAGTGTGGTTACTTGAAAATATTAATGGTTTAAGAGCTCGTGCGGAACAAGGCGAAGTGGCTTTTGGAACCATTGATAGCTGGTTAGTTTGGAATCTCACTCAAGGTGCTGAACACGTGATTGAAGTCTCGAATGCTTCAAGAACCATGTTAATGAATTTGCATACCCAGCAATGGGATGACGAATTACTCGCACTATTTAATATCCCAAAAGCAATACTACCCAAAATCGTGGCTTCTGATTGCCATATTGCCAATACAGCCAAAGGTCTCTTAGGTGCAGAAATTCCAATTACAGGGATTCTAGGTGATCAACAATCAGCCTTATTTGGTCAATCATGTTTTGATATAGGCTCAGCAAAAAACACCTATGGTACTGGCTGCTTTATGTTATTCAATACAGGTGATCAAATTCAACTGAGTCAGAATCAGCTTCTCTCCACTTTAGCTTGGCAATGTAAAGAACACACCTCGTATGCGCTTGAAGGTAGTGTTTTTATGGCTGGTGCAATTGTACAATGGTTACGTGATGGACTTGGAATTATTCAAAGTAGCCAAGAAGTTGAACAATTGGCGTGTCAAGTTAACAATACCGATGGTGTCGTACTTGTTCCTGCCTTTACAGGCTTAGGAGCACCTCATTGGGATACGGATGCCCGCGCATTATTATGCGGTATGTCTAGAGGGACAAATAAAGCACATATTGCGCGAGCAGCTCTCGAATCAATCGCATTTCAAGTCGCTGACGTTTTGAATGCCATGCAATCTGATATTCGAAACCCTTTAAAAGAATTACGTGTAGATGGTGGTGCGAGTCAAAATGATATGCTAATGCAATTTCAAGCCGATTTACTGAATGTTCCTGTGTTAAGACCGCAACTTTTGGAGTCAACGGCTTGGGGAGCTGCGGCAATGGCAGGTTTAACTGCAGGTGTATTTAAAAATCCGTCTGATATTGCGGCATCATGGAAACTGGAAAAAGCCTTTGAGCCAACAATGTCTGAAGATCAACGTCAATTTCATTTACATCAATGGAATAGTGCGTTAAAACGTTCAAGATCAGATGTTTAGTATAAAAAACCGCCTACAAGGGCGGTTTTTTTATAAGAGATACATAGATTTTTCAATATGCGTATGAAGCAATACCTGTTGCAATTGCTTTACCTTCATCATTCACCATATTCATGCGCATCGTACAACCTTTGCGACCCATGCGTAGGACTTCAGCAGTGGCAATAAAATACTTTCCGCGCCCTGGTGATAAATAATCCACTCGCATATCCACTGTTGCTAAACGTGAAACTTTCTTTAAAGTTTCAGGCAACATATCAGGCTCTGCACGCTTGTAAAGCTCGCCCATTGCAACAATCCCGCCAATACTATCGAGTAATGTTGCGGCTACACCGCCATGCAAAATTTGGAAAGAAATATTACCAATGAGATTAGGTTTCATCTCAATATAACCTTGGATTTCACCTTCTACGACACGCATTTGCATTTCGTTGTAAGCGAAATAAGGAGAGGTATTAAATACTTGAGTGAGTTGATTTAATACCACTTCAAGATCTGGTTTAGCACCTAAATGGAGGTTACCCATCCATTTTTTTTGGGAATCGTTCATACAAAACTCAAATTAACATCATGAGAAAAAACCATCAGCATTTTCCCAAAAACCGCCTTAAGGGGGCTACAATTAGACCCAAGTAAAATACCAAACATCGAGATTGTGATGACTTATACGTTTAATCGCCCTGCTTTTCCTGCAACACGCATGCGCCGTATTCGAAAAAATGACAAACTCAGAGCGATGGTGAGAGAAACACATCTTTCTGCTGAACATCTCATTTATCCGGTATTTGTTCTACCAGGTCAAAATCAAACCCAAGAAATACCTAGTATGCCAAATATTCACCGTCTTTCAGCTGATTTGTTGTTAAACAAAGCTGAAAAACTTTTAGAATTAGGTGTATCTAAATTAGCTTTATTCCCAGTTACCCCACAAGAAGACAAAAGTTTAACTGCTGAAGCAGCATGGAGAGATGATGGTTTAGTTCAAAGCACTGTCCGTCTTCTAAAAAAAGAATTACCAGAAATGGTACTCATCACTGATGGCGCTTTAGACCCTTATACAACACACGGTCAGGATGGCATCATCGATGAAACAGGTTATGTCCTGAATGATGAAACTGTTGAGTGTCTGATTAAACAAGGTTTAAGCCATGCAGAAGCAGGAGCCGATGTTTTCGCACCGAGTGATATGATGGATGGTCGTATTGCTGCGATTCGTCAAGCATTTGAAGCAAATGGTCATCTTTATACCAATATCATGGCTTATTCTGCCAAATATGCATCAAGCTTCTATGGTCCTTTCCGTGATGCAGTGGGTTCAGCATCTAATTTAAAAGGTGGTAATAAGTATAACTACCAAATGGATGTAGGAAACCGAGCTGAAGCTCTTCACGAAATTGCACTAGATATTCAAGAAGGTGCAGACATGGTGATCGTAAAACCAGGGATGCCATATCTAGATATTGTACGTGAAGTTAAAGACACATTTGGCATTCCAACATTTGTTTATCAAGTGAGTGGTGAATATGCCATGTTGGCAGCAGCAATCCAAAACGGCTGGCTTTCTGAAAGTGTGATTTTAGAATCATTGATGAGCTGTCGTCGTGCTGGTGCAGATGGAATTTGGACCTATTTTGCTGAAGATGCTGCAAAAATGCTTAAAGATCTGTAATACACTATTGAATCAAAAGCGCTTTTCCATAAAGCGCTTTTTTTCTACTAAAATCATCATCATTGTATTCGAGACCCAACTTTTAACTCACTCATTTAACATCTTACATCTCATCGATCTCTTTACATCATTGAGATTATTTGCACGATTAGAGCTTGAATATGGTCTAATACACCCCGTCATTTTGAAGGTGGATAAAAATGCACGTTGCCATCATTGGATGTGGAATTAGCGGCTTACTAACAGCGCTTGAATTACTCGAACAAGGTTGTGAAATTACCCTTATTGATCAAAAACAAGCAGCTAAAGCTGCATCTTGGGCAGGTGGTGGTATTTTGTCACCTATGTATCCTTGGCGTTATCCCAAAGCAGTCAATCAATTGGCACAACATGGTAAATCGTTATATCAATCTTGGAATCAAAAAATTCAACCATTGAGTGGCATTGATTTCGAAATTCACGATTCAGGCATGTTAATTTTTGATGAAGATGATTTTGAGATTGGACTCAGTTATAAGGCGCAATATAACGAGCCGATGCAGCATTGCGATTTACTCGACGAGACTCAATTAAGAAATCTGAATCCACGAGTTTCTAATACTTTCAAGCAGGCTTTGCATTTTCCACAATTGTCTAATGTTCGTAATCCTCGTCTTTTAAAGTCTATTCTGACTTATCTTAAATCACATTCAAAAGTAAAGATTATCGAGCATAAGTGGGTAGAAAAATTACTGATTCAAAATCAGCAAGTGCAATCCATTGTTCTGCATGATCAACATCAAATTAAAGCTGATCAGTATGTTATCGCTACTGGAGCTTGGTCGGCACATTGGGCATCACAACTCGATTTCAATATCCCTGTTCAACCTGTTCAGGGGCAGATGATCCTATTCAAAACCCCTGAAAACTGGCTACCCACGATGTGTATGTACAATGTCATGTATATGATTCCACGTCGAGATGGCCATATCGTCTGTGGTTCCAGTATGGCGGAATTAGGTTTTGAACATCGCCCAAATTTGAAAACACAACAATCCATTTACCAAGCATGCATTCAACTCATACCTGAACTTAAAAATTTCCCGATTGTGCGACAATGGGCAGGCTTGAGACCTAGCTCACCTGATGGAATTCCGTATATCGGTTTAATGCCTGAAATGAAAAACTTATGGGCGAATTTTGGTCATTTTAGAAATGGTTTATGCATGGGGCCAGCTGCAGCGCAGTTACTACGACAACTCATGCTGAATCAGACCACCCTCGTTGATCCTAGACCCTATGACCCATCTTTGAAGTTTCAAGTTTAATGTGATGGAAGTAGTTGCTCCAACGCCATTGTGAGTTCTGGATACTGAAATGTATAACCTGCTTGAATAAGTGCTTCTGGTATAACGTATTGTCCATTTAAAACCAATTGAGACTGCTCACCTAACATGATTTTAAACAATGAATCAGGCAGACTTAAAAGCGGTTTCTTGTTTAAAATTTTTGCTGCGGTGCGAACAAAATACACCTGATTCGTTTGTTCAGGAGCAACGAAATTAAAAACTTCGTTTGGAGTGTCATTCAACATCAGAAATTCAATCGCCTGAATCACGTCCTGAATATGAATCCATGCTAAGGGCTGCTGACCTGAACCAATTTTACCTACCAGATTAAATCGAATCGGTAAGAGTAATTGTTGTAAAATTCCTCCGCCATGCCCAAACACCACGCCTAAACGAATGACCTTAATATCAAACTGATTTTTGTGTTGGAGCGCCGACCTCTCCCACTCTTGGCAAAGTTCGGACATAAAGATCGGTTGAGATGATCCCTGCTCATTGTTTTTTTCTGACCATTCTTGATCAGGATCAATACCATAATATCCTACAGCAGAACCAGAAATAATTCGCTTGGGATGTTGCTGATGGGTCAGCAGATAATGTAATAATGCATCGGTCGTATTCACTCGGCTGTCGATGAGTTTTTGTTTTCGCCTTTGCGTCCAGCGACCATCACCAATACTTTCACCCGCTAAGTTAATAACATAGTCAATTTGAGCGTGTTGGATATCATCGAAAGATTGAACCCATGTCAAACGTGGATGCTTCATTTTTGGATTGGACTGTCGGCTTAAACCAATCACTTGATAATCTTGATCTAGCAAATATGCAACCAAATAAGATCCAATAAAACCTGTTGCACCAGTAACCAAAACGCAAGGATGATACATAGAAATACTCTTATGATCTGATCCCTCTATCATGGTGAAAGATGCCTTTGAGCTCAATTCATGATTACTTATTTACCACCAATTTATTCGCCATGCGCTTCGCTTGTGGACCATAAAACCAAAAGGTAATTAAATATAATGGGATCGCCAGCATCAAAATCATAATTGCACTGAGACTTAAGAAACTGGAATTTTGGACATAGAGTAAAAAGTTCTGCCAAATTTCAGGGTCTTTTCTCGAGAAAAATAAAATACTTAAAAAAACACCAAGAAAGTTATAGCCCCAAAAAATCAATGTAAAGCCTAATGTGAATTTTTTACGTTCTTGATCCGAAGGTGCACGTTGTTGTTGATGAATAAATTTATATAAAACAACAATCATCGCTATTAAATATGGAAGTGCAGTGACTATTCCTGCAATTGCCGAAGGCAATAACGCTGCCAATATACCTGCAACCAGCGTTAATCCTAAGCAAAGTAAAAAGAACCATAAAAAATATTTTCTTAAAGAAACCATAACTCTCAGACGCAATAAATTCCTGTCACAAAGCATAACCGAAAATAAATCAAATATTTTTAATTTTCTTGTCAACCGAATCACAACCTTATGCGTTATATAAGGTACAAGGTCAGTAGCAACCGCGTAGTCATTGCACCGGCATCCGCAATGATACACGGTGACCTTATACCCCAATGAGACCTATAAATCATGCTTCTTGCAGAAAAATTTAGTTTAGCAGCCTAAATTTGAATGACTGAAGTATTTTGGCCGACGATTTCACATCACTCGAATCGTCGGCTTTATTTTTGAACTTAATAAATTTTCTAAATATACTTTTATCCATAAAGATGAGATAACAATCAGAATAAATCCTAGTCGCAATGTATAAAGAAAAAATTAAACATAAAATTAGTCTAAAAAAACGTCTAAATTTTAAATCAGACTTTTGGGATGTATTGAATTATCCCTTCACTCGCTTTCTTATCGGTATCGTATTAATTTGCTATTGCACTGTTTTTCTTAAAGCTTTTCTTAATCATCAATTTCACATACCGCTTACAATCATCAGTTTACTCTGTGGTGTTTTTTATCAAAGTTATCAAATCATTAAAAATAAAGAAAAAATCTTAATTTATTCAATTTTAAGTCTATTTCTGAGTGCACTTTCATTTATTTCTATACAGAGTTCTAGCTCGAATCCATTAATAATTTGGGTCTATTTCTATCTTGGTGCTTACTTAATGATTTTTTCTGTAGAGCATCATCAGAGTTTAACCACACCTTTTGGTGAAGGGCTTAGTTTTTTATTCGCACTTGGAATTTGCTATTGGTTTTTCGAAAAACAGATGCTTGGTGTTGATACAGTATTATCGACATTCATCACAATAATCTTGTTAATATTTTTACTCTATTCGATTGTACATGCCTTTTTTGAAATTAAGCATCATCATTTAAGCCGTTTTCTACTGAGTTTCTTTACTTGTTGTTCAATTTTAATTTTGTCTATTGATCAAATTATAGAACTTTATTCACAGGGCGATATTACATCTGAGCATCGTTGGGTTGAGCGTTTAATTTTATTATTTCGATATTTTTTACTCGGTTTATCGTCTTTATATCTTTTTCAAAACTTAATGCTGCTTCTCAGCTATTTTCCCAATAAATACACGCGTTCTTATTTTTCAGATGTCAAACAAAATACGCTGATCCATATCAAACGTTTTTCAGAAGATCAAATTTCTAAAACAGAAGCTTGGTTTGCACTCATTTTTACGGTTTCAGTCTATTCTTTAAATTATATCTATCAAATAATTCCCATCAATATGAGTATTTGGCTAAGCATTCTATTGGTACCCTTAGTCATCCAGTCTTTTTTTCATCATAAAATAGATCAATCGTTAACAGCAGCTAAACTGCATGCATCCTCTTCTCATAAGCAAATCTCGATCAACTCGAGAATCAAAAATAGAAACAAGAGAAAAAGACGAAAAAAGAGTAAATCGAATAAAAAATAGCGATTAAAAGCTGTCTTATAGAGATGTTAAAAATTTCGATGTTTTAAAGTCCGATATTGGATAAGATGACAATTGAGATGTTTTGGGGTTCGGTAATGGCAGTGCGTTTTTTTCATACTTCAGATTGGCATTTGGGGCAATTTTTTCACAATCATGATCGTGACTATGAACACACACAATTTTTAAACTGGCTACTTGCGCAAATTCAACAAAAACAACCGAATGCCCTGCTGATTGCCGGTGATATTTTTGATGTGGTCAATCCTGCATCATCTGCTCAAAAACAGTTATACCAGTTTCTCACCGATGCCCATGCCATTGCCCCGCATATGCAAACCTTAATGATCGCAGGTAATCATGATTCCGGTTACCGCATTGAACAGGTTGAACCTTTTCTAGCGAAATTCAATGCCAAAGCGGTCGGTATTATTGGCAAACAGGATGGTGAATTTGATCTCGATCGTTTGTTGGTACCTATTTATGATGCTGATAAAAATATCGTTGCTTGGTGCTTAACCCTGCCTTATTTACGCAGTGCCGAAATTACAGGCTTAAATGAAAACACCACCAACAGCCAAAATGCGATTGCCTATTTACACCAACAACTTATTGCGGAAGCTAAAGCGCGTAAACAACCCAATCAAGCCTTAATTTTGATGTCACATGCCCATATGCAAGGCGGTGAAACCTCAGATTCCGAACGTCCAATTGTGATTGGTAACGAAGAGGCTTTATCCACTGCATTATTTGATGATGTGATTGATTATGTGGCACTCGGTCATTTGCATAAACCGCAAAAAGTTGGAGAGGAACATATTCGCTACAGTGGCTCACCTATTCCACTGTCTTTTAGTGAACGCAACTATAAACATCAAGTGGTTGAAGTCACCATTGACCCCGAAGCTGATGAACAAAATCATTTTCAATATCAAGCGCACATTATTCCACGTACCGTGGATTTGATTCGAATTCGTGAACCCTTGTCTGAATTAATCACTACGGTACATGCCCTGCCAAAAGGCGAAATTGACAATCTCAATGCACGACATTTTCTAGAGATTGAATATACGACAGATGCCCCACCGCCTGTAGACTTACGTCAGCAGATTGAACTGGCACTGCCACCAAATCGTTATCGTTTACTGCGTATAGCTCGAATTTATCAAAAAGCAACGGAGCAAAACGATGAAAGTCACAAAGTCGATTTAGCGCCCCCCACCCCTGAAAAATTATTTTTAAGCTTGTGGGAAAAAATGGGCTATGAGCAGGATGAATCGGTGAAGCGTGATTTCTTAACTTTGCTTGAAGCGGCACAACACGATTTGGATCAAAAAGCGCACTAAGGACAGGTCATGAAAATTATTCGACTCAGTTTAAACAACTTGGCCTCTTTAGCCGGTGAACAACATATCCATTTTGAACAAGCGCCATTGGCTCAGGCAGGTCTGATTGCCATTACTGGTAAAACAGGTGCAGGAAAATCGACGCTGCTCGATGCCATGTGTTTAGCTTTGTACGATGAAATCCCACGTTTACGTGGCGCAGCTGGCAGCATGAAAGATGTAGGCGGTAAAGACATTTCAATTAAAGATTCGAAGAATATTCTGCGTCGTGGTACCACCGCTGGTTTTGCTGAACTTGAATTTCTTGCCCTTGATGGTAAACACTATTTGGCGCGGTGGGACATTAGCCGTGCGCGTAAAAAAGTTGATGGCAATTTAAAAGTCGAGCGCTTTGTTCAATGTTTAGATGATGGCGCGACCTTAACGCAAAAAATCTCGGAAGTGACGCCACTGATTGAAAAGCTGATTGGTTTCAGTTTTGAGCAATTTACCCGTGCAGTCCTGTTAGCACAGTCTGAAGTGGGGGCATTTTTAAAAGCCAAAGACCATGAACGTGCAGATTTACTCGAATATTTAACCAATTCGCAAATTTTTAGTGAAGTCAGTAAAAAAGCCGCTGATAAATTTAGTGAAATTAAACAGCAACGTACTGATTTAGAAAAGCAACTCGGTCATATTGATATTCTGAGTGAAGAACAACTTGCAGCCTTAAATCAACGACATCAGCAGTTAAAACAACAACTCGTACATTTGGCACAATCAGAAAAGCTGCTTGAAAATGAACGTAAATGGTATCTTGAGCGTGATCAATTGTATGCTGAAGTCCATGGCAAAAAAGAGATTTATGAAGTTCAGCTTGATGCCGTAAATAAATCCGCAGCACAACAACAATTGCTACAACAGCTTGATGCATTTCAAGCCATTCGTGAACAATATGTACAGCGTGCACGTTTAGAACCACAAAAACTTGAGGTGCAACAAAAACAACTGGCCTTTCAAGCTGAGTTTGTCTCTTTACAACAACAAGCTACTACTGAACAACAGCGCTTAAAAGCCTATGAACATGCCCAAGCGCAATTTGAGCAGCAACGTTTGGATATTAAGCCTCATCTTGAACAAGGCTTAAAGTTGGATCATGACATTCACAGTATTTCTGAACAGTATAAAAAACTCAGTGCAGATAAAGATCAGCTTGTTCTCAATGAATTAGAACCGTCAAAACATGCTGTGGAACAACAACAGACCAGCATATTGGCTTGGCAAAATAAACAGCAACAAATCAACTTTGAGTTAACCCAAAGCCAATTTTTACAATGCTTTGACCAAGAACCACAAAGTACTTTGCAGGCGCTACAACATTATGTCGAGCAATATCAGTTGCTTCATCAACAAGAGCCAGAACTATTACAACAATCCTTTGCAACTTTAGAACAGCAACAGCAAACCATTGTACAACGTCTGCAAAGCTATGTGGCTCAACATGAAAGTCTTGACGCTTTGACACAATCGCTAAAAAACATCCAACAACAGCGTGAACATCAGCAAAGTATGGTATTACGACTGCAACATCAACAACAGCAGCTTGATCAAGTCATTACCCATATCAGCGAAACACACGACCTGACAGGCTCAATTGCTGAACAACAAAAGCAACTGCAGCTGATTCAACAGACCCTTGAAAAACGCGTGAGCGAAAAAGCCACACAAGAAGCTGCTTATACTCAACTACAAAGCATCTTGGAGGCACAGCGTCTATTACATAGCGAAAACGTGCAGCATTTACGTGAACAGCTAAAAGCCAATCAACCATGTATGGTCTGTGGTAGCCATGAACATCCGTTTTTAGACCATCATCAACGCTTAGAACAAGGTTTATTGCAACTACACGAGCACCAATTGCAAGAGGCTCGTCAACAATTGGAACAGGTCAATCGTGAGGTACAGCAAGCACAGATTGAGCAATCCAAAGTACAGACCTTACTTGAACAGCAACAACAGCGTATGGAACAGCTCACGCAATTCACTCAGCAACAGCTCGAGCATATTCAAGCAGCATTACAACAACTGGGTTCAAATCTCGACATGGCAGACCCGATTCAGTTGCAGCAGCGCATAATGCAGCAGATCGAAACACTGCAATCGCACATCGAACAACAACAGGTGCAAGAACAAGAACTTAGTCAATTGCTTGAGCAATGGCGTAAAGATCAGCAGCAACAACAGCAATTACTATTGAATATTCAACGTCGTGTACAACTTGAACAAGGTATTCAACCTATTGTGCAGTTACTGCCTGCTCGCTATCAGCAAGACACACCAATACATTGGGTTGCCGAATTGCAACAGCAGCTGCAGCAGCGTGTTGCATTGCTCACGATGCAAAAACAAGTAGAGAGATCACTGCTGCAAGCACAGCTAGAACTTGAAAAAATGACGCTACGCTTTGAAGCAGCACAAAAACACGAACAACGCCTGACTCACCAGATTGAGCAACTGATTGAGCAAGGCAAAATGTTACGCTCGAAACTTGCTGAACTGACCCAAGACTATGCCGGTCAAAGCTATCGTTATGCTGCAGATTGGCAAAAACATTTAGAGGAAACTGCTGTCACTCATGCCAATGAGGTGCATGCACAACGCAGTAAAACTGCACATGCTGAACAACAGCTGAATGCAGCCAATTTACAACAGCAGCAATTGCTCAGTGATTTACATCATATTGAACAGGCATTACAGCAAGTACAACAGGCTATTCAGCAATGGCAACTGAGCCATCCAACCGTAACCACAGATCACATTGCCACATGGTTAAGCATTGATTTAGCGCAGCATCAACAAATACGCCATGAGTTAAATACGCAGCGACAACTTTTAGAGAATGCCAAAACCGCTTGGCAAGTTTTAGAAGAACGTTATCAGGCACATTTAAAACATCAGCCTGAACATGATCTCAGCATGCTCGAGCAGCAACTTGAGAACTTGCAAACGGAAAAGCTCGCTCAACAAGAAGCGCTCACCGATACAGAAACTCAGTTACGCATGAATTCCGCCAATCAAGCCAACTATGCTAAGTATCAAAGCCAAATTGAGCAAATTAAAGCAGAAGAATATCGTTGGGGTCGTATCTACGATTTGATTGGGCATAAGGAAGGCACCAAGTTTAAAAAGATTGCTCAAGAGCATCATTTAGATATTTTGGTGGAATATGCCAATCAGCAATTACAGCCGCTTGCGCCACGTTATCAGTTGCATCGTATTCCTGACAGTTTAAGTTTGGCCATTATTGACTTAGATATGAACAGCGAAGTTCGACCTGTGTTGTCGTTATCAGGTGGTGAAACTTTCTTAGTGTCTTTAGCCCTTGCTTTAGCGATTGCTAACATGGCATCAGGTTCAATGAAACTTGAATCACTGTTTATTGATGAAGGCTTTGGTACGCTCGACCCGGCATCCTTACATATGGTCATGAATGCCCTCGATCATTTACAAAGCCAAGGTCGTAAGGTCGTGCTCATCTCTCATATACAAGAAATGCATGAACGTATTCCTGTACAGATTCAAGTCAAACCTGTAGGTGCAGGTGCGAGTACCATTAATATTGTCGGTTAATGGTTAATGATAATAAGTTGAAGCCGTCAAATGACGGCTTTAATCTAAGCCAGTTTTCTTAAAGTTAAAATTTGCTCAGCTCGTCCAAAAGGTCCGTTCAGATCATGAAGAATAGATGAAGTTAACCCGATACCGTCATCACCATATTGTTGCACTGTTTCCAGACCTAGCCACTTACCTATTGGCATACGATAGAGATGTATCTGTAAATCTAAATTTGGGAAAGTATAGTTAAATGGCCAACCTTGTCGTGTGACAATTCCATTCGCTGTATCGACCATTCCCATCAACTTCACAAAGTCTGAATGTATTTGTCCTTCAACCATGTCATAAGGATTGGTTAGCCATACAATTCCCTTGCCTGCCCGTCGATCTAAACGGCGTGCCTCAAGTGATTGAATATAGCCTCCAGGCCAGTTTCTAATTTCTTCCCATAAGATCCCCTCGTCAGGATCAGCAACTTTTTGATCTTCTAATCCTGCGACTGCCTGAGTATCACTCATCATCATTCGCCAAGTACGTGCCTGAATGCAGCTTTTACCATGTGCAGACATGGTCGACTCGATCAATTCAATGGTTTTTCCAGGTCGAATAATTCGAGTTTCAATTTGAAACTCCCCAGCGGGTATCAGGCCCAAAATATCTAAACTTATACGTCCAATCCGTAGGTCAGACCGAGCAGAAAAGTGATCCAACTCTGCACAAATAATCCCTGTTGCGGGCGCCATATGCTGTTCGTGCGCATTCCATGCACCTTGAGCATGTATAGTCGACTTATACTTAGCCAGTACTGATCCATCATCACACACTTTTCGTTCTAAAAGCTGATAATACGAACTCATCCAATTCTTCCCTGTTTTATGATTATGTGAAATATATTGGTTTATTTTTATACATAAAAAGTTGTATTTACAATGACAGTGACTGAACCCGAAAGTTCAGTGCAGACTGAATCCAATCATTTTGAGTAATCTCGCGCCCCAAATAAGGCCGTCCCTATGCGAACCATAGTCGATCCAGCGCTAATCGCATCTTGTAAATCATCCGACATTCCCATACTCAAGGTATCCCAATCAGAAGGATGTGCATGATGCTCTTTCATCTGATCAAAAAGTGTCTTGGCATCATAGAGTGCATCTACATTGCCAGGCGCTGGAATGACCATTAATCCTCGTAATCGAAGTCGAGGTAATATGCTCATTTGAGCAACCAGATCTTCGACCTCTGAAACTGCACAACCATCTTTGCTTTCTTGAGCATCAATATTCACTTGAAGACAAATATTGATAGGCTCCTGTTCGATTGTGCGTTGATTAGAGAGTCGCTCTGCGATAATAAAGCGATCAACCCCATGCACCCATGCAAATTGTTCAGCCAACTGTTTGGTTTTATTGCGTTGTACATGACCAATAAAATGCCATTCGATGTCTAAATCATTCAGCGCTTTGATTTTATCTAATGCTTCTTGCAGGTAATTCTCACCAAATGCTCGTTGACCAGTCTGATACATTTCTCTCAAAATATCCGCTGGATGCGTTTTGGAAACAGCAAGGAGTTTAACCTCGTTAGATTGTCGTTGAGCAACTTCACAGGCTTGTTCAATTTGTTGAATGACACTATTTCTCGCTTGCTCTAGACTCATCATGTATAGCTATCTCAGTTAATTTATCTTTTTTTACTTTCTTGCACGCTAACTGTTGGTTAAGCTGTAGGAAAGCCTTATTATTCTATCAAAATAATTACGATTTTAATGCGTTCGGGGAATTTATGGATATTACAGAATTACTGGCATTTTCAGTGAAAAACGGGGCGTCTGACTTGCACCTTTCTGCAGGAATGCCACCGATGATTCGTGTTGATGGTGAAGTTCGTCGTATTAACTTACCAGCCTTAGAACACAAAGAAGTACACCGCTTAATCTACGACATCATGAATGATAAACAACGTCGCGATTATGAAGAAAAATTAGAAACCGATTTCTCATTTGAAGTACCCGGTGTAGCACGCTTCCGTGTCAACGCATTCAACCAAAATCGTGGCGCTGGCGCGGTATTCCGTACCATTCCTTCTCAAGTGATTTCTATGGAAGACTTGGGCATGGGGCAAATTTTCAAAGACATTTGCGCCTATCCACGAGGAATTGTTTTGGTCACAGGACCAACGGGTTCAGGTAAATCGACTACGCTTGCGGCGATGATGGATTACATTAACGACAACCGGTACGACCATATTTTAACCGTCGAAGATCCAATTGAATTTGTGCACCAATCCAAAAAGTGTTTGATTAACCAGCGTGAAGTGCATCGTGACACACATGGTTTTAATGAAGCGCTACGCTCTGCACTGCGTGAAGATCCAGATATTATTCTCGTCGGTGAAATGCGTGACCTCGAAACCATTCGACTTGCACTCACTGCTGCGGAAACTGGTCACTTGGTGTTTGGAACACTTCATACCACATCTGCCGCAAAAACAATTGACCGTATTATCGACGTGTTTCCTGCCGATGAGAAAGACATGGTTCGTGCCATGCTTTCTGAATCGCTTCAAGCCGTCATCTCTCAAACACTTTTAAAGAAAACAGGTGGCGGTCGGGTAGCTGCTCACGAAATTATGATTGGAATTCCAGCGATTCGAAATCTCATCCGTGAGAACAAAGTTGCACAAATGTATTCTGCAATACAAACCGGTGCAAATTATGGCATGACCACTCTCGATCAAAGTCTCAAAAATCTTGTCGCGAAAGGCATTATTACCCCGCAAGTTGCACGTACTGCGGCTAAACAACCAGAATCATTTTTATAAAAAAGTGAACGTCATTTGATTTAGGGGAATCAAAATGGATTTTAATGACCTGCTCGACATGATGATTGCGCGCAAGGCTTCAGATTTATTTATCAGTGCAGATATTGAACCATCAATGAAAATTAATGGTGAAATTGTGCCTGTAGTTAAAACAAAGCTCACAGGTGAAATCATAGGTCAATTGATTCACTCGATTATGAGTGAAAGACAACGAATCGAATTTGCTGCAACACACGAATGTAATTTTGCTATTGCCAATCGCGATAAAACTGCACGTTTTCGTGTGAGTGCTTTTCAGCAACGTGATCAACCTGGCATGGTCTTACGTCGGATTGAAACTGTCATTCCAAGTATTGAAGAGCTGAAACTACCGCCCGTACTTAAAGATCTGGCAATGACTAAGCGCGGGATCATCTTATTTGTAGGTGCTACTGGTACAGGTAAATCAACTTCGCTGGCAGCAATGATCGGTCATCGTAATCAAAATTCTAAAGGTCATATCATTACCATTGAAGACCCAATCGAATTTATTCATCAACATCAGGGCTGTATTATTACTCAACGTGAAGTTGGCATTGATACAGACTCCTTTGAAATTGCACTGAAAAACACACTCCGTCAAGCACCTGATGTTATTCTTATTGGTGAGATCCGCTCTCGTGAAACCATGAACTATGCGATTAGTTTTGCTGAAACAGGTCATTTAGTATTTGCGACCTTACATGCCAATAATGCCAACCAAGCCTTAGATCGTATTATTCATTTCTTTGAGACGGATCGTCACAGCCAACTGTTTATGGACCTCTCACTGAATTTGAAGGCGATCATTGCACAACAGTTAATTGCGACTCCTGATAAAAAATCACGTCATCCTGCAATTGAAATCTTAATCAATTCTCCACTGATTTCAGACTTAGTGCGTAAAGGCGAAGTTCATGAAATTAAGGAAGTCATGAAGCGTTCCCGTGAAATTGGAATGCAGACGTTTGATCAAGCGCTATTTGACTTATATAAAGCTGAGAAAATCACTTATGACGAAGCATTGCGTCATGCTGACTCTGCCAACGATTTACGCTTACAAATCAAACTCTCTGAAGAAGATCCAAACTATCTGTTGAATTCTGGCCCCCGCCTCACTTTTGATGGTCAAGATGATTAATCAATAGTGAATAAAAAAGGAGCAATCATTGCTCCTTTTTTACTTTAATCAAGATTTATTTTTTACGGTATGCTTCTTGGCATTCAGGCGCATCGCAATAACCATATAAATTCAAAGAGTGACCTGTTAAAACAAAACCAAGTTGTTCAGCAACATTATGTTGTTCTTGTTCAATCAAATCATTGTGGAATTCAACTACTTTGTTGCAGTTCTGGCAGACCATATGATCGTGGTGATCATCTTGCATGATTTCGAATACAGAGTGATTATTCTCGAAATGATGACGTTGGATAATACCAGCAGCTTCAAATTGAGTTAACACACGATATACAGTTGCTAGACCGACATCTTCGCCTTGCTCAAGTAAGGTCTTATAGATATCTTCCGCGCTCAAATGATGCTGTCTTGAATTTTCTAGTAATTCCAAAATCTTGATTCGTGGAAGGGTAACTTTAAGTCCAGCTTTGCGTAAATCTTGATTTGAAATAGGCATATAAAAAGGTCTCTCAACAAATTTTAAGTTGGAATATGCAACAGAGTTGAGATGCAGTATGATCTATCCTTGGATCAATTGCATCATAATTAATTTGGGATAGTGTAGCAAAATGCAAAAAATCATGCTGACGTTATTCGTCGCTTCTTTACTGGGTGGTTGTTCTGTCTTTGGTGTATACAAAGTTGATATTCCTCAAGGAACACCATTAACCCAAGCGCAAGCTTCAAAAATTCAAGTCGGGATGACTTACCAACAAGTTCGTTTTTTACTTGGTAGCCCAACCATTTCAGATCCTTTGAATCCTTTACGTTGGGATTACATCTACAATTATACCCCAGGTACATATGCTAAAAAAGCAAATATTCCTGCAACTCAAGGTCAGCATCTAAAAGTATATTTCGATGGTTCTGGCGTCGTGAATAAAATCGAAGGTTTAGAAACTATCCCAGAAACTCAACCTGGTTTACCAGGTTCGAAAGATGCGATTTTGAACGCGCCACCACTATAAAGAATTAGACATAAAAGAAAACCCCTCAAAGAGGGGTTTTTCATATCATTTCAATTGTTTAAAGCGATTGCCACGACAATAGCGCCCAACTGGATTCGCTGCCGCTCGCTTACGGCGAATATCTTTTGGATTAATCGTTAATGCCCGATAGATTTCCACCCGATCACCTGCTTGCAGAACATGCGATTGATCTTGTACTTTCGTCCCAAAAATTCCAACAGCATACTCGTCTGGCAACTGCGTACACGACGCGATACCACTTTGTGTAATAGCATCCGCAACAGACATGCCTTCCACAAATTCAAGTTCAATGTGAAACTGCTGGTCTACAGCAGCATAAGCAACCCAAACTTTTGCATTTTGGATCATGGTAACAATTGACCTAAGTAAGAAATCATTGCAGCCACAATTGCTAAAGGTGTCACAATACGTACAGCCACACGCCAGATATTATAAAAAGCTTCATTACTAAAATTCAGCGCTTTACGTAAATGACTAATTTTCATGATCCAACCCACGAAAATTGCATAGATTAAACAAATGCTTAATCCCCAAAGCATTAAAATAGGAGTTAAAAATAGATCGGCTGCAGGGAATACCCAAATTAAAAGTGGTGCAAGCAATAAAAAATATTGCACCGCTTGTGCTAATCCACGATGTGCGAGTTGTTCCTTACCAAGTTGCAGGAGTAAAGCTACTGCAAATATTGTCGCGATTAAAACGATATATGCTGGAATTGCAGCACTAATTGCAAAATATCCAAATCCAGCCACAGCCACCAGTTGCGCTAGCCAAATCGGTAAAGTTTTTGGCGTTGCAGCATCTTGTTTCTCTTGATTGAGATTTGTCTGCCAATATAATCCAAGCCCGAGACCTGAAGCTACTAAAGCGAGAATAGTTGCATTGCCCCACTCTTTAAACTCAACAGGAGTCAGCTGCCAATCATTGACTTGGACACCAAAAACCTGAGCCGCGATTAAACTTGCAATCGTTGCAATCGCAGTAAGTACAACCAATACAGAACGTTGAAGAAATGATAAACCAAATGCAATGAATGCTGCGATACCCATCAAAATATTTGAACCAATACCAAAATCATTTTGTTGTGCTACAGCATTAGAAGTATTAAGTAATATACCGCCTGCTAAGAATGGAATAAAAATAACAGCAAGCCAACCAACCACTCTCCAACGTTGGTGCGCATCGGCTTCACGGGTCAATTTTGATAATGCGTTCAGCGCTGATGTTTGAGCTCGTTTCGCCAATCCAATTTCTAAATAAATAATTGGCAACGCTAAAAACAACATCGTTGCAAACCAAAGCAACCAAAAATCGAGTTGTCGATCAATTTGCAAGCCTAAGCTTGGTGCCAGACCCACAATAATGATAAATGATAAACAAAATGCCATCAGCGGCGATAACCATCGTGACATAGCGGTGTCCTGCATGAGGTATTCCATTAAAAAGTTTTACGCTATTTTGCCTAGCTCAATCATTAAAATCAAAGTCTGGCGTTAAAAAAGTAAGTGTAGATCTTAGCCACTTCAAATTAAATTTTTAATATTGATCCGCGCGAGTAACACGCTTCAAGCTTGGGTCACGGGCTTCTCTGACCAATCGCTCAACGTGAGTTATGGTACGTAATGTTGGCTTACCATCCTGAAATAAAATCATTTCGCCGGGCGTATATGCAAACCAAGCTTCATTATCTGTTAATGGTTCTGTCGTAATTACAGCCACACGATCTTCAGGTGTCGTGACCTGACTAAAATCGACTTCAACATCAATATCAATTAATCGTGCAGGTTGAAATGGATATTCGCGAACAATCCAGTGTAATTTTGTGGTCGCATAACTATACAAAGCCTGTCCATTTGATAAACAAAAATTGAATGTCCCATGCTCTGCTATTGTTGGTGAAATTTCTTCTAATGCATGAAATACATCGTGGACACTTGGCTCTACATAACCAAACTTTTGTACGAGATGTTCTAATAAATAGCAAAATGCAAGCTCACTATCTGTATTACCTACTGGTGTGAACTGTCCCGACAACCTTGGATGAAAATTATGCAGATCGCCATTATGCGCGAAAATCCATTGTCTCCCCCACAATTCACGAATAAACGGATGAGAATTTTCTAAAGTAATTTTTCCCTGTGTTGCTTTACGAATATGGGCAATGACATTACGCGATTTAATCGGATAATTACGAACGAATTCTGCAATTGGAGACTCGACTGCAGATTGGTTATCAACAAATAAGCGGCATGCCTTATCCTCAAAGAAAGCGATGCCAAAACCATCTGAGTGATCTGACGTTATTCCAGCGCGCTGAGAAAAACCACGAAAAGAAAACGTAATATCCGTAGGGGTGGCACAATTCATTCCAAGTAGTTGGCACATAATCTTTCATTTTGCTTTAGTTATCAGTTTTATTGTGCATCAGCCTTATAGATGTTGCAAATATGAATATGGCAATTGAATATGTTTTATGCTGGATATATGGGACATAAAACGATTATTCTTATCAAACAAAAAAAGCCACCGAAGTGACTTTTTATGATGTGATTATGAATTAGTGCGCCGACTTAGAACGATTGGTAATCAATGTTCCAACACCGTGATCCGTAAAAATTTCCAACAAAGTCGCATGTGGAACACGACCATCCACAATATGCGCGCTCACTACACCACCTTTCACCGCATCAAGCGCACATCCCACTTTCGGAATCATACCGCCGTAGATCACACCTGTATCGATCAAGCGATCGACTTCTTGTGTTGTTAGTCCAGTGAGTAGGTTTTTATTCTCATCCAATACACCACTGATATTCGTAAGAAGAATTAACTTTTCTGCACCCAAAGCTTCAGCAACTTTACCAGCAACTAAATCTGCATTGATATTGTAAGTATTACCTTCCTCATCAACACCAAGTGGAGCAATCACTGGAATAAAATCACTTTGAGTGAACATTTCCAGAACGTCAGTTTTTACACCGACCACTTCACCCACTAACCCAAGATCAATTTGTTGAACAGATCCATCCTCTTGGGTTTTTTCCATCAACAACTTTTGAGCACGAATTAAGTTACCGTCTTTACCCGTTAATCCAATTGCACGACCACCATGTTGATTGATCAAATTCACAATAGACTTATTTACACTTCCGCCCAACACCATTTCTACAACTTCCATAGTTGCAGGATCAGTTACACGCATTCCATCAATACGGTCTGATTCACGCCCAAGTTGTTTCAAAAATGAATCGACTTGAGGACCACCACCATGAACCACAATCGGATTAAGACCAACTGTTTTCAATAGCACGATATCACGGGCAAACGAACTTTCTAATGCAGGATCAGTCATTGCATTGCCGCCATATTTCACTACAAGTGTTTTACCTGTAAATCTTTGGATGTATGGCAAAGCTTCTGTCAAAATTTGAGCTTTGTCGATGCCAGTTTGTTGGTGTGGCATTCGCCTCTCCTTCATTCCTACATTAGTGTGCATTCAAAATACTTTGAGCAAGCACAGGATATTTTTCATTTAAAATTTTTACAAAATGCTGGCGAATTTCATAAAGTTTCGATGGGCTATCTGCATCAAACCGTACCGTGAAGTATTCACCAGTATTTGATGCTCGCATAATGCCAAATCCGTAGTCAAAATCAAGGCGAATACCATCGATTTTACTCATTTTAGCCCCAGTACTTTTACAATTCTGCTCTATCAAGGCTAGGACGTCTTGCGGATTTGCATCTTGCGTTTCAATATAGGTATCTTCAGTACCAAAGCGATCTGGGAATTGAGCGAGATATTCAGATAGCGTGATATTAAGTTGACTCAATGCCTCCATGACCCGTAATGCTGCATAGATACCATCATCGTAACCAAAACCACGACCATCATTGAAGACATAATGACCCGCATATTCTCCCCCAAAAACAGCTCGACCTTTGGATTGGGAAATATAACGGCGCATGAAACTGCTGCCAGTACGAATCATTTTTGCGATGCCTTGTAATTGTTCAATGGTTTTTGACACCATCGTTGAACATTTTACGTCATAAACAATTTCATGATGCGGATGCTGAGTTAAACACAATGATGCGAATAATGCTAACAAGCGATCAGCAGACACAATGTGAGCATTCTCATCCAAAATGACGGCACGATCACCATCACCATCAAGAGCAATCCCCAAATCCGCCTGATGCAACAAAATTTTTTCTTTTAGCTGCGTCAAATGCTTCGCTTGTGAAGGGTCTGGAGGATGATCAGGAAACTCTCCATTTTCACGACAACGTATTGAAATGACTTCACATCCCATTTTTTGTAGTACTAAATTAGCACAACGCCCAGCGGCACCATGCATACCATCTAATACAACCTTGAGTGGACGCTTTAATTGAATATCCTTGAGCAAAGCATGCTGATAAGCCAAGCAATACTCTGATTTAATCTGATGTGTCAGTTGAGGTGGCGTTGGAAAGTGATCATGTTGAAAATAGAAACCTTCTGCATACTCCCCAACATTTTGAATCATGTCTGGACAAGGTGGTTCGTATTCAATAATCCATTTAATCCCATTATCATGTTTAGGGTTATGACTCGCGGTCACCATGATGCCATTGCCATTTTTATGTCGAGCAGCAAAATACATTTGTGGGGTTGAACAACATCCAATGTTCTCGACATTCATCCCTTGGTTTTTGAAGACTGATTCAATAATCCAAGCAAAAGTAGGCCCAGTCAATCGAGCATCGTAACCTAGCACAATACTTTTCTGGCCACGTGATTGATACTGAGCAGCAAGCCCATGCGCAATCGCATAAATTGTTCTTGTATCCAATTGACTGACTTTTCCGCGAATATCATAAGCGCGGAAAATTTGTCTTGGAAAAATAAGTGGTTGGGTATTCATTCTTAATTAACACCGTTGACTGCTGAGTCAGAACAGCGTGATGAGAGTTGATCCAAATAAATTTTGAATATATTGAGTAATAAAAAATATCGTTATTCTTTATATAACGTGTACCAATTTCAATTTATATAATCTTTGTTAATATTTTGCAACATATAAATAAAAGCCTGATTTTACAGGCTTTTATCCAAAATACTATTGTTTTCCAGTGTGTCCGAATCCACCAGCTCCTCGCTCACTTGCCTTGAATTCGTCAACTAAATCAAATTCAGCTTGTAAAACAGGAACCAATACGTATTGAGCCAATCGCTCACCCGGCTCTAATGTAAATGCATTTTGACTGCGGTTCCAAACTGAAACCATTAATTCACCTTGATAATCTGAATCAATTAGACCGACGAGATTTCCTAATACAATCCCGTGTTTATGACCTAAGCCAGAACGAGGCAAAATCAAACCCGCATAACTTGGGTCTTCGATATAAATTGCCATACCTGTTTTAACTAAAACAGTCTGACCAGGCTCAATAGTGATCGCTTCATCTACACATGCACGTAAATCTAAACCTGCCGATCCTGTTGTTGCATAAGTAGGTAATGGCCATTCTTGACCAAGTCGTTGGTCGAGTACTTTCACTTGAACTTTCATATTCAATCCTGTTTTAAAATGTAATTAACGTTTGAGTAAAGCTTTCAGATTTTGCAGATAATGCTGTGCCTGTAATTTTGGATCGATATTTTCAGCCAATTTCTTTTTTCGACCTAGCCAATCGACTTCATCTTGTGGCAATTCATCCAAGAAGCGACTTGGTGTCATTTGTTTCATCTGACCGCCATTTTTACGCTGTTCTGCAAGCGTCAAAGTCAGACCTTGTTTGGCACGGGTAATACCAACGTACATCAGTCGACGTTCTTCTTCGATGGTATCAGCCACAATTGAATTCTTGTGCGGAAGCAACTCTTCCTCAAGCCCCATAATATAAACAAATGGGAATTCCAGGCCTTTAGAAGCATGCAAAGTCAGTAAGTTTACTTTATCGATATCTTCATCTTCTTGCTGTTGCTCCAACATATCCAGCAACACCATCTTACGAATGACACTTTCGATATTTTTTTCATCGACATCTTCAGCACGATTGATCAAACTTTGAATACTGCTATAAAGCACTTCAATATTGTCAATTTTAGTTTTTTCTTGTGCTGGCGTCGCTGCCGTTTCTTTGATGTAGTCGATATATCCTGCCTCAACCATCATTTGGCGGACTTTAGGCACAGGTTCATCATCATCTAACAGTTCACGCGTAAAACCTTCGATAAAATCAGCAAACTCAGCCAATTGAGATGTCGCCTTCTTCGGTAATACCATACTTAAGCGCTGATCATTCGCGGCACCTAGTAAAGAAAGATTATTCTCTTGCGCAAATAAACCTAGTTTTTCTAAAGTCACAGGTCCTATGGCACGTTTAGGTGTGTTAATAATGCGTAAGAAAGCACTGTCATCTTCAGGGTTAATAATGAGACGTAGATAGCTCATAATATCCTTGATTTCAGCACGACCAAAGAACGACTGACCACCAGAAAGTTTGTAAGGAATCTGCATCTGACGAAGTTGTGTTTCTAAAACACGTGCTTGGAAGTTTCCACGGTATAACACTGCGTAATCTTTCCAATTTTTGCCATTCATCAATTTATGAGTCAGCAAATCTTTAACAACACGTTCCGCTTCATCATCATCATTACGACAAGTAATAATACGGATCACCTCACCATGTCCTTTATCACTCCACAATTTTTTATCAAAAATATGTGGGTTATTCTCAATCACATGGTTTGCAGCTTTTAAAATTCGACTGGTTGAACGATAGTTTTGCTCAAGCTTAATGACTTTTAAATTGGGGAAATCTTCCTTCAATAATGCCATATTTTCTGGCTTTGCCCCCCGCCAAGCATAAATTGATTGGTCATCATCCCCTACAGCCGTAAATTGTCCCATGACACCAACAAGCAGTTTGACCAAGATATATTGGGCGGTATTGGTATCTTGATATTCATCAACCAATAAATAACGTACACGGTTTTGCCATTTATCACGGACTTCAGCATTTTCTTGAAGAAGGCGTGTCGGCATTACGATTAAATCGTCAAAATCGACCGCATTATAGGCACGTAAATTACGTTCATAGAGTTGATAGAGATGCGCAAATTGGACATCTTCAGCCGTTTCACAAGTCGTATGTGCTTGCTCCGGCAAAATTAGATCGTTTTTCCAATCAGAGATCATCTTCATCGCTTTTGCGATCAGCTCTTTACTTTCTGCACCAGACAAATTATCTCGGTGCATTAAATCCATTAAAATACGCTTACAGTCATCAGCATCTAAAATGGAAAAGTTTGCTTTAAGTGGCGTATGTTTTAATTCTAGTCTTAATAAATTCAAACCAAAGGTGTGAAAGGTAGAAACAGATAAACCCTTTCCATCCTCTTTACCAAGCAATTTACCGACACGCTCTTTCATCTCTCGTGCAGCTTTGTTGGTAAAAGTCATCGCAGTAATACGATGTGCTGGTATACCGCATTTTTTGACTAAATATGCAATTTTCTGTGTGATTACAGAGGTCTTACCTGAGCCTGCCCCAGCAAGTACTAACAAGGGTCCTTGAGTGTATTTCATGGCTTCAAGTTGCTTGTCGTTCAAATGACTGGCTGATGACATATTCTTTCCTCTTTTCCTTCAGCGCTCGATTATAGTCATCTGCTTCGAATATGACTAACGTTAAATTTAATGAAGGTATATTTGAATAAATTTCAGACATAAAAAAACCACCCGAAGGTGGCTTTTTTAAGATCATGTATTATTGAACTGCGTAAACAGCAATCTCTACACGACGGTTTTGTTCTTTACCTGCTGCAGTTGTGTTATCAGCAATTGGGTTTGAAGAACCTAAACCTTGAGCATTAATACGTGCTGTAGAAACACCCTTAGATGCTAAATAGCTAGCAACAGATTGAGCACGTGCTTGTGACAATGGGATGTTAATCGCATCATTACCTGAACTATCAGTATAACCAGTTACAAGGATACCGCTCTTGTTGTCTTCAGTTAAAACTTGTGCAACACGGTTTAAAGTGTCATAGAAGTTTGGCTTGATATTTGATTTATTTGTATCAAACGTAATAGCACCTGGCATTACTAAGTTAATAGAGCCATCTGGATTACGGTTTACATCAATACCTGTACCAGCAGTTGCTTGGCGTAATTTTTTCTCTTTATTGTCGAGATATACACCTGCAGCACCACCTAATACAGCACCAATCGCTGCTGCACGGTTATTTTGACGGCTAGTGTTCGCATTACCTTTAGAAACACCGTAACCAGCTGCTGCACCAATTAAAGCACCCAATGCAGTTTTGTCATACTCGACGCCACCAATATTGTTACCAGTTGTTTGACAACCAGAAAGTACCATTGCCCCAACCACTGCAGCTGAAATAGCTAATGCACGCATGGGATGACTCCTTTTATATGTTTTTGTATGTGATGAATAATGATTTGTTAGAAACAATTTAACCATTACTATTTTGTTAATAATAAACAGTTTATTAACAATATGTAATCTTTTGTAGCATCTTTCGTTAATGCTTCATCATATTTTATACATAGTTAAGAAAACGGGCTTTGTGATTTGAGCGACTCGATTTATAGTGTTTTAAAAATTTCAATCACATGCAATCACTTTTTAGGACTGTGCAATGGCAGCAGAGAAGCAGAAACAACCTATTTTAAAAAAAATTTCTAAGGGTTTAACCGTAGGTTCTGTGATCACAGGAAGTACATTTTTTCGTGGCCCACCTATTCTTGCATTAGGTTTGACTAAACTCGTAAAAAAATCATCAAAAATCGATGAAACCAATATCAATATCGCCAATGGTTGGATTGGTACGAATAACTGGCTCATTGAAAAAGTTCTCCCTGAGCTTAAATGGCACATCACGATTGATGAAGATCTAGATCTCAATCTACAAGGTCGTTACATCATGACCTGTAATCACCAAAGCTGGGTGGATACAACTGTTACTCAATATTTTGGTCTTAAACGTATGCCGCTCACACGTTTTTTTACGAAATGGGAACTCATTTTTATTCCTTTTGTTGGGCAAGCATTCAAGATCCTTGGTTTTCCTATGATGAAACGTCATACCAAAGCGCAAATCGAAAAAAATCCTGCGCTGAAATATCGTGATA
The DNA here is from genome assembly GCF_056779735.1 of Acinetobacter sp. 24-47-67. Classification (NCBI taxonomy): domain Bacteria; kingdom Pseudomonadati; phylum Pseudomonadota; class Gammaproteobacteria; order Moraxellales; family Moraxellaceae; genus Acinetobacter; species Acinetobacter sp. 24-47-67. The sequence goes on from NZ_JBWYIK010000012.1 coordinate 57,146, forward strand.
TGGAAGAAGCGCGTAAATCGTGTGAACAACTGCTCAGCCAACCTTTTACCTTATTAAATTATTTAGAAGGTACACGCTATACCCCTGAAAAACACGCCCAACAAAAATCTCCGTATAAAAATTTACTTAGGCCCAAAGCAGGTGGTTTAGCACTTGCTCTAAATATTCTAGGAAGTGAAATTGATGCGCTAGTCGATATGACCATTGTCTATCCAGATGGTGTGCCAGGTTATGGAGATTTTTGGTTAGGAGAAGTTTCTCAAATTGCCGTCAATTTAAGAAAAATTGAAATTCCTGCTTGGGTTCATGGCGGCAATTATGAGGATGATGCCGACTATCGCGCTCGTTTCCAAAAATGGGTTGATGAGCTTTGGACAGAAAAAGATCAGTTAATTACACAGTTAAAACAACAGCTTCAAGCTGAATCTGTAAATTAAGCTGTCCTCAGAATGTATTGCATATGACAGATCGCATGACTAATTCTCGAAAAACTTTCCGTCCACAGCGTCATGACACGTTATTTTGGAAGATGTTCCTGATTTATGACATCTTTATGATGCTCATTATTTTAGTCAATTTGTTTTGTCTATGTGCCAATGCATTTTTAATGAGTAATTTTGGTTCATGGGTATTTGACACGGTTCAATTACCTCAAATTCTGGAGTTTTATAAATCCGAGCTTCACCCATGGGTCATCATTACCGAAAGTTGGTTTATCACATTTTTAATTGTTGAACTCGCTGTAAGATGGCTGATTGCAATTGTCAATAAACATCATCAGCGTTGGTTTTTCTTTCCCTTCATTCATTGGTATGAAATATTAGCCATTATCCCTTACCTTCGCTTTTTACGTTTAATTCGCGTCGGAGTGATTGCCTATAGACTGCATGAGCTAGGCTATAAAGTCATACCTAATAAATGGTTCAGACGTCTTAATTTTTACTATAACGTGATCATGGAAGAGCTCTCTGATCGTGTGGTGATTACTGTTATTGATAGTGTAAAAAAAGAGTTAGACACTAGCTCGACCCATAAAAAAATCATTCATGATCTGGTGAATCACCATCGAGACATGTTTGCCACGACATTGGCGCAAGTCTTACAAGAATCTTTGGCAACCGAATTAAAACTTCAAAAAGATAATATCTCAAAAGGCGTTGGTCACATTGTCATTAAAGCAATTGAAGACACACCAGAGCTAACACAGCTCTTAAAGCTCATTCCATTGGTGGGTGGTCGTATAGAACAGCAAATCCACAACATTGGTCAACGATTAGGTGAAAATATTACCGACGGTTTAGTTGAACCTTTTATTTCTGGAACCATTGATAAACCGAATGCACATTATCAACTCATTGCTGAAAAAATTAGCCAGCTCAATATTGATAATCATGCATTAGAACAACTCGTTGAATCTGTCGTTTATGAAAGTCTTGAGTCTTTAAGAAAACAGATGGAAGTAAAACAATGGCAAATAGAGTTATCAAAAAACAATCAAGTCAAGGAATGATCATTTCTCTATTAATTTAATATATCCGCTAGAGAATTCTTGAGAATTGAACTAGCATTTGCACAATTAACAATTTTTACTTCGATTATAAAGCGCGAAGCAAGCAAGGAATGAATATGGCAGATATTCGGATTACCGGTAGAATGGTGAATTTTACCCGAATTACCTTTGACACCAATGATCATAATGTTATCCGCCAACAATTAAGTGCCATGATGAGTGAAACCTCTTATGAAGGTGCGCTTGTCATTCTAGACACAACCGTTGAACAAGAACTCATTGGACTCATTCAATTGGTCATCAGTTTAGGGTTACAGCCAATGGCTGTCGTTGATGGTTTAATGGGTGATGAAGCACGTGCGATCCAATTCCCAGTTCTTGCGGCTGATCGTCCTTTGCAGCGCATCAAAGCAACAAAAGAACAAGTGGTAGAAGCCCCAGCAAATACCCCTGAAGCTGAGAAGGCTCCAACACACATAGCTCCTGCAACCACACATAAAACTTCGTATCACGATGAAGTGCTTAGAACAGGACAATGTCTGGTACAAGATCACGGCGATATTATTTTAACTGCTGGAATTAATAGTGGCTCTGAAATCATCGCTTCAGGAAATATACATATTTATGGCTCTGCTCGTGGTAGAGTCATCGCCGGCGCCGGTGGCAATACAGCAGCACGAATTTTCTGTCATGTTTTAGAAGCTGAATTAGTATCTATCGCAGGAACATATTGTGTTGCAGATGATATTCCACCACATATGCTAAAAAAGTCAGTACATATCTATTTAAATGATGCTCAAGAGCTTGTCTTTGAAGCACTCGAATTTTAATGTATAACTAAACATGAGAACCCCTATAGTATTGGGGATAAACATAACAGGAGTGGATTCGGTGGCGAAAATTGTTGTCGTAACATCAGGTAAAGGTGGCGTAGGTAAAACAACTACCAGTGCATCTTTTGCAACAGGTTTAGCCCTTCGTGGCCACAAAACTGTTGTAATCGATTTTGACGTAGGTTTACGTAACCTCGACCTTATCATGGGTTGTGAGCGTCGTGTTGTTTATGATTTTGTGAATGTATTAAATAACGAAGCGAGATTACAACAAGCACTTATTCGCGATAAAGAAATCGAAAATCTATATATTTTACCTGCATCACAAACCCGTGATAAAGATGCGTTGACCGATGAAGGTGTTGCACGTGTTATGGACGAACTTTCTCAAGAGTTCGACTACATCATTTGTGACTCTCCTGCAGGTATTGAACGTGGTGCGATTTTAGCAATGTACCATGCTGATGAAGCAATCATTGTAACGAACCCTGAAATTTCATCTGTCCGAGATTCCGATCGTATTATTGGTATGTTGGACAGTAAAACGAAGAAAGTAGAAAATAACGAAGGTCGTATTCGTAAGCATCTTTGTATTACACGCTTTAACCCTGAACGTGCTGACAAACAAGAGATGTTAACAGTCGATGACATTTCTAAAGATATCCTTCGCGTGCCAACGCTCGGTGTAATTCCTGAATGTAAAAGCGTGTTACAAGCTTCGAATGAAGGTAAGCCTGTTATTCTTTATACTGAAGAAGCAGCTGGACAAGCTTATGACGATCTTGTTGCACGCTTCCTTGGTGAAGAACGTCCATATCGTCACATCTCTGTGAAGCCGAAAGGCTGGTTAGCACGTTTATTTGGAGCATAAAGATGGCAGGATTCTGGAGTAAACTTTTTAGTAGTGATGACAAACCATCAAGTGCACAAACAGCTAAAGATCGCTTAAAAGTTATCGTGGCATCGGAAAATGGTCTAGGTAAGCGTTTAAGCCAAGATAAAATTGATTTAATGAAAAAAGAAATCATGCAAGTTGTGAATCGTTATGTGCGTGGTGTAGATGAACAGCATATACAAATGTCGGTTCGCTCTGAAGCAAATATCGAAATGCTAGAAATGAATATCAATTTGCCTGAAGAACGTTAATCTGATTTTTGATTAGTCAAGCAAATTGAATCAGGGCAAAATATGAGAGTGGCAGAAATAGGCTATTAGCTATATTCCGCCCACTTGAAGCAGAGCTTCAAGTCTTGCGACTAGACAAAGCAGTGCTTTGCTCATCTAGTCTCATATTTTGCCCTTTTTTATTGATTAAAAATACCAAGGAGATTGTGATGGCATTATCACAGCCAGCCACGTTCAATGAAGAATGGTCAGACGAGCGTGTTTTTGCCTATTTAAATCAGTTACCTCCTGAAGGTGTAAACGCTGATTTTCATGTTCTCTATCATGCTTTTAAACATATGCGTGCTAATGACTATGAGCGTTTACTCACTAAATTTATAGCAGATGGTCGTAATCTTAACGCTCAAAATCCTGAAGGCAAACGTATTCATGATGTGATCGCAGAATTCCCACGCCAAAGTGCAGAATTCCTTGCTGTTTTAGCAAAATTTTCCTAAAAAACAGATAAAAAAGCCTGCTTGAGCAGGCTTTTTTGATTTAAATCTATCTTATACCTGTTAAAAAATAGTTTCGTATTAAGGTTACTTTTACGTTTGGGTGAAACTTAGATTATTTCCATTGCCAACCCAATGCAATAGCACCACCAACATCACCTTGTGAACTTGTGGTTCCAGATGCTTTATAGACAAAGCGATTCGTTTCAGAAACCCCACTAAATCCAATGGCAATACCTTGCTCACCATCCCATGTACCAGCAGCTGCACTGAACATACTTGCACCAGCATAAGTTGGCTGGGGTAATGAAGCGACAGCCAAAGATGCTGCAATAGCTGCTCGAGTGTCACGTCGTTCATCGGCAAAACTCTGTTCTAAAGCATTTACACGTCGACTAGTATACTCATTGGCCTGATTCAATATTTCATTGGTTCGTATATTCGTATATTCCTGTGCATCGCTCAAAACTTGCTGATCTGCTTGACGCATTTGTTTTACATTGACTGCGTCGGTATCCGCTGTACCTGCTGCCACATTAACAATTTGGCGCTGTTGCGTAGAGGAACCCACTGAAACCGTATTGTCCCGATCGGTAGACGAAGCATTTCCTAAAAGAACAGCATTATTTGCGTCAGACGTTATATTATTCCCAAGAGCTACAGTACTATTTCCTGAAATATTGTTGAAATTACCAACTGAATGCGTATTTTCACCCGTAACCGTATTGTGATTTCCTAAAGCTGTTGCATGTTCACCAGCGACTTGTGATTCAGCCCCAATGACAATACTCTCACGACCCGATGCTACTGATGAACTTCCGATTGCAAGAGCATCTTCACCTGTTGCATTTGGTAATATTGCATTTTCACTAGGATTTGTTCCAACAGATATTGCGACAGTTCCACCACTAGCCAAAGACGTTAGCCACTGTTGTTCGGTGCCATTAAAGCCATTTTGTACAGCAATCTCAAAAGCACTAAATCCTTGATCACCTTTGTCACCTTTTAAGCCTTGAAGTCCTTGATCACCTTTATCGCCCTTGTCGCCTTTTAAGCCTTGAAGTCCTTGATCACCTTGATCTCCCTTATCACCTTTCAATCCTTGAGGACCTTGGTCACCTTTATCTCCTTTGAGTGACGTCAGCCAATCTTGCTCTGTTCCTACAAATCCATTATTCACCGCCACTTGGTAAGCACTATCACCTTGTGGTCCTACACCGCCACCAGGTCCACCGCTTGTACCTGGTATACCTTGATCCCCTTTGTCACCTTTCAATCCTTGTGGACCTTGATCACCTTTATCTCCCTTATCGCCTTTTTCACCTTTTAATGATGTAAGCCAATCTGTTTCAGAGCCCTCAAATCCATTACTCACAGCAACCTCGTACGCACTTGGTCCAGCTGGTCCAGTGGTACCTGTACCTGTTTCACCACCAACACCATTATTTTCGAGTGCAGACACTCGGTCTTTTAACGCTGTAAATTCAATATCAATCCCTCTAATTGTTTGATTTACGTTTTGGTATGTAGAGCCTTGCATTTCAAATGAAAGGGGCATCACACTCCCCTGAAACATAGTCACCCCAGTACCCAGAATTCTTTGTAAACTGTCTGTCAATTGATCAACATTAATAGCATCATGAGTATCTAATCCCCATGCTAAGTTCATGATTCGGCGTTTTAATTGATCACTACCGACTGAAATAACATTCTCTCGATCTGCAACAGATGCACTACCTAAAGCAACAGAGTTGCTCGCATAAACCTGACTCAGCTCACCAATCGCTACTGACTCTCTTACGGATGTATAATTTGGTCCTGGTCGAATAATAATAGAACCACCGACAGCCACATTAGTGTGACCTTGCACATTACTGTTGGAGGCAAATATATGAGAACTCGTCGCACCAACCTCATTAAATCCACCAAAAATCATCGAGCCATTAGTGTTGACGTCGTGAATATTATTCATACCAACAACAACAGATTTTACAGACGAGTTTAAATTTGAAATACCTATAGAGATACCCCCTTCAGCAGTATTTGAACTACCGATCGCAATACTCCCTTCCCCCTTAACCACTTGATTATTACCAATGGCAATATTACTTGTATGATGCGTTGTGTTTTGATTTCCAATGACCACATTATTTTGCGTTGTCGTTACAGCGTTTGGTGTCACCGTATTATTCAAACCAAAAACAGTATGATTCATCCCAATATTGACGTTATTGCTTTGTCCCATAACCACACTGTTCGGTGCAACCACTGAGTTATTTTCACCACAGATGAAAGATGTAGTGTCTGAATTCGTCGCTGTGCCTGTTGAACCCTCACATTCATCAGCTTGCACCTGACTCGTCATTGCGGTTAATGCCCCAATTAAAATCAGATAACCTGTCGTCATTCCAATATTTTTTAAAGATTGTGTAAAACGTGTACGTCCAAGTTCCCCTGTTACGACTAATTTTCCATTACGTTTACGGATAACTCGGTATATATGGTTCATGTAATTCCCCTTAGTTTTTGACATGGTCATGTCACTTGCAGGTTTTCCATAGTTTGCAAGAAAGACCTTTTATAATGAGGAAAATCAAACCATAAAGCTGATAATCTAGAAGCCCCCCTTTAAGGGGGGATGAAAAAAATATTTTTGTGAAAAAATGATTAATATTTACTTTTTTATCTCAATTTTTTTAAAAAAATCTATAATTTGAATTTGTTATAATCAAAACAGTTCAGTCGAAGATGAATTCAATAAGTTTTCGTAAAAGTGATCGAACAAGGCTCGGCACCCTCCATCGCCTGAGAAATCTTTGCTGTACTCAACTTCCGCTCCTTACCATTGCGCCCAGTATTTTTGACTATTTGAATTTTTTGATTCCACATGATGCCTACGGTATGGCACTGACCTATCCAAATGGTGAACCTTATATACTGTATTACAAAAATCTTAACCCTCAGTCGATGAGGTATGTCCAAGAAAATACTGAATTATTCTTAAACTTAAAAACCGAAAGCCATATCCGCTGGCTCAACTGCCCTATGTTACCCAAAGTCGGAAATCTTTTACGCCCAGATGATCCGTATTTTCATAGCTTAACCTACCAGATGATTGTGCGCCAAAGCGGTCTTCACCATACACTAGATCTAAGATTAGAACGCAATCATATTCCTGCAGGAGGTATTACCCTCTATAGGCGTATGTCACAACCCTTCCAATTACAAGATCATCGTTTATTAGAACAAGCTGGTGTCTATATCGAATATGCGCTTAACAATCAAATGGAGGATGGCGACGATGTAATTGAATCAGATCAAGCGTTGTTAATCGTGAATTCTCAAAATGATTTAGTCATGATGACTGATGCTGCAAAGGATTTACTGAATCTCTTCCCGATACATTATGAATTTTGGGAACCATATAAAGCGTTGCCAAAATCATGCTATCAAGTCATCAATGAGCTTAAATATGGGCAACAAATCCCCAAGCTTAGTTTGACCATTCCTAATGGAATATTAACCCTTCGTGCTGAATGGTTAAGTAGTCAAAATACAACCGATACAAATATCGCCTTATACTTAAAGCGCTCATTACCACGCTCCCTCATTATTTTAAAAAAACTAGAAGCACTTGATCTATCCCCCCGAGAATGCCAAGTGGCTTTTTCGTTAATTACAGGCATGAATAAAAGTGAAATTTTACAAAAATTATCCATTAGCCCTGCGGTATTTAAAGATTGTGTCAAGTCAGTTTATCAAAGCTTGAATGTTCACTCTGTGAGTGAACTGATCACATTTGCCAGCCAATGGACTACCCCCAAAAACAACACTTTTTTGAGTTAAATAAAAAAAAGCAACCTATGGTTGCTTTTTCTGAGTCAGTCTTCGTTAAACTAAAATTTCACGTTTACCATTTGCGCCCATTGCACTCACGATACCGTTTTCTTCCATTTGGTCAATAATACGTGCGGCACGATTATAACCCAGACTAAACTTACGCTGTAAAGATGAAGTGGATGCTTTGCGGGTTTCTAAAACAAAAGCAACACATTGATCATAAAGTGCGTCACGGTCAGAAGCACCATCACCATCCTCAAAGCCACGTGATGCTGGCTCTTCATCAAATGGGGTGAGAATTTCATCCACATAGTTTGGTGCACCACGCTCACGCCATGCATCACAAATACGGTTCACTTCGTCATCGGCAATAAATGCACCATGCACACGCTCAGGCTCAATTTTACCTGGTCCTAAGAACAGCATATCACCATGTCCAAGCAAATCTTCTGCACCACCCGCATCCAAAATCGTACGCGAGTCAATTTTAGAGTTTACACGTAGCGCAACACGCGTCGGTATATTCGCCTTAATTAAGCCCGTGATTACATCGACGGATGGACGCTGTGTCGCAAGTAATAAATGAATGCCAGCAGCACGTGATTTTTGAGCTAAACGAGTGATCATTTCTTCCGCTTTCTTACCCACCTGCATGATCATATCTGCGAATTCATCTGCAACAATCACAATCGAAGGCAATGGTGTAAGTCTAGGTGCACGTTCTCCAGCAACTGACTCACTGGCTTTCCAAGTTGGATCAAATAGATCTTCACCATTGGCAATTGCTTCTTCAACTTTACGGTTATAGTCACTCAATTTACGTATTTTTAAGAACGACATCAGCTTATAACGACGCTCCATCTCATTCACACACCAATTTAAAGCACTGACTGCATCTTTCATGTCAGTCACAACAGGCGTGAGTAAATGCGGAATATCGTTATAGTTCGCCAATTCAAGTTGTTTAGGATCAATCAAAATAAGGCGCAATTGATCTGGCGTATATTTTAAAAGCATCGATAGAATCATCGAGTTTACAGCAACAGATTTACCTGAACCTGTGGTACCCGCAACCAACATATGTGGTGCCTTGCCCAACTCAGTAATGACTGGGTTACCAGAAATGTCTTTACCCATGGCCATGGATAAGATTCCATCTGGATCCTTAAATTTTGGAATTTGTACCAATTCAATCAGGCGCACCATCTCACGTATGCTATTCGGAACTTCAATTCCAATGTAAGGTTTTCCAGGGATCACCTCAACCACACGTACTGATGCCATCGACATTGATCGTGCTAAGTCACGAGAAATATTAGTTACTTTCGAGGCTTTCACACCAGGCGCAAGATCCAGTTCAAATCTGGTCACGACTGGACCCGGTTGAGCTTCAATCACTTTCGCTTTGACATTAAAGTCTTGTAATTTAATTTCTAACAGTTCTGATAATCTTGATAATTGTTCTGCAGTGAAGTTTACTTTTTTGTTTGGGTCTACTTCATCAAGTAAATCTAAACCAGGAAGTGGTGATAAATCTTTACGGCGCTCCGCAACTTGCATTGCACGAGACATTGGACGACCAGCAGCATCTGTTAATGGCGCATCGAAATCAAACTCATCCTCTTCAACTTCAGGCTTACCTACCGTTTCTTGCCAAGCTTCTCTAAAAGCATCTTTATCTGAAGATATACGTTGTTTTTCCTCATCACTCACTTTAGTAACAGGAATTGATGATCCCTCTTGCTCAACAATGTTTTGTGGTGATGGGGCAATAGTGTCTTGCTCTGATTCATATTCCGCGACTGTATCTGACTTAGGTGAAGTCATAAATTTAATATTTGGCGTCACCAAATTTGGACGCTTGACCTCTGAATTAGACAAAGCTTCTGCTTCATCCGCAAGTGATGCAAGACCATCAAGCTCAGAAGCTAACAAATCTGCTTTAGTGATCGCTTCCGCAGCTGCGCTCGATTGACTTGCGTATAGAGCACTTGCGCCAATAGCTGAGGTATTTTGGATTAGGGATGCTGTATTTTGATCATCAGCAGATTGACCTGAAGGATTTGTTTGATGATGAAAAGGAGTATGAATATCTTTGGCATGCTGTCCTTGTGGAACAACTTCAAGCAATTCATCAAAGATTTGATCATCATTCCAGTCCAAAGCAGTATCTTGAACAATTGAGCGCTGCTCTACTCGAACGTTTTTACTTAAATCATTAATTTCTGAAGTACGTTGATCAACCTGATCCTCCTCTGCTGCGCGCAAAAGCTCATCAATTTCTCTTTTATGATCTTCATCGCTATGCAAGGCTTTCCAAACTTCACCCGTTGGAACAATACGTTGACTCTCACGCTCTAACTCATGCGCTTTCGCGATGGTACGCTCGAGCTCTGCCTCATCATCTTCATCAAAACGATGATTTTGTTGAGACTCTTGGAAACGCATATCTTCAAATAGTTTTTCAGCAGTACGTTCATGACGCGCTTGTAATTGATCTTTCTCTTCTAAATGATCGACATTATTGAGCTCAGCTTGATGAGGGACTTGAGCTGAACCTTTTAGATTAGGTTCAATTTCTTTTTTCGCTTTTGGCTGAGTCGTCAAATCATAAGCTGATTCAGTCTCAGGTACATTTTTATAGAACAAATCTTGCAAATAAGCGGGTGTCGCCTTCAGAGTAGACCATGTCTTGTTCCACTGAATACCAAAAGCCAGTGTGATTAGAACGATACTAAGTACGATCAGAAAAAAAACGGCGCCATAAATCGTCAAAAGCTGTTTTAAACTCTCACCCAATTCGTAACCAATGATTCCACCTGAAGCATTAGCAAGCGTATCTGCAGGCACTGACCAAAGTAAATAAAACAAACTCGCGACGGTAAGTAAAATGAAAAATTGAGCAGCAAAACGAAATGGACGACTCAAAAAACTTCTTGGCCACCACACTTGAATCGCTTCAATGAATAAATAAATTGGAATCAGTAAACTTGCCCAGCCCAGAAATCCAAATAAGAGATCTGCAATCCAAGCACCTGCGACACCACTTGCATTTGAAACTTGTTGAGTATCACTCGAAATATGCATCCAACCCGGATCAAATGGCGTATAAGTCACTGTTGCTAAAAACAGATAAATACCAAATGATATTAAGAAGAATGTTAAAACTAAGCGCTGTGCATATACACTCGACACCGCAGTCATATACTTTCCTGTAAACGATTATTCATTAATGTTCTAATGTTGAAATGGAACAATTTCTTCATTATAGAAAACTTACTATTATGCACCTGTTCATTAAAAAAAGGTGCAGCTTTCTAAGGTTTCCTTGTTAACACTTTTAACTATATAGCTCAATTCGATTTAGTTGATCAATATAATCCACATTCATTCCACACAACTGTGGTGAAGTTTCACGTATAATTTTCAGTAAATCGATATATCAAATTAAAAGGATGCTTATACATGAGCGCTCGTCACTCAAGATTGATTATTTTAGGTTCTGGTCCTGCAGGTTATAGCGCAGCTGTATATGCTGCACGAGCAAATTTAAAACCAACTTTGATCGCTGGTATGCAATTGGGTGGTCAGCTCACCACAACTACAGAAGTTGATAACTGGCCAGGTGATCCTGAAGGCTTAACAGGTCCTGCTTTAATGGAGCGTATGCAAGCTCACGCAGAACGTTTTGGTACTGAATTGGTTTACGATCACATTAACGAAGTTGACTTAAATGTACGTCCATTCGTTTTAAAAGGTGATATGGAAGAATACACGTGTGATGCTTTGATCATTGCAACAGGCGCTACGGCTCAATACTTAGGGTTAGAATCCGAAGCTGCTTATATGGGTCAAGGTGTGAGTGCGTGTGCAACTTGTGATGGTTTCTTCTATAAAAATCAAAAAGTCATGGTTGTCGGTGGTGGTAACACTGCGGTTGAAGAAGCGCTTTATTTATCAAACATTGCTTCACATGTAACACTTGTACATCGTCGCGATAAATTACGTTCTGAAAAAATCCTTCAAGATCATCTTTTTGCAAAAGAGAAAGAAGGGAAAATCAGCATCATCTGGAACCATGAAGTTGAAGAAGTACTTGGTAACCCTCAAGATGGCGTTACTAGTGTTCGTTTGAAATCTACAACTGATACTACAACTCAAAACGTTGAAGTGACTGGATTGTTCGTCGCTATAGGTCACAAACCTAATACTGCAATGTTTGAAGGTCAGCTTGAACTACGTGATGGTTATATCCAAGTTCAAAGTGGTACACGTGGTAATGCAACTGCGACTTCTGTTGAAGGCGTATTTGCTGCAGGTGATGTTGCAGACAATATCTACCGCCAAGCAATTACATCAGCAGGTTCAGGTTGTATGGCTGCTTTGGACGCTGAGAAATATTTAGACAACTAATATTTATTTAAAAACCAAAAAAACCACCTTCGGGTGGTTTTTTTATTCTTTCAACTTGGCATAATCATTTTAAACATTTTTATCTTCGGTTTTTCATTATTATTTTTAGAACTTAATCCCTATGCTCCCTCCTTCTGAGTTTATTTTCCCTAATCCAATTGAATCCGATCCCGAAGGTCAAGGACTAATCTGTATAGGTGCTGACCTCTCCCCTTCTACATTATTTGAAGCTTATACACATGGTTTATTTCCTTGGTTTTCCGAAGGTGAGCCGATCTGCTGGTGGAGTCCAGAACCTCGCTGCATTATCTACCCTTCGTCATACCATCCAAGTAAATCACTCATTCGTAACATGAAAAAACATGATTATACGATTACCATTAACCGTGATTTTGAACATGTGATACGTTCTTGCTCATTACCACGAAGTTATGCCAATGAAACATGGATTACTGAAGATATCATTCAGGGTTACTGTTCATTATTTGAGTCAGGCTATGCATATAGTGTCGAAGTTCGCAGAGAAAATTCGATTGTCGGCGGGCTCTATGGTGTCTCTATAGGTCAGGGTATTTTTGGTGAATCCATGTTTAGTCGAGAGACTGATGTTTCAAAAATGGCTTTTTATACCCTCATGTTGATCAGCCTTGAAAACCAGGCACCCTGGGTTGACTGTCAATTGGTGAATGATCATCTCATGAGCTTAGGTGCTTGCACAATTTCTCGCCAAGACTACCTTAATTCGTTACAAGATGTGATAAAACAGCCTCAGATTGATTGGCAAAAGTATAAAGACGGTGTATTTTCAAGTAAAACAATAGCATTTGATCAACGACTCATGGATTGAGAAATAGGAGGGACAACATGAATTCTTATCAACCCCAGTCCCTATTAAATGAACTGCAGTATTACATTACACCACCGCATGACTGCAGTTATCTTCCCGAGAAATCAGCACGGATGGTTTTTTTAGATCCTGCTCATAAAATCGACGTTGTAACTTTATCAGAATTGTCTCGTGTAGGATTTCGAAGAAGCGGAGATTTTGTCTATCGACCTGAATGTCATTTGTGTCGACAATGCCTTTCATGTCGTGTACCTGTTGATGCTTTTAAAATGAACAGTCAACAAAAGAAAGCTTGGAAACGTAATCAAGACTTAGAAGTTAGAATAACCCAAACTCAAGATGCTACTGATTTACACTATCAACTCTATGAACGTTACATCAATGAGCGTCATTCAGATGGAGATATGTTCCCCCCTAGCTATGATCAATTCGAGAAGTTTTTGATTCACAGTTGTAGCAATAGTTTCTTTATAGAACTTTGGAAAGATGATCGACTCATTTGTGTCTCAACCTGCGATGTATTAGATGATGGAGTATCCGCCGTCTATACATTTTTTGATCCAGATGAATCCAAACGTTCTTTAGGTGTTTTTGCAGTCCTTAAGCAAATTGAATATGTAAAGCAGCACAATCAAGAGTTTGTATATTTAGGATATTGGGTACCCCATTCATTCAAAATGAACTATAAGTCCCAATATGCGCCTTTTGAATTATTACTGGATGGTCAATGGCGACGTGTTAATAAAATGCTCAGCAACGAAGAAATCGATCAATTAGGTCATATGCTGATGACGACACTTCCCTCTGAATGGAATAACTTTATTGTAAAGTAGGGTATTGAATTTTGTCACTTGAATAAATCTGCAAAATTATCACTGCATGCCTTTACCATAATGATGGCATGCTCTTTTCCACCATCTAATGTTGGATAATAGTTTTTACGCATATCAATTTGATGAAATCCGGATTTCTGATATAGTGCAATCGCAGCCTTATTACTTTCTCGGACCTCTAAAAAGATTTGTACGGGATCATTATTGAGTTGAGCCATTGAAGCTTCAAGCAATTGATATCCCAACCCTTTTCCACGCATTTTCGGATGAACTGCCATCAACAGCAAATTTGCTTCATCCAATACAGGCTGTAAAATACAGAAACCAACAACACGATTCTGGTATTCAATCACTGTGGATTGATATGAATCAACCGCTTCTGAAAATTGTTTTTTTGTCCAAGGATGCGTCTGCCCCAAACTTTCAATTTCATATACCACCTCAACATCTGATGTCAGCATCGGTCGAATCATAATCATTACATTGCATTTTTTTAAGTTAGTACATTATAGAAAGTTCGAAAATAAATGAAATAAAAAAAGGCAGCTTACGCTGCCCGAATGCACAAAAGTAAATACTTAAAAACCGAGTTTTGCTTTCCATGTTGCCAATAAACCCACGGTATCCAAATCATTCGGATGGAAGCCTGGTTTAAAATAAGCCAACATTTCCTTACCCATACCAGAAATAATGCCTTTAGATGGGCTATATCCATAGGTATAAATATCTTTCAAAGATGCAATATTTAACTGTTTATCGTCTTTCAATAAACGCGCTACAAAATAAGTCTGCACCATGAATAGCACAACCATTGCTGCCACTAAAGAAGATGTTCGAGCAAGATAAGATTTGATTCCTTTACCGAACACACCTTCAAATACATCATATGCGACAGCCTTATGCTCATTTTCTTCAATGGCATGCCAAGCCCACATCGTCGCCATTGTTTCATCAGTCATTAATGCTTGAATATGTTCGTTACGCAATAATTCTGAGGCAATGGTTGCTGTAAAATGTTCTAGCGCAGTCGTTCCCATCAGATCGATCATTTCTTGTGAAATACCAAATGGTTTCATAACGGTGCTAGCTGACTTGCGAAAAGTTTGAATGACCGTATCTGTGGCTTTTTCAAGTGCAGCAACATCATGACCAAATTTTTGTGCTGATGCATTAAAGCCAGCATGCTCATGTGTATGCATTGCTTCCTGACCAATAAATGCTGAAATCTCTTTTTGGAGATCTTCATTATCTTTAATGGCTGGATGTTGGCGAACTGCACGCACTGAATCGATAAAGAATTTTTCACCTGCAGGAAATAATGCAGATAACGCTGTCATGAAATGAGTTAATCCTGCTGAACCATTCATCCAATATTCTGGTACGTGATCAAAATCAAATTGCATACGACGTACTGGAAATGATGCACCGGCACGATTTGTAATATTTACTTTAGCATTCATTGCTGGACTCCTATTCGGGATCTATCCAAATCTAGTTTTATGATTCTTTTCATTACTTCATCTTAGTGATTTATTATTTTTATGATAAATGCCTTATAGGTCACATCATTATCAGTTAAGGACAGCTTACAACTCTTATTGTCTAACAATTTTATAGATTCCATAAAAAAACGCCCCAAAGGGGCGTTTCTTTCACACAATCAATACTTATGCAGTTACTTTAGCAACAACACCAGCACCAACTGTACGACCACCTTCACGGATCGCAAAACGTAGACCTGGGTCCATTGCGATTGGGTGGATTAATTCTACTGACATTTCTACGTTGTCACCAGGCATAACCATTTCAACGCCTTCTTGCAATTGAATCGCGCCAGTTACGTCAGTCGTACGGAAGTAGAACTGTGGACGGTAACCGTTAAGGAATGGAGTGTGACGACCACCTTCTTCTTTAGAAAGTACGTATACTTCCGCATCGAATTTAGTGTGTGGCTTGATCGCACCCGGTTTAGAAAGTACTTGACCACGTTGTACGTCTTCACGCTTAGTACCACGTAATAAGATACCACAGTTCTCGCCCGCACGGCCTTCGTCTAGAAGTTTACGGAACATTTCAACGCCAGTTACTGTAGTTTTAACTGTGTCTTTGATACCTACGATTTCAACTTCTTCGCCTACTTTCACGATACCAGCTTCTACACGGCCAGTTACTACTGTACCACGACCAGAAATAGAGAATACGTCTTCGATTGGCATTAAGAATGCTTTATCAATAGCACGCTCTGGCTCTGGGATGTAAGTGTCAAGCGCTTCAACAAGAGCAACAACTGCATCTTCACCGAACTGACCAGCTTCACCGTTAAGTGCAGCAAGAGCAGAACCACGGATAACTGGAGTGTCATCGCCTGGGAAGTCATAAGTAGAAAGAAGTTCACGAACTTCCATTTCAACTAGCTCAAGAAGCTCTTCGTCGTCTACAAGGTCACATTTGTTTAAGAATACAACGATGTATGGA